>CAOKRG010000004.1 GCA_948471095.1 uncultured Oscillospiraceae bacterium
ACATTCGCTCCGCGAAGTTGACATTCGCTCCGCGAAGTTGACATTCGCTCCGCGAAGCCGCGGCCCCTGGTAGGATTCTTAGGGTGACTTGGCGAAGCCAACGTCATAAGCCCTACCCAAGCTCCCCTGTTGTCGAATGGCTAAGTCATTTATGAATACAGATTCTAAGACTTTTTCAGCTCCTTAATCAACTCCTTCAAGGGCTTGTCGTCCGGGCGCATGGGCCGGAAGCCCTCTCCGGTGACCTGCCCCGCGTCCCCCACGATGACGAAGGCGTCCTTGTCCTCCTCCCGGATGATGGCCTGCACCTGGTAGACCTCGAAGCGCCGCACGACGCACAGCATGGTCTCCGCCGGGGCCTTGCTGTAGCCCCCGTGGCTGTCCAGGTAGGTGACCGTCCGGTCCACCTCCCGAATGATCCGCTCCCCCATCTGCCGCACCTTGGGGGACATGACGAAGAACAGCTTTCCCGTGCCCGCGTCCGTGCCGTACAAAATCGCGTCGATGACGCTGGTGCTCACGAAGATGGCGATGCAGGCGTACATGGCGTTCTCAATGCTGCCGAACACCACCGCCGACGCGGCCACCACCAGTCCGTCCAGCACCAGCATCAGCTTGCCCATGGACATGTGGGGCATCCGCCGTTCCAGCAGCCGGGCGATCATGTCCGTGCCGCCGGTGGTAGCCCCCCGGATGAAGGTGAGCGACAGGCCCAGCCCCTCGAAGGCCCCGGAAAAAATGGCCACCAGGATCAAATTGCCCTGATAGACCGGCATAAACCCAGCGAACAGGTCGATGAACAGGGAAGACAGGGCGATGGCGGCCATGGTCTTGACCACCAGCTTGTAGCCGATCTCCACCACGGCCCAAATGATGATGGGGATGTTGATGAGAAAGCTCACCAGGCCGATGGGAGTGCCGAAGACGAAGTTCAGCATGGTGCAAACGCCGGTGACGCCTCCGGGCGCGATGTTGTTGGGGGCGGTGAAAGCGTTTACCGTGGCGGCGTACACAATGGCGCCGGCCGTGATGGATAGTGCGTCCGTCAGCAGTTCCTTACGGTGGTTCATGGGCAGAGAGCTCCTTTCTTTACATTTAGAGTTCTTGCGAAAATATTTTTTTGAGTACTATAAGGCCTCCGGCGGGGTAAGAAGCTTTTTTGTAAAAAAGTTTCTTACCAATCTTCAAAAAACTTTATTTCGCCGCGCCGGGCGGGAAAGCTGGGGGAACGTTCTTGGGGGAAACTTCCCGGGTACTTGGCGCAGCCAACGTACTGGAAGCGTTCTGACCACGAGCTGGCTTTGTCAACTCGACCGAGCCGGCAGGCGAGGCTCCACTCCGTATTACTCTTCACTCCCAGCTTTTAAGCCATTGCCTCCAGAGCGGCGAAGAACAGCTCCCGCAGGCGCTCCGCCTCGCCCTTGAGGTAGAGCCAGCCCAGCAGGGCCTCAAAGGCCGTGCCCATGTGGTAGTCGGCCACAGTGGCGTTTTTGGGCACATGGCCCACATGGGCGTTGCGGCCCCGCAGGGCGACGGCCCGCTCCTCCTCCGTCAGCCTGGGCCACAGAGCCTTGAGGGCCGCGGACTGGGCCGCGCAGTTCACCCAGGCGGCCTTGCGCTGGTGGAGCTTTTTCACCGGGCAGCTCCCGGCCTCCAGCAGATGCTCCCGGGCCAGCAGGTCGTACACCGCATCGCCCACAAAGGCCAGGTCCAGGGGGCTCAGCTCCCGGAAGTTGGCGGAAGCCCCTCCTAACAAAGTTCCCAATGCGCGGCCTCCTTACTCCACAAAGTCAAATTCCAGACCATAAATGTCCACGCTGTCCCCCTCGCCGCAGCCCGCCTCCCGCAGGGCCTCGATAACCCCCGTCTGCACCAGCACCCGCTGGAAGTATTGCAGGGATTCCGAGTCGTCAAAGTCCACCGTCTGCATGATGCGCTCCAGCCAGGGGGCCTCCACCATATAGATTCCCTCCCGCTGCGTTACGTTCACCCGGTCCTTTTGCAGCTCTTCCACGGGCTGCAGCTCCACAGGCTCGGGCTGGTAGCGCAGGATGGGCGGCAGCTTTTGGAGCTCGCTGGAAACGGCATCCAGCAGCGCGTCCACCTGCTCGTGGATGGGCGCGATGATGGGGAAGAACCGGTAGCCCCGCTCCTCCACGAACCGGCGGAAGTCCTCCACCTGGCCCTCTTCCGCTAGGTCGCACTTGTTGCCCGCCACCAGCATGGGGCGCTTAGCCAGCTCCGGGTTGAACTTTTGCAGCTCCTCATTGATGATCCGGAAGTCCTCCTTGGGGTCCCGGCCCTCGCTGCCCGCTACGTCCACAATATGCACCAGCATCCGGCAGCGCTCCACGTGGCGCAGGAACTGGTGCCCCAGCCCCTTCCCCTCCCAGGCCCCCTCGATGAGCCCGGGGATGTCCGCCATGACGAAGGACCGGCCCTCGCCCAGGGACACCACTCCCAGCACGGGGGTCAGGGTGGTGAAGTGGTAATCCGCGATGTTGGGCTTGGCCTCGCTGACCACGGAGATGAGGGTGGATTTGCCCACATTGGGGAAGCCCACCAGGCCCACGTCCGCCAGCAGCTTCAGCTCCAGCTGGACGTTGAACTGCTGGCCCGGCAGGCCGGGCTTGGCGAAGCGGGGGGTCTGCCGGGCGGGGGTGGCGAAATGGGTGTTGCCCCAGCCGCCCTTGCCCCCCTTGGCGATAAGCTGGGGCTCACCGTCCCAGATATCCGCCAGCACCCGGCCCGTGTCCGCGTCCTTGACCAGGGTCCCCTTGGGCACCTTGATCACCAGGTCCGGGGCGGACTTGCCCGCGCAGCGGCCTCCCCGGCCATTCTCCCCCCGCTGGGCAATGTATTTGCGCTTGTAGCGGAAGTCCGCCAAAGTGGACAGGTTGCTGTCCGCCTGGAACAGCACGTTGCCGCCCCTGCCGCCATCGCCCCCGTCCGGGCCGCCCGCGGCCACATACTTCTCCCGGTGAAAGGAGACCGCGCCGTTGCCGCCGTCCCCGGCCTTTACAAATATTTTCGCTACGTCAATAAACATGCTGGCGCCTCCTGTCTCTCGCTCTCTTAGCTTTCCTGTCCGTCAATCACAGTATTCCCCGCCGTGGTCAGCGAAACGATTTCGCACAAGTCGTTCCGCTTCCCTTTCAGTACCGCTCCCAGGTCCGGGGCCGACGGCTGCCCGGGGCCCCTGATTTCCAAAGTGACGCCGGCAACCGGCTCCCCCGGAGAAACCTGATTATAAATATTCTGGCTGGTTTTAAAAGAAATCCTGTCATAGGACAAGTGGTAGTGTTCTATGAGCGAATCATCCAAAACAACGGTAAGGTAATACCCTTCCTCGTTTTGAAACTTGTCCGCAACGCTGTCGGCGAAAAGGACCGCCGCGGTAAAGCGCTCATCCCTTTTCTCCCGGTTTGCGGCAAGCCATCCCGCGCCGAGAATGACGCAGAGCAGAACCAGAGCCAGCGCGGCGCCGGTCTTTCTCTTATTTCCTCGAATTTTTGCCGTGAACATAGCGACCCCCTTGCTTTTTGCCCCTATGGCGAAAGCTTCTCTTCGTTTTCCCGAACCAATGCGATTGCTTCGTAATAGGGCTGTATTTCCTTCCATGGATACCCCATATACGCTAAATATTTCTGCTGCTGATATTCATGCTCCCGCAGCAAGAAACAGGTCCTTGCCACATCGTACTCTGCCGGGCCCCTGCACACATTCATCAGATCAATGAGAACCAGATTCCCTTTTGCATCCACCATAAGATTGCCTGGGTGGTAGTCTCCATGGAGCAGGCTGTCACCGTCCTTCAGCTGCTGGATTTTTTCAAGGAGCGTCCCGGAGCCATCCGCAAACAGCCGGAGAAAATCTTTGTAATTCATCCCGGCCTTCGGCCTGCAGCTCAACAGCCTTTTATGGAAGTCCGCAAAGGCTTCCAGCCATTCATTCTGCTCTTCGGCCTGCGGGCCGTACAGTTTCGAGGCAAACTCCGTCCCCATGACCCGGTTATAGACGATACCGTCCCTTTCCCCAACCCGCACCATTTCATAAGCCTTTGGGGTGCATAACCCCAGGCCGGAAACCAATCTTGCGTTTTCAAATTCATGCTCCACATAGATTTGGGGGTACCCCAAATGGAAGAGTTTGCAGACCAGGCCGCTGCCATAATCCAAAATATCTGCGGTATTCCCTCTTGCAATCAGTTCTGTCATTTTTCCCAACTCCTTTCTGGGATGCCCCCTCCCCATCCAACTCTACTCAAAGATACGGTAGACTTGCAAAACCAGCTCTTTTCCCGACTCGGTTGCGACCTCTTGGAGCTCCCCCTTTTCAAATCGGAACTTCTCCGCCAGGCGCAGGCTGGGAATGTTCCTCACGTCCGCCTCATAGATATAATGCCTGTATTTTCCCAGGCCGTTCAGATAATCCACCACCGCCCGCAGGGCCTCATAGCCGTACCCGGCCCCCTGGGCGGCGCTTTTCAGCCAGAGGCCCAGCTCCGGGTCCTCCTCCCTCAGGCCGAAGACCTCCGCGCTGCCGAGAAACTCCCCGCTCTGGCTGAGGATCACCAGCTCCAGCATGTCCCCCGCCTCCATGTCCCGGGCAAAGCCGGAGAGCGCCTGGCCGGCGGCTTCCATGTCCGGGAAGGGGTCCGGGTACTGGTATTTCACGATCTCCTCCGTAAACTCCTGGAAGTAGTCCTCCAAAAACGCCGGTTCATAGGGCCTGAGCACCAGCCGCTGTGTTCTGATCTCCAAATTCGTTTCACCTCTCCCTGGACGCCTCCAAAAATCCGGCTATCCGCTTATAAGCATCGTCCCAGTCCCCCTGGGGGTTGTCCAGCACCAGGCTTTTCACCGGCAGACGGGCCAAAATGGCCAGCTCCCGGCGCTGGCGTTCCTCCAGGCAGGCGATATACCCCGCGAAGCCCCGAGCCCCAATGCTCCTGCCATAGGCCCCGTTAACATGGTAGTGGATGACCCCGTCCAGCCATCCGGGGCGCTCTGGGGCCGCCTTTTGAACGCTTTCGGCAATGCGGTCGTTTTTCAGGTAGATGACCGCCGGGTCCAGAGGAGCGATCCGCTCAACGATTTCCGAAATGTATGCCAGCGACCGCTCCTGGGGAAACCCGAAGCGCATCATGGTCTCGCACATGGGGTTTTGCAGGAGGACGCAGTTGAACACATAGACGGCGCCCGGGTCCGCGCCTTTGGCGAAGGACTCCCACCTGTCCAGCATCAGGGGCGCCTCCGTCTCCCAGGGCAGGCCGTCATAGATCTTATAGGGCAGAAGCAGGTCCAGCTCCGCCCCCTGGAATGCCGCCAAAGACAGAATACAGCCGTCCCCTTTGGCCTCGCCCCGCATCATAACCCGCGTCCGCAGCCCCTCCGGCAGAGAGGCAAGCTCCTTCTTTCCCACATAGGCGTGGAACTCATAGTCCGCCGGGTGGCCTCCCGTGCCCTCGTCCACATATACCGCGTTGCGGCCCGCGCCGGCCAGCCGGTCCGCCACATATTTCGAGGCCGTGCTCTTGCCGGAGCAGGGCGGGCCCTCCACAATGTACAGTCCCGTCATGAGCCCTCCTTCTTCCGCTAAAAGAAAAGCTCCCTCAGACATCGCCCGAAGAAGCTCTCCACTCAAACTGATTGGGGGCACCGCGGAAGCTTACTCCGCGTACACGCTGACCTTCTTGCGGTCCGCGCCCATGCGCTCAAAACGCACCTTGCCGTCCACCTTGGCGAACAGGGTGTCGTCCTTGCCCCGGCCCACGTTCTCTCCGGGATGAATCTTGGTGCCCCGCTGCTTGACGAGAATGTTGCCCGCCAGCACAAACTGGCCGTCGGCCCGCTTGACCCCCAGGCGCTTGCTCTCGGAGTCCCGGCCGTTCTTGGTGGAGCCCATGCCCTTTTTATGGGCAAAAAGCTGGATATTAATTTTCAGCATAGGTATTGCCTTCCTTTCATGAAAGTTTCGGTTAAATTTCCAAATAGTCGACTCGAATATGCTCGGGATACTGCTCCTCCAACTGGCTCAGGTGAAGCTTGAGCCCCTGTAGAATGGTCCGGCAGGCGGGCTCGTCCCTGGCTTCCAGCCGGAAAAACAGGTCCCCCTCCTCCGCCCGCAGGGACAGAGGCGCAACGGCCAGTACATCGGTAATGGTGTTTACCACCAAATATGCTGCCGATGACACGGCCGCGCAGACAATGTCGGAGCCCTCTTCCCCGTACCCGGCGTGGCCCTGGATGGTAAAGCCCAGCAGCCGCCCGTCCGGCGGGGTGAGGAAGCAAATATGAAGCATTAGGCCTTGACGGCTTCGATCTGAATCTTGGTGTAGGGCTGGCGGTGGCCCATCTTGCGCTTGGCGTTCTTCTTGGGCTTGTAGGTAAATACGGTGATCTTCTTGGCCTTGCCGTTCTTCACGACCTTGCCGGTAACGCAGGCGCCCTGCACATAGGGAGCGCCCACCTTGGTCTCGCCCTCGCCGAACAGGGCCACGACCGGGAATTCCACGGTGTCGTTCTCAGCGGCGTTCAGCTTCTCCACAAAGATCACGTCGCCATACTGGACCTTGTACTGCTTTCCGCCGGTCTCAATGACTGCAAACATTCTTTTTCCTGCCTTTTCATTTAGTCTCGCTACCGCTGGGCGGGCCATGGGGCCGCTTTTTTTCGAACCCGCAGTATGCGGCTTCCCTAGCATACCACAAAAGAGCTGGGAAGTCAAGGGATGGCGGCGGAAAAATTCGGCGCCGGGCGGGCGGAGTTGGCCTTTGCCGCCCGCCGGGCGGGCCGGTTTGTGGGCCTGCGCATTTGGACGTTCCGGAGCAAAAATATCTCTTGCTATTCTCCGGCGAATATGTTATAATTAGCACATGCCTTGTGACAAAACTTGTGCAAATTAAATGATAATGACCTTCGGCTCTTGGCTAAACCGCCGAAGGACTGCGGAAGGGGCAATTGTTATGAATCAATACCAGGAAAAAAACATCATAAACCTGGCTGTAGCCGGCCACGGCGGCGCGGGAAAAACCACTCTGAGCGAGGCCATGCTCTACCTGGCCGGAGCCTCGGACCGCCGTGGCAAGGTGGGCGACGGCAACACCGTCTGCGACTACGACCCGGAGGAGATCCGCCGCAAGGCTTCCATTGCCGCCGCGGTGGCCCCCTTGGAGTGGAAGGGCAAGAAGATCAACCTGCTGGACGCGCCGGGCCTGTTCGACTTTGAGGGCGGCATGTGCGAGGTCATGCGCGCCGCCGACACCGCCCTGGTGGTCATCTCCGGCAAGGACGGCCCCTCCGTGGGCACGGAGAAGGCCGTGGCCGCCGCCGAAAAGCGGGGCCTGGCGAAGATTTTCTTCGTCAACGGCCTGTGCGATGAGAGCGCCCGGTTCTACCGGGTCTTCGAGGACCTGAAGGCCCAGTTCGGCCCCTCGGTCTGCCCGGTGGTGGTGCCCTTCATCGAGGGGGACCAGGCGAACATCTATGTCAACCTGTTGGAGTACCGTGCCTACGACTACTCGGGCGGCAAGCCCGTCCAGGTGGCCATTCCCGACATGGGGGACCGGCTGGAAGGCCTGCGCACCGCCATCTACGAGGCCGTGGCCGAGACCGACGACGAGCTCTTCGAGAAGTACTTCGCGGGCGAGGAGTTCACCCCCGAGGAGGTCATTGTGGGCGTGAGCAAGGGTGTGAAGAACGGGACCATTACCCCGGTGTTCTGCGGCGACGCCATGCTCATGCGGGGCATGGAGCAGTTCCTGGACGGCCTGAGCTGGCTGGCCCCCTCCGCGGCGGACCACGCGGGCGAGATAGGCGTGGACCCGGACGGCGCTCCGGTGGAGCTGACCTGCACCGGCGACGGCGCGGCGGCTGCCATCGTCTTCAAGACCGTGGCGGACCCCTTCATCGGCAAGCTCTCCTACTTAAAGGTAATCAGCGGAAAGATTTCCACCGAGTCCCAGCTGGTGAACATGCGCACCGGCGCCACGGAGCGGGTGGGCAAGACCGTGATGCTCACCGGCAAGAAGCAGGAGGACGTAAAGTACATCGGTGCGGGGGACATTGGCGCGGTGCCCAAGCTCTCCGCCACCAACACCGGCGACACCCTGTGCGCCCCCACCCGCATGGTGACCTTGGAGGGCGTGGAGTACCCCAACGCCACCCTCTCTATGGCCATCGTGCCGAAGAAGAAGGGCGAGGAGGACAAGATCGCCCAGGGCTTCCTGCGGCTTTCCGAGGAGGACCCCACCCTGCGCTTTGCCAACAACACCGAGACCCACGAGCTGGTGGTCAGCGGCCTGGGCGAGCAGCACCTGGACGTGGCGGTGACCAAGCTGAAGACCAAGTTCGGCGTGGAGGTCACCCTGAAAGACCCCAAGGTGCCCTACCGGGAGACCATCCGCAAGACGGTGCAGGTCCAGGGCAGGCACAAGAAGCAGACCGGCGGCCACGGCCAGTTCGGCGACGTGTGGATCGAGTTCTCCCCCTGCGACAGCGAGGGCCTGGAGTTTGGCGAGCGCGTGGTGGGCGGCTCCGTGCCCAAGGGCTTCTTCCCGGCGGTGGAGAAGGGCCTGCGGGAGTGCATCAACAAGGGCCCCCTGGCCGGGTACCCGGTGGTCGGGCTTTCGGCGGTGCTGTACGACGGCTCCTACCACCCGGTGGACTCCTCTGAAATGGCCTTTAAAACGGCGGCCAGCCTGGCCTACAAGGCGGGCATGCCCAAGGCCGGGCCCGTGCTGCTGGAGCCCATCGGCCACCTAAAGGCCACGGTGCCGGACGCCAACATGGGCGATGTGATGGGTGAGGTGAACAAGCGCCGGGGCCGCGTGCTGGGCATGGAGCCCGCGGGCGCTGGCCGCCAGACCGTGGAGGCGGAGGTCCCCATGGCGGAAATGCACGACTTCAGCACCTTCATGCGCCAGAGCACTCAGGGGCGCGGCAGCTTCACCTTTGAGTTTGAGCGCTATGAGGAGGCCCCGGCCAACGTGGCCCAAAAGGTGATCGACGAGGCGGAGAAGAGCGAGGACTAAACAAAAAAGGGTAATCGAAATTTAGATGAGAAAAACCCCCCGGCTGGCATGCCGGGGGGTTTTGTGGTGTTTTGCTAGGTTGCGTTAGCCTCGTACGTTCGGGTTGAGTCCCGCGCGCATCCAGGCTTGGGGAATGGTAATGACTGGTGTGCCAATCTTATTCCCGGCTGCATCGGTGGTAACGTTCACACTGACGGCAATACTCAAGGGGTTGTTCATGCGGGCGTTGTAGTATTCGTCTGAGAGACCGGGGAAGAAAGTGACAGAAGAGCCATCGGGACTGCAATTGAATACAGCGGTTTGATCGTTTATATTTACAGGTTTGCCGTTTTCATCAACGGAGAATGCGACAGTGATACTAACCGCTTGGACTGGATCAGACGTATGTTTTTCCATAATAAGCTTTACGCCTGCGTCTAACGGCTGTTCAACGATCTTGTCCGTGCTTATATACGGCTGAGTGGAAGGAGAGGGAGAGGGCGAATACCCCTCCTGATTAGTAACTTTTGAAAGCGTTTGTTGAGTTCCTGTTCCCCTTTGCAGATAGCAGAGCGGTTCGTTGAAGGTCAAACGGAGGGTTCCGCCAATGTACCACCGGGAGTTGGGTTTGGTTTCATCTGGCAGCTGAAAGGCATACAAGGTGTTATTGACAGTGTCGATCACAGGCGCTTCACTGTCCGCCATCTGGAAGGGATAGGTTGCACGGAACGCGTCGCCAGAGTTGGCAGGGTTGCGGCCCACCACCAGGAAGCAGTAATCCACGCCGGGCAGCAGCTCGAAGTCCTTGGCACACTCCACGGTAATGGACTTGCCGCCCTCGATGTACCCGCTGCCTGTGCCCATAACAGAGCTGCCGTTGGGCTGGGTGGTGCGGATGTAGTCGGCCACATTGTCTTTGTTCGCCTGTTGGGCATACATGTCGAACCAGGAGCCCACCGAAGCGGTGCCTTCCACCACGTTTTTGCCCATGGCCTCATATACTGGCATGGGGGAGGCGCTAGGATCGGGTGTGGGTGTAGGAATCGCGCTGTTGTGAACATATGGGTCACTCAGCACCTTATCCATAGCGGTAGAGTAGGGCACGACCATGTAGTCCACATTGGCGTTGATATCACTGGATATGGTAATGTTAGAGCCGCTGCTGCGCAGCGTGATCACCGGCCTGGTAATCGGCTTCGTCTTGAACTGATACACCATAACCTCCGAGCGGATATCGGACACGCCCTTGGTGATCAGGTACACATAATAGGTGGTGTCCGGGGCCAGGCCGTCAATCTCAACCGGCGTCCGGGAGGTGCCCAGGTCCAGCTCGCTGCCTGTGACCAGCATGGGGCTGGTCAGGCCGGAGCCCCGGGGGTTGTAGATTTCCAGGCTGTTGGGCCGGGTAAAGTAATAGGGCTCTTCGCTGTTGGTGGTCAGGGTTTTGCCGTTGTAAGCGTAGGTGACCCCGCCAGATGTGCCAGGATTGGTGACGTCATCCGGGGCGAGGCTGTCGTCAGCCGTGTTTACCAGCAAGCCGCTTCCGCTGCCGGCAATGCGCTTAAGCTTCTCCGCGCTTACATTATCCGTGCCAATCATGGGGGCCAAAGCCGCCGCGCCGCTGTCGTCCAGCGGGGCCAGCACATAGTATGCCTCGCCCACCCGGTCCAGCTGCAGGGTCATGGTCACGCCGCTGTCGGTAGGAGTGAAGATGGGAGTGTTGTTTACCAGCTTGGGGGCTAAGCCATCCGAGAACTGGGCCTCCATCTCATAATTCCTGGGGTTGCTGATGTTGGTGATGCCCGCCATCTGGTCGCCCAGAATGGTCTCATAGGGAATGGTGCTGTTGTTGGCCAGGTTGTTCAGCGTGCTGGAAGCGCCGGTGACAAAGGTTACATAGCCCTTTACCAGCTGGCTGAAGGTGGAGCGTGTGGTGTTGGTGCCAATGCGGGTGACGTGAATGGCGTATTCATAAATCTCGCCGTCCTTGTCGTTCAGGCCGCAGTGCAGGCCGCCGGGCTTGTATTCCTCATTGATGTAGTGGTAGTCCCGCTCGCCCAGGCTTTTGATGACGCTGGCGCCGCGAATCTTTTTGGGCTGGCCCTCCACCTGGTCGGGCACGGAAACCTCCATGGTGGGCGCGCGGAATGTGCCGCCGTTCTGGCTCACGCTGCCCACGGCCAGCCAGGGGTCGTCCGTGTTGCCCTGCACCCGGGTGTAGAGCTCAAACTCCACCGAGGTGTCGAACCACAGCATCAGGTCCCAATATACGCTGTCCGCGGTGGTGTTGGTGGAGCGGGGCTCCACGGTGAAAGCCATGTCGATGGGAATGTCCAGGGTATCCTCGTCCTTGTCGCCGTTGGAGGTGACGGGGTTGCCGTTCTGGTCAAAGGCCTTCAGGGTCAGGTCGCCCTCAAAGTCCCGCAGCACCGCCTCGGCGGAAACCGTGGTGAACTGGGGCAGCGTGGTCCGGCCCATCACATTGTGGCGCTCCGAGTTGTCCGCGATGTTCTGCAAAAGGAAGAAATAGGTGGCGCCGCTTTGCAGGTTCAAGGCGCTGGTTTTGGGGTCCGTGGTGGTGGGGAAGGTAACCACCAGGCTGCCGTCCTCCTCCATCGTGACCCGGACGTTTTCATAGTTGACCACCCAGGTATCGTCCTCCACGCCCTCGACAATGCCCTCCACGGCCTTCACCGGCACAGGCCGGCGGGTGGAGTCGTAGAGAATGATCATGTCGCTCAGGGCCTTGAGGAAGTCCTCCCGGGCCCGCTTCTTATCCGTGTCGGAGACGGCGGGGTCCTTGCTGGTGATGGTGCGGTACATGTTCAGCAGCACCGGGTCCAGCACGGTGTTCTCGCTGGAATTGCCGGGCTTGTAGATGATGTTTTCGTTGAACACGATGCGGATGTCCGTGTCCGCGTAGGGGGCGTTCACGTCCTCGCCCTGGTAGCTGGTGAACTCCTGGGTGGCCCTGGGCGGGGTCTCGTCCAGGGTGTGGATGGTGAACTTCTTCACCGGGTCGGAGCAGTTTTTGTCCTTGTCCACCGCCACATAATATACGTCGTAGGAGCTCTCCCGCTCCAGGCCGCTGATGGCCAGGTTAAAGTCCGTGTCGGCCCTGGCGGCCTGCTGGCCGTTCCGCAGGCCGTTTTGGCCGTTGATCACCTGGAGCTTGGCGTATTCGCTGTTTAGGAACCGGTCTACCCCGTCCTCGTCCGTGTAGTCTACGCCGGGCTTCTTAATGGGGTAGTCGGCCCCTTCCTTCACGACCACCCAGTATACGGTGCCGTCCTCGTTGATGGAGTTGGTCAGCCGCACGGAGGTGGCCTGGGTGTCGGTCTGGATCATGTCGTCCATGTTAAAGCGGGGCGGGGTGATGTCCTTGGTCTTCACCGGCACCTTGATGATGTTGGAGGACTTGGTCCCGTCCGCGTCGGTAAGCCACAGGTACAGGTCGTAGTCCTTGTTCTCCTCCAGCTCGCCCAGGCGCTCGGGCTGGCCGTCCAGGTTCATGTCGATGTTGTTGATCTGGAAGCTGTCCATGGCGTTCTTGATCAGCCGCACCCGGCCGTAGCCATAGGGGTCCGGGAAGGAGTGGGACAGGAACTCGCTGGTCTGGGGCTGGGTGCTGCCGCCGGGCAGGAGCACATAGTACAGGTCGCAGCTCTTGGTGGCCATCACCGTGGCCTCGATATCCACCAGCTCAAAGTAATCCTTGTCGATGTTGGTGTTGTCCCGGGTGGGGGTCCGGTCCGAAAGGGTGGGGAACTGGGGAGCCATGGCCGGGGTGCTGTCGTCCGGGGTGAGGATTTCCTGGGCCTTCACCGGGCTGCGCCGCCCGTGGGCGTCCACCAGCAGGGCGGAGATGTAGTAGGTGCCGCCCTTGTCCAGGCCGGTCAGGCTGGCGGTCAGCTCCGTGTGGGAGGCTTCCACCGGTATGCTTCCGTTCTGCAGGAAGCCCGCCCCATAAGAGGGGGAGATCATGGATTCCGCGTACCGATCGTTCAGGGGGCCCATGCCCGCGGTGGTCAGGGCCCAGTAGACGGTGCCCGCCTTATTGGTGGAGAACACCGCGTCCGCGGAGGTGGGGGCGATGTTCTTCGCCTTGGGATAGCCCGCCAGCAGCCGGGGGTCCTGGGAGATCTCCTGGGCCTTCTCCGAGTCCACGTCCTCCATGCCGGCGATGTTGGTGATGACGCCGGGCCGGACGATCACCTTGTCGGGCAGGATGTCGCAGCTGCTGCCGTTGGTGTTCACGGTCAGCTCGCCGATGTCGCCCTCGCCGGTGGGGGAGCCCGTCACCTTGGTGGCGGTGTCCAGGTTGATGTGGTCCACGTTGGAGTTGATCTCCAGCACCACCTGGGAGCCCACGGCCTTCTCGTCCACGTTAATGGTGTCGCCGCTGCCCTCCCCTGTGTCGCCCACGGTAAGGACGGAGCCCGGGGTCTTGTTGGTCACGGTCTTGAAGTTTCCGGCCACGGTAAAGCTGGCGCCCTCGCCGGCCTCCAGGAAGACCTCCCGCAGGCCCTTGCTCTCGTCCCGCACGTCGTCCTGGATAAAGGCGTTGGACTTCACCGTGGTCTTAGGGATGTTGGTGCTGCCGATGGCCCGCAGGGAGACGTACTGGCCGGTGGCCGGGTCCACCAGCATCTCGTGGGCCTCCACGCCGTTTAGCACAATGCTGGCCCGGCCGTCCTGGCTCTCGCCGCCGCCGGCGACGACGATGCGGCCCAGGACCTTCACGTTGTCCAGCACCACGTCGCCCAGGCCCAGGCCGCCGCTGATGTACAGGTCTCCGGCGATGGTGGTGTCCTTCAGGGTGACGCCGGAGGTGTTGATGGTCACGTTGCCGAACACGCCGCCCTTTTCATACAGGCCGGGCTTGTTGACCAGGTCGCCCAGGGCCACGGCCAGCATTTTGGCCATCTCGCCCCGGGTGGTGTACTGCCCGGGCCGGAAGGTGCCGTCGCCCCGGCCGCTGATGATGCCCGCCAGCATGGCGGAGCGCACATAGGGGGCGCACCAGGAGCTGAACTGCCGGCCGTCGGTAAACTCGGTCACCTCGCCGGGGCTCTCCTCCAGCCGCAGGCAGCGGGAGATCAGGGCCAGGACCATTTCCCGGGTCACTCTGCCCAAGGGCTCGGCGGTGGTAGCGGAGGTCCCGTTGAAGATGCCGGCCTTTTTGCCGATGGCGATGTCGTTGTAGAACCAGTCCTTGCGCTGCACGTCCGTAAAGGAGATGGGGCCGGGCTCGTTAAAACCGAAGCCGCGGTTCAAAAAGGCCACCATCTCGGCCCGGGTCATCTGGGCGTTCGGGTTCATGTTGCCGTTGCCGTCGCCCCGCATCACGCCCCATTCCTGGAGCTTGCCCATGTAGGGCTCGGACCAGCCGGCCGCGCTGGCCTGAAACAGGCCCAGGGGCAGCGCACCCAAGAGCAGGACGGCGCAGAGCGCCAGCGCGGCCAGGCGCTTGCTGTGTTTTTTGAGGATTCTCATGGTAGTTCCTTTCTCTCGCTGATGTAATTTAGAAGAAGGCGGGGGCTTTGCCGCCGCTCCCGGCTTCTCCGTGTGAGTTTCGTGGGACCTATGTGGATTCCGCGGCGGCCTCCTTTCTTTGTGGATGTAGCGTTGAGTCAATTTTATTCCATTTTAATGAAAAAATCAACCGGATTGGCGCTTTTTGCAAAAAATGGCAATCTGCCCAGGCAAAAAGCGCCCTGCCCTAGGCTGGCGGGAGGAGGGCGCTTTTTGCCTGGAAGCGGCGGGGCCAGCGGAAAGGCCGAAGGAACGGGCAGCCAAAAGCTCCGCCGTCCTCCGCGCCCGGAGGCACTCCTTCCCGGCGCTCCCCTTCCGCGGGTCCCGCCGCCGGTTCAGCGCGGGGCGCCCCGCTGCATCACCTTGAGCTGCACGCTGAACACCGCCTCGCGGATCATGCTCTCCTGCTCGCTGAGCAGGTTTAAGAATTTGGCGGCGTAAAACTTGGTGTGGTCCTCCTGGGTCTTGCGCAGAATCTGGCAGACCATCAGCAGGGGGGCCACCCGGGTGATGGGGATGACCACCTCGACCCGGTCGCCCACCGCCATGTCCCCGTCGCAGTAAAAGCTGATGCCCCCGCAGCTCAGGTCGTTGGACTTGGCCGCAAAGCGCCCCTCCTGGCCGGCAGGATAGACGAAGGTGTCAAAATCCACGGGCATGCGCAGGTTTTCCCGCACCTTGGCCCCGGTCAGAATCCGGGTGGGCTCCAGCACCACCAGATTGCCCTGGCGGTGGATGACGTGCCCCAGCTTGGGAGGCTGCTCCTCGTCCGCGGGGACGATCTGCAGGTTCTCCGCGTTGACCACGGCCTGCACGTTGCCCTCGGTGATGTTCAGCTGGATGTTCATCATCTCCGGCGGGCTCTCCGAGGTGCCCCGGGCCAAGACCCGGGAGGTGGTGCTGTCCAGCAGCACGTAGACGTTCTTCGGTTTGCTTTTCTTACTGAATAAAGCCATTTAAGACTCCTCCTCCGTGTCGGCTTCTCCTCCTGCGGGCGGCTCCTGGGCCCGGGCGCCCTGCCGGCGGCTCTGGGCCTGGTGGTCGAAGCTGAAATTTAAGAAATAGACGTATATTTCCACC
This sequence comes from uncultured Oscillospiraceae bacterium, assembly GCA_948471095.1. GTDB lineage: Bacteria > Bacillota > Clostridia > Oscillospirales > Acutalibacteraceae > Acutalibacter. The sequence goes on from CAOKRG010000004.1 coordinate 15,629, forward strand.
ACCGCCCGGTACAGCTCCTCCGGGATGGACTGCCCCAGGTTCAGCTGGGACAGGATGGTGGCCAAAGAGTTGTCCTCGTAGATGGGCACGCCGCTTTCCTGGGCCACGTCCAGGATTTTTTCGGCCAGGTGCCCCATGCCCGAGGCCACGATCACCGGGGCCGCGTCGCTGACCCCGTATTGCAGCGCCACCGCCCTCTGCCGGGGAGGGCGGGGCGGTTCAGACCTTGACGTCGACACCGTTCTTCACCTCTTGGAATAAATTTGGAAACGCATCGGAAATGGCCATGGGGGCGCGCATGGCCGAGACCCGGATGTCCCCGGGGGAGAGGCCGTTGCGCTGTAAAATCTCCCCCAGGTCCCGGGAGACGTCCCCGGAGAAGGCGGCCACCTGCCGGGGGCAGCTCACCTGCATGGAGGTCTTGCCGCCGCTGCTGCCGATCAGCAGGTCGAAGGCGCCCAGGCCCTCCACGTCCATCTTGATCAGCAGCCGGGGGGAGGCCTCCTCCTGCCCGCCGGAGTGCTTGTCGTCCGGGTCCACCCACATCTCGGAAAACACCGCCCGGCCGTCCCACTGGAAGGGCAGCAGCAGGTGCTGCAGGGGCATGTAGACGCTTTCGTTGATCAGAATGGAGGCCATCAGGTTCCGGAAGATCTCCTGGGCGGCGGCGCCGCCCTCGCCCCGCAGGGAGCGCTGGGCCAGCTCCGCGAAGCGCTCGGCAAAGCTGTCGGACCGGGCGGCCTTGGCGAAGTCGGTCTCCTTCAAAAGCCGCAGCAGGTCCTGGTCGGAAAGCCGGCCCAGGTCGCCCTTGAATATGTTGTAGTTCCCCAGATGCCGGAAGGCCTGCACCAGCTCGCTCTCGCTGCCGTTTTCATAGCGGACCATGTCTAAGGTCAGCATGGAGAGCAGGCTGCGGGCCATGCCGTGGTCGTGGGTGCGGCGCACGTAGTCGGAAATCAGGGGGAAGACCTGGTTGCGCAGAATGTCCAGGTTGCCCTGCCGGTCCCCGGCGGCCACGCCGTTTTCCATCTGGGCGGCCATGTTGGTCAGCTGGTTGGCCCAGTGGCTGGGCAGGGAGCGGGTCATGTCCCGCAGGGTCTGCAGCATGCGGGCCTCCAGGTGGTCCGTGGAGGAATAGTCGCTGTACTGGCGCAGAAACTGCAAAATCTCCGTGCGGAACATCTCGGAGCTGGAATTCTGGTAGGCGCCCCGCAGGGCGGCGAACAGGGCCCCGCCAAAGCGCAGGCCGCTTTGCAGCTGCCCCTCTAAAAACTGGGCCAGATGGGCCTCGTCCATCTGCAAAAATTCCAAAAAGCCCTGCAGCTCCGCCGCCAGCCCCGGGCTGATGCCGGAGGAGACCTGAAGCCCCTGGCCCTGGAGCAGGCGCAAAAAGGCCGACGCCGTATCCGGGGCGTTGGCCAGGCGCTGCAAAAAGGTGAGGAAGTTGGACTCGTACCGCATCCGGTGGGAGACCGAGGCGTCGCCGGCCTGCTGCTGGTCGCCGCGCTGGTCGGCCCGGGTGACCCGGTTGGGGTCCACCACGTTCTGAATGTTGGTATTGGGGTCCTGGGGGTTGATGGGCTGGTTTCGGGAACCGGCGCTGTCATACCCCGGGACGGGGTTGGTGGGTCGTAAAATCTCCGGCATAGGCGATTCGCTCCTGTGAGCCGCCGCGGAAGGCGGCGGGGTTGTGTTGAATATATTATAGGGCCTTGCCAAGCGCGGGTCAAGATGCAAACGGCACAAATGACGTCCCCGCCGCTGAAAATTCCCTCAAAAAAACGAACGCTCCGCCCCGCCCGGCCGCGGAGGGCCCCGCGGAAAAGCCGGATGCACGGGAACGGGCAGCCCGGCCGGGGGTTCCGCCGCCGCGCGCTTTAAGAGAAAGCGGCGGGGCTTTTAGGGCGGCCGGGAAGGGAGGCGCGTGAAAGTTCACAAAAAATTTACAAATACCATAGGAAAGCCTTCCTTCGGAAAAGGCCGGAAGGAAAGCGGGAAAAATATCGAAATAAGAAGGGGGAAAAAGGGGGGAGTCCCTTATCTTTTTTAATGGAACTGCCGAAATACTTACTGTGGGCCCCGTTTTGCCGGTTGCGAAACGGCGGGCCCTGTGGTATAATGGTCACAGCATGAAGCGCGGGGCCCGGCTTCGCGGCGGGAGCCCGCGGCTTTGTGGCGTAATATTTCGAACCTGGCCGGTACGCGCCGGGCAATCTAGCAGAAAAGGTGGAACACAAGTATGGGCAACGATATGATGGAAGCGTATCTCTATGAGATGAACACGCTTCTGGAGTCCCTGGACGAGATGGTGCTGGGCGCGGAAGAACTGAAGACCTTCTCTCAGGACGACGTAAACGAGATCTTCCGCACGATGCACACCATCAAGGGCTCTTCCGCGATGATGGAGTTTGACAACCTGATGACGGTTGCCCATCGGATCGAGGATCTGTTCTTTATCATCCGGGACAAATCCATGGAAGTGGTGCCCGAGGGCCTGCGCCCCGAGCTCTTCGACCTGATTTTCAAGGCCATCGACTTCTTTAAGACCGAGGTGGAGAAGCTGGAGAACGGCGACGCCCTCACTGAGAATATCGACAGCATCCTGGCGAATATTAATAGCTTTTCAAATAAAATTCAGGGCAAAGAGGCCGAGGAAGAGGCCCCGGCCGCCCAAACGGGCCAGCCCCAGGAGGGAAACGCGGCCGAAGGCTTCGGCAGCGCGGACTTCCCCTACGGCGTCCGGGTGTTCTTCGACGAGGGCAGCGGCATGGAAAACCTGCGGGCCTTTATGCTGGCCACCTCGGTCAAGGAGGTCTGCGAGGAGGGGCAGTTCGACTATGTGCCCGGGGACGTGGGCGCCAACTCGGATACCGCCGCCTTTGTGGTGGAAAAGGGCTTCATGCTGCGCTTCTTGACGCCCGAGCTGCGGGACTGCGCCCTGGCGGTGATAAAGGACGCGGGCAGCGTGGCCGACTACCAGCTGTTCGACTACGCGGCGCCCGAACCCGCCCCGGAGGCGGCCCCCGCTCCGGCTCCCGAAGCCGCGGCGCCCGCGGCCCCCGCTCCGGCGGCCCCCGCGCCCGCGGCTCCCGCCGCCCAAAGCGGCAAACAGCAGCAGCAAAACCACAGCAAGGAAAGCCTCATCAGCGTGAACCTCTCCAAGCTGGATGAGCTCAACGCCGTGGTGGGCGAGATCGTCATCACCGAGTCCATGGTCACCGCTTCCCCGGACCTGAAGGGCCTGAAGCTGGATAACTTCACCTCCGCCACCCGCCAGCTGCGCAGCCTGACCGACCAGCTCCAGGACGTGTCCATGTCCCTGCGCATGGTGTCCGTCTCCGCCACCTTCCAGAAGATGCGCCGGATCGTGCGGGACATGAGCAAGAAGCTGGGCAAGGAAGTGAACCTGGTGCTGGAGGGGGAGAACACGGAGATCGACAAGACGATCGTGGACGGCATCGGCGACCCCCTGATGCACATTGTGCGCAACTCTATGGACCACGGCATCGAGGAGCATGTGGAGGACCGGGTGAACGCGGGCAAGGACCCGGTGGGCCGGATCGTCCTCTCGGCCCGGCAGACCGGCGGCGAGGTCATTATAGAAGTAATAGACGACGGGCAGGGCGCGGACGACGAGGCCATCCTGAACAAGGCCGTCCGCCAGGGCCTGGCCGTTCCCGGCATGGACTATTCCCACAAGGACATCCTCAACTTCCTCCTGATGCCCGGCTTCTCCACCAACACCGAGGTCACGGAGTACTCGGGCCGCGGCGTTGGCATGGACGTGGTGAAGTCCAACGTGGAGGCCGTGGGCGGCACGGTGAGCATCAGCAGCGAGAAGGGCTTCGGCATGACCACCACCTTGAAAATTCCCTTGACCATGGCCATTATGGACGGCATGGAGGTTTCGGTGGGCGAGTCCGTGTTTACGGTGCCCATCAACAACATCCGGCAGATTTTGAAGGTCACCTCCCAGGAGGTCATCCACGACGCCACCAAGGGCGAGATGATCGAGGTGATGGACAATTTCTATTCCATCGTCCGGGCCAAGGAGTTCTACCAGATGGACAACGGCATCGACGAGTTTGACGATGGCATCCTGCTGTGGGTGGAAAGCGGCGAGAACTCCTTCTGCCTGTTTGTGGATGAGCTCATCGGCCAGCAGAAGGTGGTGGTAAAGCCCCTGCCGGACTATGTGAACGACTACGGCATCAAGAACTACGGCGTAACCGGCTGCACCATTTTGGGCAACGGCGACATCAGCATCATCCTGGACGTGGCCAGCATTTACACGGCCTCCCACTCGGCGGGCATGTAAAACGCGCCCCGCTGGAAGAGATGGGCGGGAGAAGAGCGGCTGGGCCCCGGCCCGCGTAGCCCTTCGCCGGTTCCCTCTTCCAGTGGGATTACCGCTTGCGCGGCCAGGAAAAGTGTGATATAATAAAACCATATCGCGAAAAAGCAAGTGGCTGCGGGGCCCCCGCGCCCCGATTTGACGATGGAAAGGATTGTGCGCTATGCCAGAAGAGACCATGACGGCCGTACGGGCCGGGAACGCGGACGCCGCTGCCGAAGAGGAGCAGGCGGAGCTGGAAACGGAAAAGTACCTTATCTTTCTTTCCGGAGGCGTATATTACGGTGTAAAAACCGACTATGTGAAAGAGCTGCTGACCCAGTGGGAGACCTCGATCACCCGGCTTCCCATGCTGCCGCCCCACCTGCGGGGGGTCATCAACCTGCGGGGCGGCATTGTACCCATGATTGACTTCCGGCTGCTGATGGGCCAGATGCCGGATGAGAAGTTCTGCACCGTCGTTTTGGATGTGGAGGGCGTCCAGATCGGCATGCTGGTGGACGAGGTGGACCAGACCATGGACGTTGAGAAGGGCCGGATCCTGCCCGTACCCTATCAGAGCGGCATGGAGGCCCAGAAAATGGTGACGGGCATGTACAGCATGCCCGGCCGGAATAAGACCCTGATGGTGCTGGACTGCACCATGCTGCTGAATGGACACCAGTAACCGCCCGGGGATTGCCGACGGCCCCTCCATGGCAATTTCCGAAAAGGACTTCATCCGGCTGGTCAGCTTTGTCAAGAGCAAGTACGGCATCGACCTGACGCAGAAAAAGCAGCTGGTCACCAGCCGGCTTTCCAGCACGGTAAAGAACCTGGGCTACCAGAACTTTACCCAATATGTGGATTTTCTGCTCTCCAAGGGCTCCGGCGACGACATCAATCAGCTGCTCTCCCGGCTGACCACCAATTACACCTATTTCATGCGGGAGGTCGAGTCCTTCGACTATTTTGTCAACCGCATTCTGCCAGACGTGGTCCGGCGGCACGAGCGGGATAAATGCCTCTCCATTTGGAGCGCGGCCTGCTCTTCGGGGGAGGAGCCCTATAATGTGTCTATGTACATCATGGACTACCTGGGCTCCCGCGCCTCCCAGTGGGACACCCGGCTGCTGGCCTCGGACATCTCCCTGGACGCGCTGGCCAAGGCCAAGCGGGGGGTGTACGAGCTGCCGGACAGCATCCCCCAAAACTGGAAGAGGAACTATTTTAGGCCCGCCGGGGGCAAAAACTTTGAGGTGGCCCCTCAGATTAAGAACAATGTGATCTTTAAGCAGTTCAACCTGATGGACCCCATCCAGTTCAAGCGGAAGTTTGACGTGATCTTCTGCCGCAACGTGATGATCTACTTCGACCAGCCCACCAAGTCCGCCCTGGCCCGGCGCATGTACGACGCCACGGTGCCCGGGGGGTACCTGATCATCAGCAAGGCGGAGAACCTGCCCCCCGACACGCCCTATGCCCGGGTGGCGGCCTCCATCTTCCAGAAAAGATAGCGGGGCGTTGTACGGGATACTCAAGACGAGCAGGAGGAATGCAGATTGCAGTTAAATAAAATAAAGGTCCTGGTGGTGGACGACTCCATCGTGGCCAGAAAGACCATTATGGACGGCCTGGCCAAATTCCCCCGCATCGAGGTCATCGGCTACGCCATCAACGCCATGGACGCGGAGCGGAAGGTCAAGTCTTTGAATCCGGACGTGATGACCTGCGACGTGCAGATGCCGGGCATGACGGGCATTGAGTTTTTGAAAAAGCTGCTGCCCGTGCACCCGCTGCCCGTGGTGCTGGTCTCCTCCCTAAACCTAAAGGTGTTCGACGCCCTGCACGCGGGCGCGGTAGGCTTTGTGCGCAAGCCGGACGGGGTTCAGAGCCGGGAGGCCTTTGTGCAGTCTTTGGCCGAGGCGGTGACGGAGGCGGCCAGCGCCAAGGTGCGCCGCCCCGCGGCGGTGAAAGCCCCGGAGGCGGAGGCCGCGCCCATGCTGCCCATTGGCGCGCTGGCCTTGAAGCAGCCCTACCTCATCGGCCTGGGGGCCTCCACCGGCGGCACCGAGGCCACCTTGGAGGTTATGAAGCGCCTGCCCGCCGACATCCCCCCCATGGTGATCGTGCAGCATATGCCGCCGGGATTTACCAAAATGTATGCCGAGCGGCTCAATAAGCTCTGCCGCATGGAGGTGCGGGAAGCCGCCAACGGGGATAAGCTGCAAAAGGGTCTGGCCCTGGTGGCGCCGGCGGACCTGCAGTGCCGGGTGAACCGGACCGCCTCCGGGGAATATTACGTGGCCTGCCAGCCCGGGGAGAAGGTCAGCGGCCACAGGCCCTCCGTGGACGCGCTGTTTCACTCCATGGCGGACAATGTGCGGTGCAAGATGATCGGCATTATTATGACCGGCATGGGCGCGGACGGGGCCGAGGGGCTCCTGCGCATGCGCCAGCGGGGCGCTTACACCATCGGCCAGGACAAGGAATCCTGCGTGGTGTACGGCATGCCCGGGGTGGCCTTTGAAAAGGGCGCGGTGTGCGAGCAGGCCAGCTGCGAGCGGATCGCCAGCGTGCTGCTGCGGAGCCTGCAGGTGGGCCGGTAGAAAGCCGGTAGAAAGAAAAATTAAATAGAAATGCAAATTATCGCGGATGGCCTCTTAATTTTTTCGAGAGGTCATCCGATACTTTATATAGTAAGTTCCATGCGGACGTCTGCCCGCATGGGTGATTAAGCGATAGAAAAGAGGGACGCGGAATGATCACATCGCCCTATTCGATAAACCCGGTCAGCGGAACCGTGCGGGGGGTCAGCCAGATCCGGCCCCACGGGGCCCCGGCCAGCGCCCAGCCCAGCGGGGCGGGGGAGAAGTTCGACAAGGTGACTCTGAGCGCCCGTGAGGGGGAGGACCCCTATAAGCTGGAGCTGCAAGGCAGGCTCTCCCAGGAGGTGCGCACCGCCACCACCACGGGCGCCCTGGCCGCCCTGCGGGAGCAGGTGCAGAGCGGGGAGTACCAGATCAGCGCCGAGAGCATCGCGAAGAAGCTGCTGCTCTTGGGGGAGGTCTAAGCTTGGAGCCGGTTTATCAGGAGTTCCTGGATTATTTGGAGGAGTTGGCCCAGCTGCTGGAGCGCATGCGGGAAACGGCCCGCGCGAAGACCGCGGCCGCCCGGGCGGGCGGCCTGGTGGAGCTGGACCAGTGCATGAAGCAGGAGCAGGCCTACAGCATGACTCTGCGGGGCATGGACCAAAAGAGGGAGAAGATGCTGGAGGCATTGGGGATTCCCGGCGAACCCCTGTCCCGGCTGGCGGAGCACTACCCCGAGGAGCTGCAGGCCGCGGCTTCCCGGGCGGCGGAAAGGGCCATGGACCGGTACGAGGAGTACGTCAGCGCCGCCAACGCCGCGCTGACCGCCATGGAGTGCGTGCTCCACGACATTGACCAGATGATGCCCGAGGGGGGACGAACCCAGGCGCAGGCCGGAGAAGCGGCCCCGCCACCCCGTATGCGCACGGATTTCCGGGCATAGCGGCAGGCGAAAGGGCTTTTACCACATGCTCCGGAACCGGCGGGTTGGCCGAAGGCCGGCCTCCCGGCGGCGCAAAGGCAGGATGCAGCGCAATTTTCGAGACGCGCCCCTCCCATGGACGGAGCGCGGGAAAGGCAGATGATCGAACCCATGAGCACCATATCTACGTTCAGCGGCTTTACAATGGCCCGCCTGGGCATTATGGCCTCCCAGAAGGCCCTGGAAGTGACGGGCAACAACATTTCCAATATCAATACGCCTGGCTACACCCGCCAGAGGCTGGAGCAGAAGTCCCTTTATGTGGGGGGCGCGGACCGCTATGCCTCCCAGTTTGACGTGCGGGTGGGCAGCGGCGCCTTGACCACCGGGGTCTCCCAGCTGCGGGACCCCTATTTGGATATCCGCTACCGCAACGAGGTCTCCAACGTGTACTATTATGACGGCAAGCTGTCCGTTTTAGAGGACCTGGCCATGATTTTCGACGAGGTGGGCAAGGGCAACGAGGACAACGGCGTAATCGAGGCCGGCCTGAGCGACCTTTTGGAGCAGCTGCAGAACATGAACACCGAGCACGCCGGCACTGCGGAATTTGACGCGGCCGTGCGGGAGTCCGCCAAGTCCCTGGTGGGCTGGTTCAACGAATATGCCGGGCAGCTGGAAAAGCTGCAGGCCACCACGGAGAAGAACCTGCGGGAGAAGATCTCCCGGATGAACAACATCCTGCACGGCATCCGGGAGCTCAACGAGTCCATTAAGAAAGCGGAAATCGCCAACGGCGCCATGAGCGAGGCCGAGCGCAAGGAAGGGCTCATCGGCGAGCGGGGCAGCCAGGCTCTGGAGCTGCGGGACGAGCGGAACAAGCTCATCGACGAGCTGGCCCAGCTGGTGGACATCGACGTAAAGTATTCCGACGAGCCCATTGGCTGCGGCATGTACGTGGAAAAGCTGACCATCACCCTTTCCGGCCGCACGGACGCGGTGCTGGTGGACGGGGTATTCGGGGCGAACGTCTCCTTCCAGCAGGTGCCCAAGACGGATAAGGACGGCGACCTGGTGGATGAAGACGGGAATAAGCTTCCCGCGGGCGCGGACCCGGTTCTGATCGACGACCCGGCCTACAAGCTGCACATTTCCGCTTTGGAGGATGTGCGGGGCGAGATCATCGGGGCGGGCCGCAACGGCTCCACGCCGGTGGACTTGAAGGAGCTGGATCTGAAGAGCGGCTCCATCCAGGCCCTGCGGGAGATGCTGACCCGCAACGGCGAGTTCTCCACCGAGGCGGAGGTCAACGGCGTTACCGTGGGTGGTGTAAACGATGGCAGCGGCGACCCCAAGGCCTCCACCAAGCGGGGCATTCCCTATTACCAGAAAGCCCTGGACGCCCTGGCCCGGCAGTTCGCCAAGGTCTTTAACGACGCCAATACCTTTGACCCGGCGAACCCGGACGAGAACTGGGTTTATGAGCAGCCGGTGACGGACCCGCCCGTGGTCCAGGACAAATACAAAGACTACGTGGCCCAGTCCGGCCCCCTGTTCAGCAGCGTGGCGGACGGGGACGATCCCAACAACATCACCGCCGCGAATATCTGCATTTCCAATAAATGGGCCCACCGGGAGGTCAGCATCCTCCAGACGAAGAAAGAGTCGGAGATGAAGCAGCTGGACCCGGATGATCCCAACAGCCAGTGGGGCCCCTTGAGCTCCGCCAACAGCAACATCGCCCACCTGATCACCGCCATGCAGAGCGACTATGAGTACCGGGCGGACGATATGGCCGACCTGGTGGACGGCGTTCTCTATAAGCCGGGGGCCTATTATAAGGGCAGCTTCCACGGCATGCTCACCTATGTCAACGAGGTGCTGGCCGAGGATGGCAAGTCCACGGCGGAGAAGCTGGATAACTATAACGCGGCCGCCCAGGACCTGGCCGTGAGCCGGGACTCGGTTTCCGGCGTGGACCTCAACGACGAGGCCATGAACTTGATGCAGTATCAAAAGTCCTACTCGGCCGCTTGCCGCCTTATGACCACTCTGGACGAGCTGCTGGATAAATTGATCAACGGCACCGGCATTGCCGGGCGCTGATATGGGGTAATGGCACAATAAAGCAGATAGAACCATACTTTTATCATAGAAAGAAGTGAGGCAGCATGGTAAGGCGCGTGACCACCAACGGCATGATGATGAGCTACAAGTCCAACCTGATGAGCTCCTATAAGAAGCTGGGGCAGATCAGCGAGAAGGTGACCACCCAGCGCAACTTCAACTCCTACGCCGAGAGCCCGGCCAAGGCCAGCCAGGCTTTCCAGCTCCGGCGGGAGCGCTGGAACACCGAGACCCAGATTACCAACAGCAAGTATGTGACCCACAAGTTCCAGCAGGCCTGGAAGTGCATGGAGAACGTGTACCAGGACCTGGGCAACGGCAAGGTGAAATATTCGGACCTGTTGGCCCAGAACGGCACTTTGGGCGCAGGGCGTACCGCTTTGGGCGATGTGATTTTGGGCGCGGCGGACTCGGCTGTGCAGACCCTGAACGCCAAGTTTGGCGAGAGGTTCATCTTCTCCGGCGCGGACGGCGACACGGTGCCTTTCAGCTGGGGCAAGGACGCCAACGGGGACCGGATTCTGCTCTACCGGGGCATGCCGGTGGACGAAGTTACCCCCGAGCTGGAGGCGACCTTGAAGGAGACCACCTATGTGGACCTGGGCATGGGTATGGCCGAGGACAACAACGGCCAGCTGATCAGTTCCAGCGCCTTTAATACAGCCATCACCGGCCTGGACATCCTGGGCTATGGCAAGTCGGACTATACCTATACGGACAAGGCTGGCAACCAGAAGGTTGTGAAGGATGTGCCCAACAATCTGATTTCCGTGTTCAACGAGCTGGGCAGCATTTGGTCTAAGGCCGACCCGGACAGCGGCGCGCTGGCCGATCCGGTCAATGATCCCGCCCGTATCGAGGCCTTGGAGCACAAGCTCCAGGAGGGCCTCAACCAGCTGCACGAGCGCTACGTCTCCCTGGACACCCAGGCCGCCTTTGTCAAGACCAACCAGACCCGCCTTGAGGGCTTGGACGACACCTTGAACGAACAGATAGTCGACATGGAGGACATTGACCCTGTCGATGCCATTACCACCTTGATGTGGGCCCAGTATTCTTATAACGCGGCCCTGCGCATCGGCACCAACCTGCTGTCCCAGTCGCTTATCGATTATATGAACTGATTTTTCTGAAAGAGGGGGATTATCATTGGGCCCGTTAATTGAGATCACTACGGTACCAATCGAGATCGAAATGAAAACCACTCACGCGCAGCTCCTGTACTCCAGGGGCACCGCGGAGATGGAGATCTCCAGGGAGAAGGGCGGCCTGAATATTAAGAGCCGGCCCATCCAATTGAAGGTGGATTCCTTCCAGGCCAGAAGCACGGTGCGGCCCACCACCATGCAGAGCGTGGACCAGGCCGCCCAGCGGGGCAAGCAGGCCGCCTATTCGGCCACGGCCACCTATGCCCAGCGGGGCCAGATCGTCATGGACGGCCAGCTGGGGCAGGAGTTTATCAGCCAGTTTGCCAAAGAGACCCAGGACGCCCAAATGGGCCGGGACGTAAGTGACTTCGGCCTGGGATTCCTGCCGGAGGCTGGCATTAACCTGGACTGGGAGCCGGGGCAGATGCAGATCCGCTATGAGATGGATAAGATGAATTTCGATTGGAAGACCAGCGGCGTGGGCTTTGAGTTTACGCCGGGGGACATTGAGTTCACCATGACGCAGCGCCCGGAGGTTATCATTAAGTACATTGGCGGCGCGGTTTATGTTCCGCCTTCGGCCGACCCCAACTACCAGCCGGTAGACGTTAAGGCCTAACGCCGGGAGGAGCCTTTTTGAAGCTTTTAACCAAGTATTTTGGAGAGATCGAGTACGATGGGGATGATGTGCTCCACTTTCCCAAGGGTCTTTTCGCTTTTGAAGATGAGCTGGAGTTTCTGCTGTTGCCCTTTTCTGGCAGCAACGGGACGCTGCTCTGCCTGCAAAGCCTAAAAACGCCTCAGCTGGCTTTTGTGGCCATGAACCCCTTCGCCCTGGATGGCGCTTACACCCCGGTGCTTCAGCCGGAAGAGCTGGAATATTTGGGGGTGAAAGAGAGCACGGAGCTATGCTATTATGTGCTCTGTGTGGTGAAAAATCCTGTAGCGGCCAGCACAGTAAACCTAAAATGCCCCGTGGTGGTGAACATTGACACCCGGCGCTGCATGCAGGTGATTCTGGACGGGGACGAGTACGGCATGCGCCACATGTTGTCGGAGTTTGAAGGAGAGGGGGCTAAACCTTGCTGATCCTTCGCCGCCGTATGGGCCAGTCCTTCCTGATTGGGGAGGATGTGAAGATCACAATCATTGCCACCAAAGATAAGGAAGTGCAAATTGCCATTGACGCCCCCAAGGAGGTGCCCGTGCTGCGCAGCGAACTGATTTACGCCATGAGCGCCAACCGGGACGCCGCTAACGAAGAAAGCCTGCCTCAGGAGTTGCTTGCGGCTTTCTCCATGCTGGCCAAGGACCTGCCCCACGGGGAGCCCAGCGGAAACTGACAAAAAGACGCGGATTGTTCCGCGTCTTTTATTGTTGGCATAAAAAAGCCCCCGAAAACCGGGGGCGGCAGGAGCTTAACCATCGGACTTGCGGGGCGCGCCCAAACGCATGGAGCCATCGCTGTTGGCGGCGTGCCGGGGGTGGGCGGAGACCTTCTGGCAGGCCCACATCAGCTGGGCGGTGACAGCGGCCTCATAGCGGCCTTCGTACACAGAAAGCATCGGGATGCCCTCGCTTTCGGGCACCACAATGTATTTGGCCGGAAGGCTGGAAAGGGTGAGGGCCACCACGTCCGTGCGGCAGCGCGGGCAGGTACACATGTGGAAGCGCTCCATGAGTTTGTCTACCCGGTCCTCTACCAGAGCCTGCATGACGTTTAGGTAGGTGACGCCCTCCGTCCGGTCATGCTTCTCAGGCCCTGGCTGGGGCTCCGGCTCCGCGGCGGGCTGGGGTTCCGGCTGGGGGGCCGGGGCCTCCGCCGGCGCGGGCTCAGGCTCCGGCTCGGGAGCGGGCGGGGCCTCTACAGGGGCCGGCTGGGGCTCCGGCGCGGGCTCTGCCACGGGGGGCTGGAAGGGCTGAAAGTCTTCCTCCGGAGCGGGCGGGGGGGCCTGGGCGGGCTCGGGACCCAGCTCGGCCAGCAGGTCCTCTTCCAGCGCGCTACGGATGGACTCGGCCACGGCCTCGTTTTCCGCGGCGGTGGGGGCCGGGGCTCCGGCGGACTGCGCATGGCTCTGGCGCTTGGCGGCGGACTCGTGGGAGTCGCCGGCCAGGAGGTTGAGCACATGGGCGGTTTTGTTGGATTTGGAATTTTTGTTGTTGGATTTGTTAGCCATACATTGACCACGATCCTTTCATAAAATATGGAACCGGCAGGCGCCGCCCAGGCTAGCGCATGGCCAGCAGCTCGTCCAGAAGGGCCTGGAAGTCCTGGGACGGGTTGGAGCTGGGCGCGTAGGAGAGCACGCTTTCCCCGTGGGCGGGGGCCTCGGCCACCACCACGCTGGTGCGGATCTTGGTTTCCAGCACCCGGGTGTCCAGGCGCTGGGCGATCTCGCCGGAAAGCTCCAGGACCTCCCGGTTCAGGGTCAGGCGCGCGTTGAATTTATTCAGCAAAATGCCCAAAACGCGCAGGTCCGGGTTGTAGTACTTGCGCACGGTATTGATGGTGTCGCGAATCTGGGAGATGCCCAGCAGGCTGAGAATTTCCGGGGCCATGGGAATGATCAGCGCGCCGGAGGCCACGTAGGCGTTGATGGTAAGCACGTTGAGGGCCGGCGGGGTGTCGATGATGATATAGTCGTAGTGGCGCTCCACCTTGGAGAGCTCGTTTTTAAGGAGATACTCCCGGCCGGGGGCGTTGAACTCCAGCTCGGCGGTGGAGAGCAGGATGTTGGAGGGCAGCATGTCGCCCAGGTCCGTGGCAACGATGACGTCCTCGATGCGGGAGGCGCCCTTGAGCACCTCGTATACGGTCTCGCTGTTTTCAATATCCAGCCCCGCGGAAAAGCCCAGGCTGCCTTGGGGGTCCAGGTCAACGCCCAGCACCCGGAAGCCCCGCATGTGCAGGGCGTTGATGAGGGAGAGGGAGGTGGTGGTTTTTCCCACGCCGCCTTTCTGGTTGGTTACGGCAATGATCTTTTCCATAAGCGAATCACCGTGCGGTACGGGCAAAGCCGGGCCCGGTACCGGTCCTTTCCTAAAGTTTATAATCTGCCCGCCGGCAAAATTTTGCGTCAAGCCCTTATCTTTCTATTTGTAATGTCGATATAAATAGGTGAAGAGTTAAGCGTTTTCGCGTGATTTCTCGGGAAGAGGCAAAGTTTTTTTCCGAGAGGGGGCGCTTAGAACAGCCGGCACGGCCCTCTAGTCCTATGGTATCACAAAAAAGGAGTGAATGCAATGGCTTCTATCACAAGTTTAATGAACAGCACCAGCAGCACCAGCAGTTTGTATGGCAACAGGAACGTGATAAGCGGCCTGGCCAGCGGCATGGATACCGAGGCCATGATCGAGAACAGCGTCTCTGGCTATAAGACGAAGATCACCAACCTGCAAAAGCAGATGACCAAGCTGCAGTGGAAGCAGGACGCCTACCGCAGCCTGATCAGCCAGATGAACAACATCCTGAACAAATACGCCTCTTACACCAGCAGCACCAATCTGCTGAGCTCCTCCTTCTTCAGCAAGGCGGTCAGCACCGTGGCCAACGGGGCCAACGCCTCCAAGGTGAGCGTGTCGGGCAAGGGCACCAGCAATGTGCAGATCGACCGCATCAAGCAGCTGGCCCAGGCGGCCTCTTACGCGGTGGACGCCAAGGATTTGGCCGCCAAGGGCGCCTCCACCTCCCAGATCGAGTGGGATAAGCCCATTGAGATCAGCAATGTGAGCGGCTCCATGACCCTTTTGGTGGGCGGCATGGCGGATTCCAGTAAGGCGACCCGTCTGAGCATCCGCTTTACCGAGGACCAGGTTTTTAAGGACGCGGACGAGATGGCCGCGGCCATCAACGAGCAGCTGAGCAATCAGAAGATCGGCTCCAGCGCGGCCAGCGACAAGATCGAGGCGGTGGTGATGGACGGCGTCATTTCCCTGCGGGAAAAGGGCGCCTCCAACGGCCTGCGGATTGACGGCGCCAGCGGCGGCCTGAAGGAGCTCTTCGGGTCAACGGACGCAGAGGGCAAAACCACCTATAATCTGGATTCCAGACGCATCGGCGATGGGACGGACGAGTTCCAGCTGGTCAACAGCGTGGACCGGGCGGACTACTTGAAGGACCAGAGCATCAACGTGACCCTGGACGGCAAGACCAGAAGCGTCAAGCTGGGCGATATCATTGACGATGATTTCATGGCGCTCTCCGCGGAGGAGAAGAGCAAGAAGCTGGCCGAGGGCCTGCAGGGCAAGATCGACGAGGCCTTTGGCAGCGGCAAGGTCTCCGTGGAGGCCAATGCGGACGGCTCTTTGAAGTTCGACTCGCTGAAAGAGGGCTCCGTCTTAAAGGTGGGCGGCAACGAGGCGGTCAACGAGTCCCTGGGCCTGGGCGTGGGCGGCTACAGCAACGTGCTGCAGAACGGCTGGACCCTGGAGCGCGTTCTGGGCGCGGATAAGTTCCAGCCCAAGCAGGCGGTGGACGAGGATGGCAATGTAATTGCCGGCAAGTACCTGAACGCCAAGGGCGAAGAGGTGGACGACCCCGCCGAGGCCATGCAGGTAGCCACCCTGACCATCAACGGCCAGGAAATTGAGTTGAGCAAGGATGATACCATCCAGAATATGATGGATAAGGTCAACTCTTCCAATGCCGGCGTGGACATGAAGTACTCCTCCCTGACCGGCCAGTTCTCCATCACCGCCAAGGAGACCGGCGTGGACTCCCAGATTACAATTGAGGGAGACCTGGGCAAGGCCCTGTTTGGCGATGTGTCCATTGACGCGGATGGAAACGTCACGGGCGCGGACGCCAGTAAGGTCACCTTCCAGAAGGGCCAGGACGCGGAGTTCCAGGTAACTGTAAACGGCAAGACCATGGACTTGGTCCGCTCTTCCAATGAGGTGGATTTGGATGGCTACAAGGTGACCTTGAAGGGTGCCTTTGGCTATAACGCGGATGGCACCGAGGACGTCTCCGCCGAGGCTGTCACCTTCCAGACTAACACGGACACGGACAAGATTGTGGACGCCATCAAGAGCTTTGTGAAGGACTATAACGAGATGGTCACGGCCCTGCACAGCGCCTATACCACCGAGCCCTTGAAGAACACCAAGAAGGAGGAATACCAGCCCCTGAGCGACGACGACCAGAAGGACATGAGCGAGAGCGCCATCAAGGCCTATGAGGATAAGGCCAAGACCGGCCTGCTCTATGCGGACGGCGACCTGTCCATGCTGTACAGCAAGCTCACCTCCGCCATTCAGGGCGGCGCCAACGGCGCGGCCATGCGGTCCATCGGGCTGAACATCAACTATGAGGACCGGCTGACCACCATCAGCCTGGACGAGGACGCCCTGCGCAGCGCGCTGGAGAGCGACCCAGACAAGGTGAAGGACGTGTTTACCAAGACGGTCTCCGGCGGCGCGGACAGCGACGGGCTGATGACCAACCTGCGCTCCACCTTGCAGCAGTATGCCGGCACCTCCATCGGCAGCCCCGGCATCTTGGTGAACAAGGCGGGTTCCACCCTCTCCTCCTACTCGCTGAACAACAACCAGCTCAACGACCAGATCAACAGCCTGCAGGAGCAGGTGGAAAAGTGGCAGTCCCGCATGAGCGACCGGGTGGATTTCTACACCAACCAGTTCACCCGCCTGGAAATGCTCATCAGCCAGATGAACTCCCAGAGCTCCATGCTGGCGGGCCTGTCCGGGGGCATGTAAGCATTAACCGCGAAAGAGGCAGTTATGGAACACAATACAATCCAGCAGTATAAGGAGCAGTCCATCAGCACCATGACTCCGAACGAGCTGCTCCTGCTGCTGTTCGATGAGCTGGTCAAAAACCTGATGCGGTGCGATTTGGCTCTGGGCCAGAAGAACTACGAGCTGATGGAAGCCGCGGCGGACAAGAGCCAGAGCATCATTCAATATCTGGACGACACCCTGGACGACCAGTATCCCATCAGCCGGGAGCTGCACAGGCTGTACGACTATTTCGGCTACCAGCTGGCCCGGGTGAAGATCGGCCGGAACAAGCAGGTGCTGGACCATCTCCGGCCCATGGTAAACGAGCTGCGGGAAAGCTTCCGCATTGCGGAGAAAAACGTGGCCGAGGAAGCCGAACGGGCGGAGAAGGCCGAAAAAAAGGCCCCGGCCGGTTCGGGCTGAAGGAGGCGGCGAAGCGTTGGACCACGAGATCCTGGACGAACTGTTTCTCAAAGAGAGACATCTGTACGTCAAGCTGATCGAGTTTGAGGATATAACCATCCAGCTGGGCGAGGCGGTGGACCGCCGGGACGAGGTTTCGGTGCGGATGCTGCTGAACATGCGGGAGGAGCCGGCCTGCCAGCTCCAAGAGATCGACCAGTACCTGCGGGCCAGGCTTTTGGAGCTGCCCGAGGACGACGCCATCCGGGGCCGGGAGCTGCTGGAGGGCGCGTCCGCGGAGGAACCGGGGGAAGAGCGCCTGTGCGCGCAGGTCTCCCAGAACCGGCGGCTTCTCCGCCGCTGCATGGAGCTGGACCGGCGCGTCAGCACCCGGGTGGATGGGACCCGCTCTTTCTACGCCAAATACAGGTAGGCCCGACCGCAGAGGCATGAAACAGGAAAAAGGCCGCCAGGTGCAAGCCAGGCGGCCTTTTTGCGGTTATGGGGAACCTTGCGGGGGGATGGGGGCGTGGTATAATTATTACTCGGCCAATGATGGTAGGAATGCTGGGGGCCGGGACTATATCCCGAAGGAAGCCTACGGCTCTTTGTGTGATGTATGGCCTCCGGGCGCCAATGCCACGCCCTACGGCAAGGCCGCGAGACTCTGTCTCGCGCTCTGCCAGGTGCCGCGACTTCGCGTAGCGAAGGTCGACGCGCCTGGACCGCGAATGTCCCTGCTAATAGACGTCTTAGCGTAATAACCATTAGAGCTCATACTTCTTGGTGAAGAACCAGAGCCGGACCCCGTCCCCGTCGCTGGCGGCGGCCTCGTCCAGAATGATCTGGGGGTCCCAGGCGGCCAGGCTGTTTTCCCGGCTGTTGGGGTCAGCCACCAGCACGTCGCCGCTGAGCGTGGCGCCGTGGATGATGATAAAATGCCCGCTGGTGGTAAAATGCCCGGGCCCCACCAGCGCCACGGCCAGGCCGGGGCCGCTCACATGCCGCCGCAGGCCGTCGGCGGAGCTGTCCTTGGCCAGGCTGCATGTCAGGTTGAACGCCTTGGCGGTCCCCTCCACAATGGAGGGATAGGAGCCGCTGCCTGGGCACCAATAGCCTTGCTCCGCCGCCCACGCGGCCGTTTGGGCCGGGTCCATGAGCTGGTCCGTCAGGCTGGAGAGCACCATGGCCATGGCCGTGGGCCCGCAGCCGTAGGGGCCGATGGGGTCCCCGCCGAAGGGTTTGTCCCGCCAGGCCTCGTCCCCCTGGTTGAAATACACCAGCCGGATGGAGCCGCCGGTCAGGTAGGTCCGCCCGTCCTCCTCCAAAAACCGGGTGACGGCGTCCCCGGCAGGGTCCGGCATGTCCACGGGAACGGGCATGAAGGCGTTCTGGGGCAGCTCCGGCTGCAGCACGGGCTGGGGCTGGAGGTAGGTCCGGGCCCCCAGGGCGATCTGCGCGGCCAGAGCGTCCCGCAGGCGCAGGGCGGTCCATTGGACGATCTCGTCCTCGAGGGCCTGCTTTTGGCGGGCCGCTGCGTCCCGTAGGGCGTGAAGCGCCCGCACGGCCGGCCGGACTACGGGATCGGTAATCTTATGATAGAGCGCTGGGGAAAACAGGCCGCAAAAGGCCAGTTCCATGCCGCCCACGCAGAGCATGGCCAGGACCAGCGCCAAAGCGATGGGCCGGTTCCGCCGGACGGGGCGGCTTCCGCCGCCGTTTTCCTGCACCCAATGGGGATCTGTCTGTTTCAAATCAGCCTCCGCCGCCAAATTGACCGGAATCGTGGCGGTTTTCCACCCTATTATAGCAAAGCAAAGGGATTTTGTAAAGCACGGAAAGGAATGCTGCGTTATGCCAACCATCCGTCTGGATCGCGTTTCAAAAATTTTCAAAGGGCCCAAGAAAAGCCAAAAGCGGTACGAGACCCTTTCGGGCGTGAGCCTGGAAGTGGAGCAGGGGGAGTTCGTCTTTTTGGTGGGAAGCCGGGGGGCGGGGAGCAGCACGCTGCTGAACCTGATCTCCGGGGCGCTGCAGCCGGACGCGGGGGCGGTGTACCTGGACCAGGTGAACCTGGCCAAGCTCAGCCGCCGCCAGGAGAAAAAGCTGCCCTACATCTTTGGCAAGGTCCCCCAGGAGCCCGCCTTGAACCGGACCGCCACCATATTCGAGAACCTTTGCCCGCCGGGCCGCTTTGGCAAGATGGGCGGCGCCCTGACGGACGGACCCCTGATCAGCAAGGCCCTGGGCCTGGTGGGCATGGCCGGCAGCGAGGACGAGTACCCCGCGGCTTTCAACGCCTCGGAGTGCCGGAAGATCGAGCTGGCCAAGGCCATTCTATACAGCCCGCCCATTCTGATCATCGACAAGATGACGGACCGCATGGACGACGACAGCATTTGGGACGTGATGCACCTGCTGGATGAAATGAACCGGCGGGGCACCACGGTGCTGATGGCCACCCATGCCAAGCAGTTCGTAAACATCATGCGCAGGCGGGTGGTCACCCTGGTGGACGGCCGGCTGGTTGGCGACGTGAAGAAGGGCCGGTTCGGAGACATCGTGTAGCCGCAGCCCCAGAAAAGCCCTGCCCTGGCGAAAATAACCAAGGGAATCCGGGCGTTGTAAAATCATTTTACTTCCAGATGCAGAAATGATGTTGACATTCCGGGGCTTGGGGATTATAATAGTGAGGTCAGGACCGCCAGGGTGAAGATTAACGTGATTGCATGCGCTGCTTGATACCGTTTGGCCGGCAATAGCTTAATCGAGAAAAGGAGGTCCACGGGCCTTCTTTAGGGTTTGGCAGGTTGACAGCCGGCTTTTGTGGGAAACAGCAGGCGGCAGGCAAACCTCGCTGCCCCCCGCGCCCGGAAAATTAAATGAACTAAGGAAAGAAGGAGGAGCAGTCATGCTCAAAAACATGAAAATCAAGATGAGCCTCATTATGGGGTTCTCGGTCACGATTCTGGTGAGCCTGGCTATCGTTATCACCTCGCTGGTGGTAATGAACATCCAGTCGGCCAGCTACCAAAAAATTATCGACACCAATGTGCGCGCCAGCGCGCTGGTGAGAACCTGCCGCCTTAATGCGAATATGGCCGCCCGCGCCTTGCGGGACGTAGCCTTGGACCCCACTTCCGATTATGTGGCCACTGCTTCCGGCATTGTGAGCGAGAAGCTGGGCGAGCTGGAAAAGGATATCCCCGAGCTTCGGACGCTGCATACCTTGGAAGATGAGGCGCTTGTAAATGAGTACATATCTGCCGTGCAGGTTTGGGGAACGGTGGTACCGGATATTCTGGCAAATGCCACGGCGGGCAACCTGACGGAGGCCATCCGTCAGTTGCAGGAGGAGTGTACGCCCGCTCTTTCTTTGGTAGACGACACCGCTTCCAAGCTACAGACGGAAATTATGGCGGATCAGGACAATACCATCAAGCAGCAGGCTAATATGGTGACGGTTTCCATCGTCTCCATCATTGCCGTCTTGGTGCTGGCCACCATTCTGGTGCTGGTGCTGGAGCTGCGCATCATCCGCAGCATTACGGTTCCCGTGGAGCAGGTGCGCACCGCTCTGGTGGGCTACAGCAAGGGCGAACTGGACATTCCCGTGGAGTATGAGAGCAACAACGAGCTGGGCGAGATGTGCGCCGCCCTGCGCACCAGCCAGGGCGTGCTCAGCGACGTCATCGCCGACATGAACATGATGCTGGACGCCATGGCCGGAGGCAACTTTGATGTGCGCACCCAGGCCGAAGCCCAGTATGTAGGCGCTTTGAGCCAGCTTCTGGTGTCCATCCGAGGCATTAACCGCAATCTGAGCGAGACCTTGAGCCAGATTCAGTCCTCCTCCGACCAGGTTTCCTCCGGCGCGGACCAGGTATCCAACAGCGCCCAGACCTTGGCCCAGGGCGCGACCGAACAGGCCAGCGCCGTGGAAGAGCTTTCCGCCACCATTACCGAGATCGCCCAGGGCGCGGAGGAAGGCGTTACCCTGGCCCGGGATTCCAGCCAGCTCTCCAATGACGCCAGCGCGCAGATCACCGTGTGCAGCGACCTGATGCAGAGCACCGTGGGCGCGATGAACGACATCAAGGCGGCCGCCGAAGAGGTTGCCACGATTATCGATACCATTTCCACCATTGCCTTCCAGACCAACATTCTGGCCCTGAACGCCGCCGTGGAGGCGGCTCGGGCCGGTACCGCCGGACGGGGCTTCGCGGTTGTGGCCGATGAGGTGCGCTCTCTGGCCTCCAAGTCCGACGAGGCTTCCCGGGCTACCAAGGAGCGCATTGAGCACGCCATCGACGCGGTGCAGAAGGGCAGCGCTTATGTGTCCGACGTATCCGAGTCCCTGGATAAGACCGTGGGCATGGTGAACGGCGCCGTGGCCAAGATGGGCGATGTGGCCGACGCCAGCGAGCACCAGGCCGAGTCCATCGAGCAGATCCGCGAGGGCATCAGCCAGATTTCCGCCGTGGTGCAGAGCAACTCTGCCACAAGCGAAGAGAGCGCGGCCGCCAGCGAGCAGCTGTCCTCTCAGGCGCAGATTATGGATCAGCTTATGAGCAAGTTCCGTCTGCGGGATTATTCCGGAACCATGTCCAGCGCCCCTGCGCGGGTCAGCGAGTCCCGTTCGGACGACAGCTTCACCGGTTCTTCCTACGACAAGTATTGATTGGGAAAAGCCGCCGGAGCATAGCGTAAAATAGAGAAGCACTGAGCCGGGCGGCCTGAAGTATCTGGGCCGTCCGGTTTTCGGTGGTAGAGGAAGGGCCGGGTTGCCGGCAAAATCCAGGAGAAAGGAACGAGGTGATCCCCTTGCCAGAGATCCGAAAAGAACAGGAGCCGGACGTCATATTCGCGTTGGATATCGGGACCCGGAGCATCATCGGCATGCTGGGCCGGGCGGAGGAGGGCCGCTTTCATGTGAGCGCCATCGAGAAGGAGGAGCACGGCCGCCGCGCCATGCTGGACGGGCAGATCGTCGAGATCGAGCGGGTGGCGGAAGTGGCCCGCCGGGTGATCGGGCGGCTGGAGGAAAAGGCCCAGGTCCGGCTGCGCCGGGTCTGCGTGGCTGCGGCGGGCCGGGCGCTTAAGTCCCAGAGCGCCCAGTTTACGCTGGAGTTTGACAGCCTCCGGCAGGCGGGCGAGGACCTGATCGGGCAGCTGGAGGCCGGGGCCGTGTCCGAGGCGGAACGGCAGCTGGCTGGGGAAAACGCGGGCCAAGGCCGGTTTTACATGGTGGGCTACACGGCCCGCCAGTATGTGGTGGACGGCTACCCCATGACCAACCTGCTGGACCACCGGGGGAAAGTGTTCCAGGCCGATGTGGTGGCGACCTTCCTGCCCAGCGGCGTGGTGGAGAGCCTCTATGCCGTGACGGCCCGGCTGGGGCTGGAGGTGTCCAGCCTGACCTTGGAGCCCATCGCGGCTTTGAACGCGGCCATTCCGGAGGGAATCCGGCTGCTGAACCTGGTGCTGGTGGACGTGGGCGCGGGCACCTCGGACATCGCCGTGTGCCGGGAAGGCAGCGTGGTAGGTTATACCATGGCCACCGTGGCGGGGGACGAGATCACGGAGCTGCTCATGCGCAGCCTCTTGGTGGATTTCCCCACCGCCGAACGGCTGAAAATGAATCTGAACGCAGTGGAACCCATCCCATATCTGGACATTTTGGGCATGAAGCATGAGATCGGCAGCGAGAGCTTGGGGGAACTCCTCCAGCCCGCTGCGCAACGGCTGGCAAAGGAGATCGCCGAACGCGTTTTGGACCTCAACGGGGGCCCGCCCTCGGCGGTGTTTTTGGCGGGAGGCGGCAGCAAGCTGCAGGGGCTGGCCCAGCTGGTGGCCGGAGCCCTGGACATGAGCGAGGCCCGGGTGGCCCTGGCAGGAAACCACTTCGAGCAGAGCGCCTTTTCCAATGAGTTTTCCCTGAACGACCCGGAATACGCCACGCCCCTGGGCATTGGGGCTTCGGCGGCCCTGGGCATGATCAACGACAGCTACATGGTGACCCTCAACGGCTATCCGGCCAAGCTCTTCCGGAACGGGAGCCTGTGCCTGCGGGACGTGCTGCTGATGAACGGCTTCCACTATGGGGACATGATGGGCCGTACCGGCGCCAATCTGTCCTATACCTTGAACGGGCGGCGGGAGTTCCTGCGGGGCATGCCCGGCACGGACGCCCGGATGCGGGTCAACGGCCAGGAGGCGGAGCTCACCGCTTTGATCCAGGCCGGGGACCGGATCGACTTCACCCCGGCCCGGGCGGGGACGCCGGCCGCCCAGACCCTGGGCCAGCGCCTTGGAAAGGATTTCCCGGGAAATGTTACGGTGAATGGGGAGCCCCGAGGGCTGGACTATGCCATCCGCCAGGGCGACCAGGTGGAAGCTCTGGGCGCGGCTTTTCCGGAAAAGCCTTCTGTCAAGGCGCGCCCCTTGCCAGAGGCGCTCCAGCTTTCCCGCAGCGCCAAAGCAGCGGTCCAGCCGGAAGAACCGCCGGTGGAACGGAGCGGCGGAAGCGCTTCGAAACCAGCCCAAGCCCCGTCCCGGCCGGCGCCGCCCGTTGAGGTAGAATCTCCCGCGCAGGAAACTCCGGCAAACCTTGAGAAAGCTTTGGTGGAACCGGAGAAACCGGCAGAAGCTTTGAAAAAATCTAAAAGCACCGCCCCTGCGGCAGCACCCGCGCCGGAACCGGTGGAGAAAAAAATCGCCAGCCGTGCCCAGGAAGAACGGGCGGCCGGGCAGCTCTCATTCGGGGGGCTGCAGGTGGTGCTCAACGGCGAGCCTCTGCGGCTACCGCCCAAGGAGGAAGGGGGCGGCTACTTCCTGATGGATTTGCTGGAGCATTCCGGCCTGGACTTTGAAAAGCTGGACCGGCCCGTGGAGCTGAAGGTGAATGGAGCGGAAGGCCAGTTCAGCCAGGTGCTGCGGCCCAACGACCAAGTGACCATCCGGGTTCGGAACGAGTAAAACGCTTATTTCTATAAAGAAAGATGTGGTATGAATGAAACGTATTCGATTGGCCGCGCTCTGCGCGGCGCTGGGCCTGGCCCTAAGCCTGAGCGCCTGCGGAGGCGGGGACGGCTCCTCCTCTTCGGCGCTGACCTTGGCCGAAGGCTCCAACCCGGCGGTAAACGGCAGCGAGGCCTCCAGCGCCCTGGAAAACCAGGAAAGCAAGGCGGAGGAGCGGCATATGATGACCGTGGATGAAACCCTGGACTTCTTCTCGGCCCTTTCTCCCAGCGACCTGGGGTTGGAAGGGGAGAGCATGAAGGACTATAATTTCTACCCATCGGAAAAGGCCATACCGGTCTATGGACTGCCCAGCATGAAGATCATCGTATACCGGGAGACCGAGGCCAGTACCAACGAGCCGGTGGGCACCTTCTTGGTGGCGCGGGACGGCATGGCGGTGTACCGGCTGGAAGAGGGAGAGGTCACCCAGGTGTATGAGGCGGGCGCGAATGGAATGTGACAGAATATGTGAAAATATTTCACCCATAACCGCTATATATATGAAAGGGAAAGACAGGCCGGTCGTTCCGGGCCCGGATTCCCTAAGGGCTTGGGTTTTCCTGGAAAATTCCCCAGAGGACTTGCGAAAAAACGCGAGACATGCTATAATATAGTCCCATTTTGATAAAATGCGTCTCTTTCGGGCGGCGCTCACCATACAAAGGAGTGAACACAATGGAAGGGCTTACCAGCAACAGCATGCGCATGATGGAGCGCTCCATGGAGTTTTTGTGGACCAAGCAGGCGGCGCTGCTGGACAACATCGCCAACGCGGAGACCCCTAACTACAAGCCGAAGCTCGTCACGTTTGAGGAGAGCTTCCAGGAGGCTCTGGAGGCGGCGGACACGGGCAGGAACAAGGCCACCAAGAAGGCCATGCGGGAGGCCATTGAGAGCGCCGGCTGGTCCGTGCGGGACGTTGACGAAGTTACCCGCCGGGACGAAAACGGCGTGAACATCACAGAGCAGATGACGGAGGTCATCCGCAACTCTTATCAGATGCAGTATCTGTATCAGAGCCTGAACAGCGACCTGAACGCCCTGCGCACCGCCATCGGCGGCTGAGGCAGGTAGGTTTTTGGAAAGGACGGAGGGCATATGGCATTTTTAAGCACCATCAACATCATCGGCTCCGGGCTCACCGCCGAGCAGCTGCGCCTGGACGTGATTTCGGAAAACATTACCAATATGAACACCACCCGGACCGAAGGGGGCGAGGGCCCTTACCGGCGGAAGATGGTGGTCTTTCAGGCGGAGAACGGACAGGACGGCTTCCGCGTCGCCATGTCCAACGCCTTGGCCGCTTCCAACCGGGGCCGGGAGAACGCCGGCGGCGTGCGGGTGACGGAGATCATGGAGGACCCCACCGAGTTCCCCATCAGCTACGACCCCACCCATCCGGACGCCAACGAGGAGGGCTATCTGGAACTGCCCAACATCACGCTGGTTCAGGAGCTGACCGACGCCATGGCCGCTTCCCAGGCCTATTCGGCCAACGTGACCGCCTTTAACGCCCTGAAAAGCGTCATTGCCCGCGGGCTGGAGCTGGGCGGCCGGTAAAGGGTCCGGCGGGGAAATTTGAAAGAAATTATCTGTGAAGTATTGCCAAAATTGATTCCACAGACTATAATAGAGAGGGCGGCGCGCGCTTTCGGGCATCCTGCGCTTGGCCTGATTTCAGCGTTTATATAAGGAAGGAAGTAGCCTGATTATGATAAATTCCATGTCGCCCATCACGCCTTTGACCGCCCTTGCGCCGCTTTCGGCCTTAAAGGGCTTGGACGGCGCCGCGGAGCGGCCCCAAGCGGAGGCCCCCCTGGGGGGATTTGAGCAGATCTTCCGCTCAGCCGTGGACGCGGTGAAGGAAGCGGACGCGGAGAAGACCCAGCTTCAATATTTGGACGCCACAGGCCAGCTCGACAACCCGGCCCAGCTGATGCTGGCGGGCAGCAAGTACGAGATGTCGGTAAGCCTTTTGACCCAGCTGCGCAACCGGGCGCTGGAAGCCTACAACGAATTGATGCGGATCAGCCTGTAAACCGGCTGTCTTAACCCGGGTCAGGCTGAGGAGGTTACATAAGTGGAAGACAAGGCAAAAGATATCTGGTCAAAGGCAAAGGGCTTTGCGGGAGGTCTGAGCAAAACGGTGAAGATCATCGCCGCCGCCGTGCTGGTGGCGGTGCTGGTAGCCGTGGCCGTGGTGGTGTCGCTGAACTCCAACACGGAGTACGAGGCGCTTTTCACGGGCCTTAACGCAGAGGACCTTCGATCCATCCAGACTTATCTGGGGGACGAGGGCTTGACGGACTATAAAATTCAAGGCGCCGACACCATCCAGGTTCCCAAGGGCAAGGGCGACCAGCTGAAAGCGCAGCTGATCTCCCAGGGCTACCCCAAGACCGGAACGGACTACTCTCTTTACATGAAGAATATCAGCGCCTTGTCCACAGAGTCGGACCGGGCGCAGCTGGTGCTGTACGAGCTGCAGGACAGCCTGGGCGGCCTCATCCGCCATTTTGACGGGGTCAAGGACGCGGTGGTGCGCATCACGCCTTCGGAGGACCGGCGCTATGTGCTGGGCCAGGACGACGCCCTGGAGGCCAAGGCCACCGTGGTGGTCACCATGAAGGACGAACAGCTTCTCAGCGAGAACTTGGTGGAGTGCATCCGCAACACGGTGAGCCACTCGGTGAAGGGGCTGGACGTGGAAGAGGTGGCCATCAGCGACAGCCTGGGCAATCCCTATGACGGGGTGAACTCGCCCAACGGCAGCTCTCTGGCGGAACAGAAGCAGGAATATGAGGAGATGTACCGCAAGCAGCTGGAGCGGCAGGCGCTGAACATCCTCATCCCCATTTTCGGGGAGGAGAATGTGGCGGTTTCCGCCGACGTGAGCGTGGACGTGAGCTCTTCGGTTTCCGAGTCCACCGTCTATTCCAAGCCCAACGGAATCGGCAATGACGAAGAGGGCACGGGCCTTATCGGCAATGAAAAGTGGGACACAGAGCTGACGGCCGGAGAGGAAGGCATCAGCGGCCCTGTGGGCGAGGCCCCCAATTCGGATATTAATACATATGTGCAGCAGGCCAGGCCCAACGGGGACATGGACGCCCTGAAGTCCAGCGGCGAAAAGCAGTATGACAACAACAAGACCATCACGCAGCAGCAGCAGGCGGGACCCCGCATCGTGGACCGCAGCGTGGCGGTAAGCATTAACAATACCGTGCCCAACACCGCCATTCCCGACGATCTGGTGGCCCATGTGGCCCGGGCGGTGGGCATTCCCGAGGCGGACCAGAACGAGAAGGTCTCCATTTTGGTGCAGCCCTTCTGGCCGCCGGAGAACGGCCAGCAGGCCGTCACCGATCCCATCGTCAACCCCTTCGCGGATATTCCCCTGTGGGTCTATCTGGCGCTTTTGGCTGGCCTGTTCCTGTTTATGGTGCTCTTCACGGTATTCATTCTGCTGGGCCGCCACCGGAACAACCGGCAGATGATGCCCTTGGAGCCTGTGCCCGAGGTAGGCCCTGCGGAGGACGAACAGGAGGAGGCGGAGGAAACGCCCGAACCCGCCGGGGCGGACATTATGGATGTGCATACCGAGCGGAGCATGGAGCTGCGCAAGTCTGTGCGTGAGATGGCGGAGAACAATCCGGAAATCGCCGCGCAAATGATCAAGGCGCTGCTGAGGGGAGATGAAGAAGGCAATGGCGGCTAAGGTCAAGGAGAAAACCGAGAAGAAAGAGAAGACCCAGAAGGCCAAAAAGGGCGAGCCCGCTCCCGAACCCGAAGCCCCTGCCCAACCCGAAGCGATGGAGGCGCCCGGCCTGGGCAAGCCCTCGCTGATCGACACCATGAGCGGAGCCCAAAAGGCGGCGGCGGTCATCGTGTCCCTGGGCGTGGATAAGGCCTCCCACCTCTACCAGTACATGGAGCCGGAGGATGTGGAGCAGATCACCCTGGAGGTCGCCAAGCTGGGCTATTTGGACGCGGACTCCACCGAGGCGGTGCTCAACGAGTACTACCAGATGTGCATGACCAACAAGGCCGTGACCGAGGGCGGCCTGGAGTATGCCAAGACCGTGCTGGAAAAGGCCTTTGGGGCCCAGGCGGCCTCCAGCCTTTTGGACAAAGTTACCAAGTCTCTGAAAAATCGAGAGTTTGCCTTTATGAACAAGGCCGGTGAGAAAGACCTGTTCACCGCCTTGCAGAACGAGCGGCCCCAGACCATCGCCCTGGTGCTCTCCTACGTGGAGCCCGACAAGGCGGCGGCGGTGGTGGCCCAGCTGGACCCGGAAACCCAGGTGAAGGTGGTGGAGCGCATCGCCCTGATGGACAGCGCCTCGCCTACGGCCGTGAAGATCATCGAGGCGGAAATGTCCAACAAGTTCGCCAACATCTTCAGCAGCAGCAACGTCCAGGTGGGCGGCATCGACTTCGTGGCCGATGTGATGAACAACGTGGACCGGGTCAGCGAGAAGAGCATCTTCGACGGCCTTACCATGTACGACGCGGTGCTGGCCGACGAGATCCGCAAGCGCATGTTCGTGTTCGAGGACATCCTCACCATGGACGACCGCTCCGTGCAGCGCTTTGTGCGGGACTGCGATACCCACGACCTGGTGCTGGCCCTCAAGTCCGCCACCAGCGAGCTGGCCAACAAGCTCTTCAAGAACATGTCCACCCGTATGGCCGAGTCCATCAAGGACGACCTGGAGATTACCACCAATGTGCGCATGAAGGACGTGGACGACGCCCAGCAGCGCATCGTGGGGGTCATCCGCGATCTGGAGGCCAAAAACGAGATCATTATCCTCAAGGGCGGCAAGGACGATATCATCGCCTAAGCCGGCCGGGGGGATCCGCGGCGTGAAGGCCGCGGGAGCGCACGTTCCAATCGATAGATTCTATATAGGGAGGTCGTCTGCATGCCGGGCATTTTCAAGCGCTTTGTCAACGTGAGCGCAAACAAATATGTGTTTCCGGATGCGGAGGACCTCGCTGTTTCTGTAGAGGAGCCGGTTGAAGAGGAGGCCCTCCTGCCGGAAGCGCCGCCGGACGAGGAAGGCCCGGCGGAGCCGGAGCCGGAAAAGGAGCCGGAGCCCACGCCCATTGATTTTGCCCAGATTCAGGCCAGCGCCATTTTGCAGGACGCCCGGGACGAGGCGGAAGCCCTTCGGACCAAGGCCCTGGAGGAGCTGGAGCGGGAACTGGACGAGCTGCGGGAAGAGGCGAAAAAGGAAGGCTATGACGTCGGCCATGCCCAGGGCGTTGCCGAGGGCCGCATGGAGGCCCAAGCGGAACTGAATGAAAAGGCCGCCGCCCAGTTAAAGGAGGTGCAGGCCTTCCTTCGGGACGCGGCGCGGGCCCGGGACCAGCTTTTGGAGGACAGCAAGCAGGACCTGAAGGAGCTGGCCTTGGCCATCGCGGAAAAGGTAATTCGGGTGAGCCTGAAGAGCAGCGGGGACATTTTGATCCGCATGATCGAGTCCGCCACGGCCAAGCGAAGGCGCTGCGAGTGGGTGCAGGTCTACATCGCGGACTGCGACGCCAGGGCTTCGGCCAACACCGTGCCCGAGCTGACGGAGGCGCTGTCCCGCCTGTCCGACCGGGTGCGGGTCATTCCCATGGCGGATGATGAGTCCGGCACCTGCATTATTGAAATGCCGGACGAGATTTTAGACGTAAGCGTTTCCACCCAGCTGGACAATCTGCGGGGCGTGCTATCCAACGCGGAGCCCGACGGCCGGCCCCAGCGGGACTGGCCGTAGCAGGTGGCGAATATGTTTCAAGACGCGATCAAGCAGGTGCGGCAGGCTGAGACCATTGGCCACACCGGGAAAATTGAGAATATCGTGGGCATGTCCATCGAGGCCAGCGGAGGCCGGGCTGCCGTGGGCGACATCTGCCGCATTTACAGCGGGGAGTCGGGCGGGCAGATTCCGGCGGAAGTGGTGGGCTTTAAAAACGATAGGATGCTCTTAATGCCTTATGGGGAGATGACCGGAATTTCCTCCGGCAACTTCGTGCGCAACACCGGACGCCAGCTGCAGCTGCGGGCGGGTTCCTTCCTAAAGGGGCGCATCATCAACGCCCTGGGCCAGCCCATTGACGACAAGGGCCCCTTTCAAGGGGGCGACCGTTACCTCTTAGGCAGCAGCTACATCAATCCCCTGACCCGGCCCCCCATCCGGGAGCGCATGGAGTTCGGGGTCAAGGCCATCGACAGCCTGCTCACCATTGGCAAGGGCCAGCGTATGGGCATCTTCGCCGGTTCCGGCGTGGGTAAGTCCACATTAATGGGCATGATCGCCAAAAACGTGAAGGCGGACATCAACGTGATCGCCCTGGTGGGCGAACGCGGCCGCGAGGTTTTGGAGTTCGTGGAAAAGGACCTGGGGGAAGAGGGCATGGCCCGGTCCGTGCTGGTGGTGGCGACCTCCGACCAGCCTGCCATGCTGCGGAAGAAGTGCCCCACGGTAGCCACGGGCATCGCGGAGTATTTCCGGGACCAGGGCATGGACGTGCTCCTGATGATGGACTCCCTGACCCGCTTTGCCATGGCCCAGCGGGAGGTGGGGCTTGCCATCGGAGAGCCGCCGGTGGCCAGAGGCTATACCCCCTCCATTTACGCGGAGCTGCCCAAGCTCTTGGAGCGCAGCGGCAACTTCAAAAAGGGATCCATCACCGGTATTTACACGGTGCTGGTGGAGGGCGACGACACCAACGAGCCCATTGCGGACACGGTGCGCGGCATTCTGGACGGCCATATCGTCCTGAGCCGTTCCCTGGCCGCGGCCAACCACTATCCCGCCATCGACATTGGGGCCAGCATCTCCCGTTTGATGGTGGAGCTGGTGGACGACCGGCACAAGCAGCTTGCCGGCCGGCTGCGGGACATTCTGAGCACCTACAACCAAAACGCGGACCTGGTTTCCATCGGGGCCTATAAGTCCGGCACAAACCCCAAGCTGGATTTTGCCCTGACCAAGATCGACCGGATCAACGAGTTCTTAAAGCAGGGGGTCAACGAGGCTTTCAGCTATGAGCAGTGTCTGGAGCAGATGGAGAAGATCCTGTCCGGCCGGTAGGGCGGAACCTTTTGAGAGAATGCATAATACCATATTAATTGGTTTCATATAGATAAATTTTTGGAAAGGCGGCGGTTCCTATGAAGAAGTTTCAGTTCCAGCTGGATACCGTGCTGCGCTACAAGACGCAGGTTCTGGACATCCGGCTGGCGGAGCACGGCTCGGCCTTGGCGGCGGTGCGCCGCCAGGAGGGTGTGCTGGAGCAGGCCACGGGCAACCGGCTGGCCTGCGAGGAGGAGTACCGGCAGAGAAAGGCGGAGGGCCTGACCATTGCCGAGGCCATGAAGTACGAGACCGGCATCGAGGTGCTGGAAGCCGCGGTGCGCCGGGAAGCGGCCAAGCTCAAAGAGCTGCAGAAGGCCGAGGAGCAAAAGCGCGCGGCCCTGGTGGAGGCCAAGCAGGAGACCCAGTCTCTGGAAAAGCTGAAGGACCTCAAGCGGGGCGAGTATGACGCGGCCGTTGCCAAGGCCCAGGAGAAGGAGATCGACGACTTGGTCATGGCCCGGCGCTCCGCCGCCACACGGGAGGCGGAAAGCCTGTAAGGTGGCTTTTCACGCGTACAAGTCCAAAGGCCTCTGGGCCGGAGGAATTCAAATAGCATACCAATGGAAAGGAGGTGTTTGCGATGAATATGGATCTGTTCGTGCAAAACCTAGTCAAGGAGGTGGCGCAGACCGTTACCGCCATCCCCGGCGCGGAGCCCGGCCAGGAGGAGGAGGATTTTGAGTCCATGCTGGTACAGCAGAGTAAGGACGCCCAAGCCCAGCGGCCCAAGGACCGCCCGGCGGAGAAGCCCACCCCGAAAAAGGAGGCGGAAAAGCCCCAGCAGAACAGCACCCAGGAGGAAGAGGCCCCAAAGGACGGCAGCCAGCTGGCCGCCGCTTTGGTGACGTCTCAGCCGGTGGTGCTGTTCGGCATGCCTGTGGAGAATGCCGGCGAGGCCCAGGACGCGGTCGGGGCTTTGGAAACGGCGGCGGCAGAGGTCCTGCCTGAGGCGGCGGAGGGCCTGCTGGACCAGCCGGTCCAGGAGCAGCCCGCCGGAGAAGCTCCCGCGCAAGCGGCCCAGGCCGCGCCGGAGGAGCGGCAGCCCCAAATGCCAACCGCCCAGGAGGCCCCTGTGGAAGAAATGCCCGCGGAAGCGGCAGAGCGGGAGGTCCGGCCCGAGCTGGAGCAGCAAGGGGAGGCCCGCGCCCAGGTCCGCCATGCGGCGGAGCAGCCGGTGCAGAAGGCGGAGCAGGACCAGCCCCAGGAGATGATCGACGGGGCGGAGGCCTGGACGGGAAGCCGGCCGGTGTTCCGCGCCAACGACGCCATGCCGGAGAAGGTGGGGGAGAACTATGAAGCCCTGGCCCCGGAGGCGGAGGACGCGCCCCAGAAGCTGGCCGCCACTTTGACCCATGCCCTGGAACAGGGGCAGTCCCGGGTGGAGATTCAGCTGAACCCGGCAAACCTGGGGAAGCTGACGGTTGAGATCACCCGGAATGTGGACGGCGCTTTAAGCGTGGTGCTCAGCACCGTAAACGAGAAGGCGGCGGCCATCCTCCGCCAGCACAGCGGCGCCCTGCAGACCGCCATGATGGGCAGCGCTCAGGCGCCGGTCACGGTGGAGGTGCAGCAGCCCCAGCAGGCGGAGGACGCCAATCAGTTCCTGAACCCGGACGGGCGCAACAACCAGAACCAGCAACAGCAGCAAAAGCAGGACCAGCCCCACAAGGGCGCCAACGAGGACTTCTTGCAGCAGCTGCGGCTGGGCCTGGTGGGACTGAACCAGGACTAAGCCCGGCCCAACGCGGGCCAGGCGCATCACTTATTAGAAAGGCGGGATGGAAATGGCGAATGCAGGAATGTACGACCTGGTCAACCGGCTGGACAGCCAGGCGGGCACCGTGAAGGCGGCCACCCAGAGCACCAACAAAAAGGCCGGCACCGACCTGGACATGACGGACTTTCTCACCTTGATGGTGGCCATGTTCCAAAACCAGGACATTGACAACGCGGCCTCTACCACGGACATGATGAACCAGATGGTCCAAATGACCGTGGTGCAGGCCATCACCCACATCAGCACGCTGATCGACGACTCCACCGTGCTGACCTACGCGGCCTCTTTGGTGGGCAAGGAAGTGACCATCGGCCAATATGTGAACGGGGAGCTCAAGGAGATCGTGGGCACCGTGACCGGCACCGGCATGCTGAAAGGCCAGCAGGTGGTGTTCATCGGCGACGACAGCTACTACCTGAACGACATTATGGCCGTGGGCCGCCTGCCGGAGAAGACCGAGGACGTCAAGCCCGGAGACGGGGATGAGAAGCCCGGAGGCGGGGACGAGGCCGGGGGCCCCGGCGAAGGAGAAGGCGTAGAGGGGCCCGGCGGAAGCACGGACGGCGGGAACGGCGAAGCTACGGGCCCGGAGGGCGGAGAGCCCGAGGGCGGCACGGAACAGCCGTAAGCCTGAAAAAAGGAGGTTGAGGGTATGATCGACCGCGTTGCTCGAGTGGGCGGGGCCTTGCCGGCCCAGGCCCAGAAGCCGGCCGCGCCCTCTGGGGAGAGCTTTGGCGCGCTGCTGCAAAAGGCGCAGGCACAGCGCCAGGGCCAGAAGCAGATCAATTTCTCCAAACACGCCATGAGCCGCGCGGAGGAACGGGGCATCGAGCTGACCCCCGCCCTGATGGAACAGCTGGCGGGGACCGTGGAGAAAGCCCAGGAAAAGGGCGCGAAGAACATCGTGGCCTTTAACGCCACCCAAGCCTTCATCATCAACGTGCCCTACGGGCGGGTGATTACCACCATGAACCAGGACGAGATGAAGGAGAACGTATTCACTAACATTGACGGAGCGGTACTGATGTAAGCTGGCAGGCCCCAACGGGGTGCCAGGGGGCGGGCCCGAATGGCCCGCGCCCTGCCGCTTGAGAAAGGACAGAGAGAATGACAGGAGCAATGTACGCGGCTGTCGCGGGACTGCGGGCCCATATGAGCGCGCTGAACGTGATCGGCCAGAATATTTCCAACGTGAACACCAACGCCTACAAGGCCACCCGGTATACCTTCCTGGAGGCCCTGTACACCACGGTGCGGGGCGGCAGCAACGGCTCGGCCCAGCTGGGCGGCAAAAACCCGGCCCAGATGGGTTACGGCGCGTCCATCGGCACCATTGACCTGGACATGAGCACCAAGAACTACACCCCCACCGGCCGGACCACGGACGTGATGATCGACGGCGACGGCTTCCTCATCGTGGGCAACAAGGGCCAGACCTTCACCAGCACAGAGGACCTGAAGAACATGTACCTGACCCGCCACGGCGACCTGGCCTTTGACAACCAGGGCTACCTGACGGACGGCATGGGCAACGTGGTCTACGGCTTTATGTCGGTGGAGAACCCGATCTACGCGGCGCAGTTTGTTGACGAGAAGGGAGACCCGGTAACGCCCCCCACGCTCACCAACGAAGCGCTGACCAAGGACAACGTGGGCAAGTTCTACCTCAATAAGGACGGCGAGCTGGTGCAGATCGTCAACAAGGGCACAGAGGATAACCCGGTGCTGGAGACCAAGGTGATCGACCAGTACACGCCCCATCCGGTGCTCACGGCCATCCGGCTGCCAATGGCGGGCACGGGCGCCATGACCCAGAAACAGACCATTAAAGTACCGGATCCCAACAAACCTGGCGACACGATTGATAAAGAAGTGCTGGTGGAGAAGTACTCCAAGGGCCAGCCCATCTACGCCCACTACGACGCCGCCTCGGGCACCATTGTAGATGCCACCGAGGACGCCGATGTATCGGGCCGCATCGAGCCGGACAGCGTCAGCATTGACGAGAACACGGGCCGCATCACCTGCACCGCGGGGGGCAAGGCCGTGGTCATCGGCACCATCGCTATTGCCAAGGTTCAGAACCCCAACGGCGTCACCCATGTGAACGGCCGCTACTACCAGGCCCTGGAGGGCGCGGGCGACGTGAGCCTGAACGCAGTGGGCGGCTCAGTGCTGAACACGGACGACCCGGACAGCCCGTTTTATGTGGCCCCGGCGGACGCTACCCAGGCGGCGCAGAAAGCCAACGGCGAGATCCCCGTGGGCACGCCCGGCAGCACCAAGTTCATCAGCGGCGGCCTGGAGAGCTCCGGCACGGACCTGGCCAACGAGATCAGCAACATGATCATGATCCAGCGCGGCTATCAGGCCAACACCCGCATCGTGACCGTGACCGACAGCATGCTGGAAGAGCTGGTGAACATGAAGCGCTGAGGGAATTAGCCCTTTAGCCTGAACGAAATCTTTTCCATGTGAGCAAGAGACAGAAGCCGCGTCCGGGAGGCGGAGGACCTCCCGGGCGGGGTATATTTTAAGGAGGGCGAGTTTATGATCATGCTGACCAAAACCAGCGATGAGAGATTTTTGGTAAACCACCTGCAGATCGAGTGCATCGAGCTGATTCCGGAGACCAAGATCGTGATGATGAACCGGGACTTCTATCTGGTCCGGGAGTCCGTGCAGGACATCATCGCGAAGATCGCCGATTACAACGCCAAGGTGATGGACGTCCACCGCCAGGTGACGGTCAACGAGGAACCCAAGCCAGCCTCTCCCGGGCGCGGCACGTCCGCCAGGCCGGGTTTCCGGAGATAAGGGCTACAAACTAACATGAAGGTGAAAGATCAATGAACATAGGTTATATCATCGGTTTGCTGCTGGCCGTCGCGGTTATGGTGCTGGGTATGATGGGCTTCCCAACCATCCAGCCTGAGCTGATCGGCAACTTTTTCGACGGCCCCAGCGTCATGATCGTCATCGGCTGTACCATCGGCGTGGTGGTGGCCAGCTTCCCCTTAAAGGCCGTGCTCACCATCCCGAAGCATTTCGCGGTCATGCTGAAGAACCCCAAGCAGAAGCCCGAAACCATCATCGACCAGCTGGTGGACCTGGCCCAGATCGCCCGTAAGGACGGCCTGCTGGCCCTGGAAGAGAAAGCCAACGAGCAGGACGACCCCTTCTTCAAGCAGGCCATCATGCTCATCGTGGACGCCAACGACCCGGACCGGGTGCGGGCCACCCTGGAAAACGACATCGAGTGCATGTCGGACCGGCACAACGCGGCCGCAGCCCTCTATGACAAGGCCTCCGCCGTGGCCCCGGCTTTCGGCATGGTGGGCACCCTGGTGGGCCTGATCAACATGCTCAAGCGCATGGACCCCACCTCCGGTTCCAGCAACATCGGCCAGGACATGGGCACGGCCCTGATCACCACCCTGTACGGCTGCATTCTGGCCCACATGATCTTCGGCCCGGTGGCCAACAACCTGCGCATTCGGGACGCGGACGAGGTGCTCAACAAGATGATCATCGTGGAGGGCATCACCTGCATCCAGGCCGGCGAGAACCCCAAGATGCTGCGGGAGAAGCTTTTGACCTTCGTTTCTCAGAAGCAGCGGGAGAAGATGGCCACTTCCTCCGGCGGAGAGGGATGAGCCCTGGCGGCGCTCCAAAAATCTGGCGGGACTTTCCTGCAACCTTGTGCAAGGATAGTCTTGACGGACGGGGTATAAATTTGCTATAATATTACGATCGGAAAAGTCGGTTTTCCTGCCCGTGCCCAGCGCCGCGCGCGCTTTGGCGGTACACAGGCCGCAGAATATCCCTTCGCGGGGCATGGCCCCGCGCATACCCGGCGAAGGGGTATTGGGCGGCGCGAGAGCCGGCCGAAAGGAAAAATCATGACAGAAATGGAGGTGTCTGACTGCGATGAAAAAGAAAAACAGCGGCGGCGAAGGCGGCGGCGCGAACTGGATGGACACCTATGGCGATATGGTTACGCTGCTATTGTGTTTCTTCGTGCTGCTTTACTCCATTTCCACCGTGGACCAAAACAAGTTTAAGGCAATGGTTCAAAGCTTCAACCCCAACGCCCTGCCCAACCAGACCGAGATCGAGGCGGGCAACGAGAACGGCCCGTACGCGGAGAATAACGCGGACAATCCCGGCGTGGCGGACCCCAGCCTGGTGGACGTGGAGGCCGGCATGAAGGAATCCTTCCAGCAGGCGGTGGACGCGGCCATGGACCGGCTGTACGAGATGATCAAGCAGATGGTTCAAGACTCCGGCGTCAACGTGGAGGTGACCAAGGGCGACAATGGCGTGTTCCTGGCTTTCAATGACATCATCTTCTTTGATCCGGAAGAACCTTATCTACGTCCTGAGGGGCGGGCGATATTGGAGAAGCTGGCCCCCATTCTGGACGAGGCGGCTCCTTATATCGATTTGATTGAGGTTACCGGGCACACCGCCCAGGCGGACCAGGACCGGCCCAATTTCATCCACGATGACTGGTCTCTTTCCGGCAACCGGGCCATTAACGTGGTGGCGGCGCTGCATGAACTATTAGCAGAGCTGCCTGGCGACTTTGACCCTGCAAGGCTGAAGCCGGCGGCTGCAGGCCAGCACAGGCCAGCTTTTCCCAATGACACGGAAGAAAATATGAAAAAGAACCGCCGTGTGGAAATGACGGTTATGGGCAAGGACCTGATGAACCAGCTGGGCGACAGCCTGGAACAGTACGAGAGCCTGCGGGAGAACGGCCCCATGAAGGCCAGCGACGCCCAGGCTACGCCTGTGCCGGAAGCTTCGTCCGCGCCCGAGGGAACGGCCGCGCCGGAAAACAACAGCTCGAGCCAGGAGGGTTAGGCAAATGCCAGAGGTATTATCGCAAAGCCAGATAGACGCCCTCTTGAACTCCATGAACAACGGCGGCGGAGGCCAGGAGGAAAAAAAGGAAGAACAGCCGGAAAAGAAATACCGCAAGTACGACTTCAGCACGCCCCGAAAGTTCACCCGGGAGCGGCTGAAGATGCTGAACAGCATATTCGACAACTACTCCCGGGTGCTGACCACCCGCATCAACGGCCTGGTCCACGCCACCTGCGAGATACAGGTGGAATCCGTGGAAGAGCAGCGGTACTATGAGTTTTCCAACGCCCTGTCGGACAACGCGGTGCTGACCACCGCCCATCTGGTGCTGGAGGGCGAGCAGGAGGAGACCCCGGTGCTGCTGTACTCGGACACGCCGATCATGGTGAGCATGATGGACCGGATGACCGGCGGCGACGGGGACGTGGAGAGCCTGCCGGACGAGTATGTCTACACCGAGCTGGACCTAAAGCTCTACGAGCTGCTGATCCAGGACTTCATCTCCATGATGGGCGTGACCTGGGAGAACTACATACAGCTGGACTTTGAGTTTGGCCGGGTGGAGACCAACCCCACTCTGGTGCAGCTCATCGGCCTGGAAGAGACCGTGGTGCTCATCGACATGAAGGTGAGCTTCTCCAATGTGGAGGGGAGCATCAGCGTGGTGCTGCCGGAGGCGGTGCTGACGGAAATCTTTACCCAGATGAGCATTGGCAACCCCACCCGCAAAACCAGCAGCGAACAGCACCAGGACGAGATCTTTGACCATCTGCGGGAATCCACCTTGGAGATCCGCGCCGAACTGGCCCGGACCACCCTGCGGCTGGACGACGTGTACCGGCTGAACGTGGGGGACGTGATCGACCTGAATCGGAAAAAGGACAGCGAGCTGAATCTATATGTTGGCGGCCAGCGTTGGTTCAACGGGCTGATGGGAGTCAGCGATAAGCGGCTGGCAGTGAAGATAAAAGAAGTGTACCATAACGCCGGCGGAAGGGGCAGATTACAAAATGAGCAATAATGTTTTCAATCCTATGGAGTTGGACGCCATCGGCGAAATGATGAACATCAGTCTGGGCTCATCGGCGACGGCGGTTTCCAACATGCTGGACCATCGGGTGGATATTACCACGCCGACGGTCTCGGTGGTGGATGTGAAGGAGTTTGATATCGGGGACATCGAACCGGCCGTGGGCGTGGAGATCAAGTACGTCACCGGCCTGGACGGCAGCAACATCATGCTGCTGCGCATGAGCGATATCAAGGTCATCGTAGACATCCTTTTGGGCACGGACACGCCCTTGGATGAGTTCGTGCTGGATGAGCTCACCCTGAGCGCCGTGTGCGAGGTGATGAACCAGATGATGGGCGCGGCCTCTACCGCCCTGTCGGACTTTCTGGGCCGGGTGGTGAATATTTCCACCCCGGAGACCTTTGACGTGTACGACGTGGAGGCCATGAAGCGGGAGCGCCTGCCGGTGGAGGAAGGGCCCATCGTGGTGGTGCGGTTCGCTCTGACCATTGAGGACCAGCTGCAAAGCGAGTTTATGAACGTGATTTCCGTGGACCTGGCCAAGGAGCTGGTTCGGGGCTTTGGCCTGGACGACGGGGCTTCGGAACCCGCCCCCGCTCCCGCGCCAGCCCCTCCGGCGCCCGCCCCCGCGGCCCCGGCTCCGGCCCCTTCCTCCGGCGGGACCATGAGCCAGGAGGAGATCGAAAAGCTGATGGGAGGTATGGGAGGCGGGGCGGCCGCCCCGGCTCCCGCGGCTCCGGCCCCTTCTTCCGGCGGCACCATGAGCCAGGAGGAGATCGAAAAGCTGATGGGAGGCATGGCGGGCGGAACGGCCGCTCCGGCAGCTCCCGCCGCCCCGGCCCAGCCGGCGGCGCAGCCCGTTGCCCCGGCCATGCCCATGGCCCCGCCTCAGCAGCCGATGGTCCAGCCCGTGCCCATGCAGCCCCAGCCGGGGCAGGAGGGCATGATGCCCCCGGGCTACCCGGGATATCCGCCCTACTATCCGCCCAACCCCTACTATGGCTGGCCCATGCCGCCCGAGCCCAAGGTAATCAGCACCACGCCGCCCCCCATGCCCAAGCTGGAGAACGGCGAGGAGCTCAGCCAGGAGCAGACCCAGAATCTGGACCTGATCATGGGCGTGCCCCTGGAGGTGACGGTGGAAATCGGCCGGACCCGCAAGCGGGTGCAGGAGATTCTCTCCTTCTCCAAGGGCTCGCTGGTGGTGCTGGACAAATTGGCCGGCGATCAGGTAGACCTATTCGTCAACGGGAAGTGCATTGCCCGGGGCGATGTGGTGGTGATCGATGACAACTTCGGGATTCGGGTGACCGAGATTCTCAAAAAGCCCGGCATTGAAGAGATCGCGCAACAGCTTTAAAGGCTGAGATAACTAGCAAAATATATGAAAAGAGGATGAATTATAATGGCAAAGATTTTACTGGTTGACGATGCTGCTTTTATGCGCAAGGTCATCAAGGACACCCTGACCAAGAACGGCTATACCGACCTGTACGAGGCGGTGGACGGAGCGGACGCGGTGGAGAAGTTTACCGAGATCAGCCCGGATCTGGTGATCATGGACATCACCATGCCCAACATGGACGGCCTGGAGGCCCTGAAGGCCATGCGGGCGAAGAACGGCTCCGCCAACATCGTCATGTGCTCCGCCATGGGCCAGGAGGCGATGGTCATCGACGCCATCCAGTCCGGGGCCAAGGACTTTATCGTCAAGCCCTTTAAGGCGGACCGTATTCTGAAGACCGTCACCTCCATTGTCGGCGCGCCCTAATGGGGGCCCCTGCAAGGGACTTTCTCCTGACGCCGGCCTTCTCCCGGGGGGTGGGGGGCAGTGTGGCCTCGCTGGTGGGGATGCTCCTGACCACGGTGGCGGTGCTGGCCCTGGCCTATTGGGTGACCCGCTGGATTGGACGGCGGGGAATGCCGGGTTTTTCGGCTTCGGGCACAGAGGGGCTGCAGGTGCTGTGGCAGCTGAGCCTGGGGAAATCCGAGCGCCTGGTTCTGGTACGCCTGGACCGGCACTGCCTGCTGCTGGGCGTGACCAGCGGGGGCATCTCCGTGCTCTCGGAGCTGACGGAAGAGGAAGCGGCCAAATGGCTGCAAAAGAGGGAAGAAGTCGCGCGGCAGCCAAGCTTTTTGGAGGTTCTGCGCGACAATCTTCCCAAAAAGAAATGAGCGTGATAGATTGGCAGATAATTTAAATGGTATTGTCAATATAAACGGCGACAGCGTGCAGGCTCTGGAAATCCTGCTGCTGACCACCATGATAACCCTTCTGCCCTCGCTGGTGATCATGTGCTCCTCCTTCACCAGGTATGTGATCACGCTTTCCTTTTTACGCAATGCCATGGGCACCCAACAGACCCCGCCCAATATGGTGCTGGTGGGCGTGGCCCTATTCTTGACGCTTTTTACCATGGGGCCGGTGATCGACCAGGTGAACCAGCAGGCCTACACCCCCTATGTGAACGAGCAGATCACCCAGGATGAGTTTTTCGACCGGGCGCAGGTGCCCCTCAAGGAATTCATGCTGCGCAACACCGAGCCCTCGTCGCTGAACATGTACTGCGACCTGGCCGGGCTGGACAGGCCGGACACCGAGGAGCAGTCTGTGGAGCTGCCCCTGCGGGTGGTCACGCCGGCGTTTATCACCACGGAGCTGAAGCGGGCGTTTCAAATCGGCTTTTACCTCTACATCCCGTTTTTGCTGATCGACATTATCGTGGCCTCCACCTTGATGTCCATGGGCATGGTGATGCTGCCGCCATCCATGATCTCCACACCCTTCAAGCTGCTGCTGTTCATCAGCATCAACGGCTGGGAGCTGGTGTTCTCCACACTGGTACAGACCTTCAACTAGGCCGGCAGGCGCTTGGCCTAAGACCGCGGGAAAGGGGGGACCGCCATGGAGATGCCTGTGGTCGATGTGTTTCGAGACTCCATCGGAGTCGTCATCCGGCTGGTGGCGCCCATGCTGCTTTTAAGCATGGTGGTGGGCGTGGTGGTGGCCATTCTGCAGGCCGTCACGCAGATTCATGAGCAGACCATTTCCTTTATCTTCAAGCTCATCGTGGTGGTGCTCTTCTTGATCATTGGCGGCGGCTGGATGCTGACCACCCTGCAAGAGTTTGCCCTGAGCCTGTTTGAGCTGATGTGAGGGCCGCGCCGTGGAATTTTTTGATTGGGGCGGCTTTACGCTGTTTCTCTACATTTTAATGCGCATGACGGGGTTCGTGCTGTTCACGCCCTTTTTTGGGCGGAACAACATCCCCTCCTATTACAAGATCGGCATGTCCC
The DNA here is from genome assembly GCA_948471095.1 of uncultured Oscillospiraceae bacterium. Classification (GTDB taxonomy): domain Bacteria; phylum Bacillota; class Clostridia; order Oscillospirales; family Acutalibacteraceae; genus Acutalibacter. The sequence continues at coordinate 58,032 of CAOKRG010000004.1, forward strand.
TGGTGCTGGCCGTTGCGGTCAGCTACACCTACCAGGGGACGGTTCAGACGCCGGCAACGGTTCTGGAGCTGGTGCTCCGGCTGGTGCTGGAGCTGGGCATGGGCTATGCGGTTGGCTTTATTATGAACCTCTTTCTCTATGTGCCGTCCTTGGCGGGACATATTATGGACGAACAGATGGGCATGGCTATGGCCCAGACCTATGACCCCAGCTTCCAGGGGCAGTCCACCCCGGCGGGGAACGTGCTGAACATTTTCAGCATACTCCTGTTTTTCGCGGCGAACGGCCACCAGACCTTGTTGCGGCTGATGCTGAATTCCGCCCAGCTTGTGCCCTTTGGCACGGCCGCCCTGGGGGAGGACGCCGCACAGACGGCGGCGGGGCTTTTCATCGACTGTACGCTGCTGGCCATTAAGCTGTGCCTGCCCGTGCTGGGGGCGGAGCTCATGGGCCAGGTGGGCATGGGGGTGCTGATGAAGGTGATCCCCCAGATCAACGTGTTCGCCATCAACATCGAATTGAAAGTGCTGGTGGGCCTGGTGATGCTCCTATTCCTCATCACCCCCTTTAGCGAATTTTTGCTGAGCATGGAGAACACCATGCTTTCCGAGGTGGAGCGGGCCATCTCCCTGATGGGGGGAGGCTGAAGGGGCTCTGCCGGCGGTTTGCCTTAAAGCGAGGTGGTCAACATGCCCGGTGAGGATAAAACCGAAAAGGCAACGCCGAAACGGCGGCGCGACGAACGAAAAAAGGGCAATGTGCTCCTCTGTCAAGACTTTATCGCGGTCTCCACGCTGATTGGCAGCGTGGCTCTGATCAAGCTGACAGCTTCGACCTTTGTGGGGCAGGTCAGCGAGTTCTTCACCAAGTGCGCGGGTTTTGCCCAGCTGGCCGCGGCGGGGAACGCAAGCGAGTTTTTTGCAGATTTGGCTTTCAGCGCCGTCATCACGTTCGTGGTAACGGTGGGACCCATGCTGGCCGCCTCGGCCTTGATCGCCACGGCCGTCACTTTGGCGCAGACCCGCTTCTTGGTGGCGGGGGAAATCATCAAGCCAAAATTCAGCAAGCTGAGCCCTTTAAACGGCTTTAAGCGCCTGTTCTCTTTGCGGAGCGTGGTGGAAGCCCTAAAGGGCATGATTAAGATAACAATACTTTTGGTATTAATATATAACTGCTTGGCCGGTATGGTCCAAACGGCGGCCAACTTCATGTATACGGACCTGAGGGCCGCCTGCGGCGCCCTGTTCGACCTGATTTTCTCCATGCTCCTGCAAATCTGTCTGGCTTTCGCGGCCATCGCGTTCCTGGACTTCCTCTACCAGCGCTGGGAGCACGAGCGGAAGATGAAAATGAGCAAGCAGGAAATCAAGGAGGAATACAAGCAGACCGAGGGCGACCCGCAGATCAAGGGCCGCATCAAGCAGGTGCAGCGGGCCATGGCCCAGCAGAGGATGATGGCGCAGGTGCCCCAGGCGGACGTGATCATCCGGAACCCCACCCACTTCGCGGTGGCCCTGCGCTATAGGCAGGGGAAGGACAACGCCCCAGTGGTGCTGGCCAAGGGCCAGGACGAGCTGGCGGCGCGGATCGTGGCCAAAGGCCAGGAAAACCAGGTGCCGGTGGTGGAGAACGTTCCCCTGGCCCGGGCCCTGTACGCCCAGGCCGAACTGAACCAGGAGATCCCACCGGAGCTGTACGCGCCGGTGGCGGAGGTGCTGGTATATATTTTCAAGTTGGATAATAAATTGGCATGAGGCCGCCCCGGCGGGGCCTGTGCCCTGGAACGCTTAGATCGGCGAGGTATTTCAATATGGTTCGAAACTGGAAGGAGGGGCGGTCATGCGGCGGATATTAAACAACGCGGTGTCCCTGTTCGTGGTTGTGATCGTTCTGTTCCTGATTCTCCCCCTGCCAACGGCCCTTTTGGACGTGCTGCTGGTGATCAACATAGCCCTGTCCATCGTGATTCTTTTGATCACCATGAACATCAAGGAAACCCTGGAATTCTCCATTTACCCTTCGCTGCTGCTTATCACCACGCTGTTCCGGCTGGGTATGAACGTGTCGTCCACCCGGCTGATTTTGACCAACGGCTTTGCCGGCGAGGTCATCGCGGCCTTTGGCCAGCTGATTACCAGCGGCAACGTGGTGGTGGGCTTCATCATCTTCTTTATCATCGTTATGGTGCAGTTCATCGTCATCACCAAGGGCGCGGAGCGCGTTTCCGAGGTTGCCGCACGCTTTACCCTGGACGCCATGCCCGGCAAGCAGATGGCCATTGACGCGGACCTGAACACGGGCCTCATCGACGAGGCCACGGCCCGGATGCGCCGGGAGAAGATTCAGCGGGAGGCCGACTTCTACGGCGCCATGGACGGCGCTACCAAGATCGTCAAGGGCGACGCGGTGATGTCCCTGATCATCACGGCGTTTAACCTGATCGGCGGCATTATCATCGGCATGGTCCAGGGGGGCATGGACATCAACACCGTGCTCACCCACTACTCCATCGTCACCATCGGCGACGGCCTGGTATCCCAGCTGCCGGCCCTGATGATCTCCACCGCCACGGGCATGATCGTCACCCGCTCCGTGTCGGAGGGAAGCCTCAACACGGATGTGATCCGGCAGTTCACCGCCCAGCCCCGGGCCATTATCACGGCGGGCGCGGCCCTGGTCTTCCTGGCGCTGATGCCCAACACGCCCCACCTGGCCTTGGCCGTGGTGGCGGCGGTGCTGGTCGTGTTCGGCCTGATCATCAGCCGGCAGATGCGCGCCCAAAAGGCGGCGGAGGAAGCTGCCGCGGCCCTGCCCGAGGAAGTGGCCCCCGAGGCCGCGCCCACGGAGGCCGACTACTATAAGGACATCAGCAATGTCTATTCCCTGCTGACCGTGGAGCCCATCGAGCTGGAGGTGGGCTACAGCCTGATCCCCCTGGTGGATGAGAGCAGCGGCGGCAAGCTCATCAACCGCATCGTCATCTTCCGGCGGCAGTACGCCCAGGAGATGGGCTTCGTGGTGCCCACGGTGCGCATGCACGACAGCTCCGTCATTGGCACAAACCAGTACACCATCCGCATCAAGGGCGAGGAGGTGGCCAAGGGCGAGATTCTGGTGGACTATTACCTGGCCCTGGAGCCCTCCAAGCCCCTGGGCGAGATCGACGGCATAGAGACCGTGGAGCCGGCCTACGGCATCCCCTCCCGGTGGATTCTGCCGGAGAATAAGGAGATGGCCGAGATATACGGCTACACGGTCATCGACCCCCTCTCCGTCATTTTGACCCACCTTTCCGAGACCATCAAGAAGCACGCCTATGAGCTGCTCACCCGGTCGGAGACCATCCAGCTGGTGGAGAACCTGAAGAGAACCTCTCCCGAGCTGGTGGAGGAGGCCTGCCCGGCGGTGGTGTCTTACGCCCTGCTGGAAAAGGTGCTGCGGGGCCTTTTGATGGAGGGGATCCCCATCCGGGATATGCAGACCATTTTGGAGACCATGGTGGACGCCATGGGCACCACCCGGGACCCGGACCTGATCACCGAGAGCGTGCGCAACGCCCTGAGCCGGACCATTACCCGCCGGTTCTGCCAGGACGGCCAGCTGCGGGCCATCACCCTGGACGCGGAGGTGGAGCGCAAGGTGGTGGCGTCCCTGACCAAGAACGAGCACGGCATCTACCTGGCCATGGAGCCGGACCTGATCCAGGCCCTGATCACCCAGCTGGCGGAACATATCCCCAAATTTGCCGAGCTGGGCCAGCAGCCCATTCTGCTGACCAGCCAGGTGGTCCGCGTGTACTTAAGCCGCCTGCTCTCCCAGTACTTTACCAACCTGTGCGTGCTGTCCTTTAGCGAGATTGTGGGCACGGTGCAGATTCAGTCCCTGGGCAATGTGACCATGCAGCAGCCCGCCGTTCGAAGGGCGGTGGGGTCATGAGCCTGCTTTTGGACCCGAAAAGCTATGAAAGCATGGACACGGACGCGCTGTTTGCCGAATACGCCCGGACCCATGACAACCAGCTCAAGTGGGAGATCGCCATGCGGTACACCGGGCTGGTCAAAAGCATCGCCCTACAGATACGGGGCGTGTTTTGCAGCTTTACCCAGCTGGACGACGTCATCAACGAGGGCCTGATCGTGCTGGCCGACGCGGTGGAAAAGTTCGACCCCAGCCGGGGGCGCTTCGAGATGTACGTCTCCAAGCGCATCCGGGGAATGATCGTGGACCTGGCCCGCCAGCAGGACTGGGTGCCCCGCACCGTGCGCCAGCGGGCCCAGCGCATTGAGAAAGCCATGACCGAGCTCTATAACGCCTCCGGGCAGATTCCCAGCGACCGGCAGGTGGCCGAGCACTTGGGAATTACCATGGAGGAGTACCAGGAGGCCATGGCCAACGCCTCCCTGCACAGCATTCTCTCCTTAGACGAGCTCTTTGAGAACCACGACCAGTGGCCCGCCGGGCCGGAGGGGGAGAGCGCCTCCGGGAACATCCCGGAGCAGGCCCTGATGAACGAGGAGCTGACCGAGACCATGGCCAAGGCCATCCGCTCCATGAAGGAGAACGAACAGCTGGTGCTGTCCCTGTATTACGAGCAGAACCTAAAGATGAAGGACATCGCCGCCGTAATGGACATCACCCCGCCCCGTGTCTCTCAGATCCACGCCCGGGCGGTGCAGAAGCTCAAGGTCATCATGGAAAAATATCTGAACGATGGGGAATGACCGCTTTAGCTGGCGGAAAAATTTTAAAAAAGAAAAAGATTTTCCAGATTGCTGGTGCAATCCGCGGGAAAATGTGATATAATGAACCAGGCCCTTTCCGGGCTCCGGCATTTTTCTCCAGAAAGGAAAACGCGCCTATGTTTAAAGGATTTTACAACCTGTCTTCCGGGATGCTGACCCATGGCAAGCATCTAAACGTGATCTCAAACAATATGGCCAATGTGTCCACCACCGGCTTTAAGGCCGACTGCTTCACCGCCCAGACCTTCGACGAGGTGATGTATACCGTGGTGGGCAATAAGATCAAGAATTATGAGGACATTGGCAACCAGAGCTATGTGACCGCGCCCAGCGAGAACTACACCGACTTTTCCCAGGCCAGCTTCGATGAGACGGGCATGCCCCTGGACTTTGCCATCGAGGACCTGGACGGCCGCAGCTTCTTCGCCATCCAGACCGAGGGCGGCGTGGTGTACACCCGGGCGGGGGACTTCTCCCTGGATGACGAGAGCTACCTGTGCCTGCCGGACCACGGCCGCGTGCTGGACATGGAGGGAAACGAGATCCAGCTGTCTACCGACAAGATCCAGTGCGATGATTATGGCCGCATTTACACCAAGAACGGCGGCTATCTGGGACAGATCGGCGTCTACGTGTTTGAGAACACCGACGCTCTGGAAAAGGACCCCATGGGCATGTTTACAGCGGGCGGGGCCCAGCCGGAAGCCCAGACCGTGAAGGTCCACAACGGCATGCTGGAGCGCTCGAACGTGGACCTGGTGCTGCAGATGACCAAGATGATCAACACCCAGAGGGCCTATCAGAGCGCAGCCACCGCCACCAAGATATACGACCAGGTGATGGGCCATGCGGCTGGCGACATTGGGCGGCTGCAATAAGGGAGCCCCCGGCGCGTCTCTGCGGGCCCCGGCATAACAGAAAAACGGAACTAGATTCTTTATAGAAAGGGACGGCAGCGTTATGAACCTATCCTTTTATACCGCGACCGTGGGCGCGTGGCAGCAGCAGGAGCGGCTGAACGTCCACGGCAACAACATCGCCAATGTGAACAATTACGGCTTTAAGGCCAAGCGCCCGGTGTTTTCCGACCTGATGTACGACTACATCAACGGGGCCGAGGGGGATGAGCTCCCCCGGGGCACGGGCGCCTATGTGGTCTCGGCCGACACGGACTTTAGCAGCAAGGGCTATGCGGACACGGGCCGGGCCATGGATTACGCCATTAACGGCGATGGCTTTTTCGCCCTGTGGGACCCGGCCACCGGCGGCTACAGCTACACCCGGGACGGCTCCTTCATCATGTCCGAGTATCAGATTGAGGGGGCGGACGGGCAGCTGGAGTCCCACTGGTATTTGTCCGACGGCTTCGGGCGGTTCGTCATGGGCCGCAACGGGCGCATGGTAGAGGTTACGGACGAGAACAAGGACAAGGAGCTCCCTGTGGGCGTCTATGACTTTGTGAACACCAACGGCATGGAGAACATCGGCGAAAACCGCTTTGTGCCGGTGGAAAAGAACGGCCAGCTCCGTCTGGGCGCGGGCACGCTGCTGCAGGGCTATCTGGAAAATTCCAACGTGGACCTGGCCAATGAGTTGACCAAGGTCATCGAGAGCCAGAGGTCCTTTACATACGCGCTGAAAATGATTCAGGCTTCCGACGAGATCGAGACCACCGTAAACGGCCTGCGCAGCTAAAAGAAGGGAGAGGACGCATGATCATTAAGAACTACCAGGAGCTCAGCTCCCTGGAAATCGATACTCTGCGGGAAATCGGCAGCATTGGCACCGGCAACGCGGCCACTGCCCTTTCCGGCATGCTGGGCAGCCCGGTGCGCATTACTCTGCCCGAGGTGCGCATTATGGGCTACAACGAGGCCATCGACTGGATCGGCGGCCCGGAGCCTGTGACCGCCGGAGTGCTGGTGCACATTGGCGGGCAGCTCAACGGCATTATGCTTTCCGTACAGCCTTTAGAGTTCATCAACCTGATTTTGGACCGCATGCTCTCCACCACCATCACGGACTACAGCCAGCTGGACGAGCTGGCCAGGTCCGCCCTGCTGGAGGTGGGCAACATTATGATCTCCACCTTTATCAACGCCCTGTCCGGGCTGGCGGGGCTGAAGGTGGAGCTGACCGTGCCCAGCCTGACCGTCGACATGCAGGGGGCCATCCTCACCGTGCCCATGGCCGAGTACGGCGGGCAGACGGACTACCTGATGACCATTGGGGGGAATTTCTCCTGCGATGGCAACGAGCTCCCCTGCCGGCTGCTGCTCTCGCCGGATATCCGGTCCTTGAATTTCCTGTTAAGAAAGCTGGGCGTGGAAGATGGCTAGTGGCAACAAGTTGGTAATCGGCATTGCGGACATGAAGATGACCCAAAGCGGCCAGGAGCTGATCACCTACGCGCTGGGCTCCTGCTGCGGCATCTGCCTTTTGGACCCCAACATCCGCCTGGCGGCGCTGATCCACATCATGCTGCCGCTGAATATGGAAACCGGCCGGAAGAATACCATGAAATATGCGGACACGGGCATCCGGGAGACGCTGAAGATGATGGAGGCCAAAGGGGCCCGGCGGATGCGCATCCAGGCCAAGGTGGCCGGCGGGGCCAAAATGTTCGCGGTGAACAACAACAGCGCTTTGGGCAACATCGGCCAGAGGAACATCGAAAGCGTACATAAGGTGCTGCGGGCGGAAAACATCCGGCTGGTGGCGGAAGACGTGGGCGGCTCTGTGGCCCGCACCCTGTCCTTCGACCCGTCCACGGGCATGGCGACCATTAAGAGCTACGGCATTCCGGACAAGGTGCTGTAGGTTTTGTTTCGAAATGAAATAACCTCGGGGGGCTGCCCCAGAGGCGGCGGGGAAGGGCCGCAAAATGGAAAGGAGCATGGAAGATGGCCATTACGAGAGACGAGATCCTGCTGGAGTCAGGTACCAATGAGATCGAGATCATGGAGTTTACCATAGACGATGTGCTCTATGGAATCAATGTGGCGAAGGTCAGGGAGATTCTCATCTCCTCGCCGGTAAAGTTTATGCCGCATACCCACGAGGCCGTGGAGGGCATCTACAAGCCCCGAGACGAGGTGATCACCGTGATCAACCTGCCCCGCTACCTGGGCAGCAGCGACTATGCCCCCAGGGAGAAGGACCTGTTTATTCTAACTGGTTTTAATAAAATGACCATCGCGTTCCGGGTCCACACGGTGGTGGGCATCAGCCGCATCTCCTGGACAGACATTGAGAAGCCGGATAATACCATCAGCGGCGGTAATGACGGCGTGGCCACAGGCATTGCCCAGTGCGGCAAGGACTTGGTAACCATTTTAGACTTTGAGCGCATTGTGGCGGAGATCTCGCCGGAGACCTCCATCAAGGTCAGTGACATTGACGCTTTGGGGCACCGGGACCGGGTGGACACTCCTGTGGTGGTGGCGGAGGATTCCATTCTGCTCTCCCACATGATCAAGGAGTCCTTAAACAAGGCCGGTTACACCAACCTGCGCATGTTCCCCAATGGCAACGACCTGTGGGAGTTCTTGCTGAGCCAGAAGAAGGCCGGTACTCTGGACGAGAACGCGGCCCTGATTGTGACTGACATTGAGATGCCCCAGATGGACGGCCACCGCCTGACCAAGCTGGTCAAGGACGACCCGGACATGAAGCACATTCCGCTGGTCATCTTCTCCTCGCTCATCAGCGAGGAAATGCGCATAAAGGGCAAGCAGCTGGGCGCTGACGAACAGCTGAGCAAGCCGGAGATCGGCCGCTTGGTCAACGTGATGGACGCGCTGCTGAAAAGAAGCTACCAGGAAAAGGCACGCCAGGCTGTGTAAGGAGAATCCGTCATGAGAGAGAGATACATCGTTAGACTGCCCATAAAAAACGCCAAGAACCAGGTGGTGGGCTATGAGATCACCTATTATGGGGAGAACCAGGCCTATGGCAACAGCGACGAGGGCGAACACAACGAGTTCGCCGTGGCGGACACGGTCTATAATTTCCTCATGCAGAATGTGGAAAAGGCCCTGAGCGACAGCGTACACTTTATGACCTTTACCACCACCTTGCTGATGAAGAAGACGCCCCGGCTTTTCGAAAAGGAAAAGCTGGTCATCCAGATCGAGGACAGCGTGGTGATCCATCCCCTGGCCCTGCATTTTGTGCAGCAGTATGCCAGAGAGGGGTATCAGATCGCTGTGAACGATTTTCAGTTCGCGCCCCGCTATCTGTCCCTGATCGACTATATTGATTACATTAAGCTGGACTTTAAGCACAACTCGGACAGCACCCTGCGCCATGTGGTGGAGCTGGCCAAGAGCATGAACAAGAAGTGCATTGCCAACCAGATCGACAGCCAGGAGCTGCATGAAAAGGCCTTGGAGCTGGGTGTGGACGCCATGGAGGGCCCCTATGTGGCCCAGCAGATGGCTACCAAGGCCCACTCCAGCGGCTACCTGCAGAGCAATTTCTTCCGGCTGATGGTGGCTGTGGTAAAGGAGGAGCCGGACATGGAGGAGATCGAGCAGATCATCTCCATGGACGCCACTCTGAGCTATGGCGTGCTCCGCGTGGCGAACTCCGCCTATTTCGCCTCCAAGCACCGGGTCACCACCATCCGGCAGGCGATTGTGACCCTGGGCATCGCCCAGCTGAAGCAGTGGATCTACCTTTTGAGCACCACCAACGAGGGCGATGAGGTGGACGGCTCCGCGGAGGAATTCCTAAAGCTCTCCTTCCTGCGGGCCAGCTTTTGCAGCGAGCTGATGAGCTATGTGAAGGATATGCCCATTTCCCGCTCAGAGGCCTATTTGATGGGCATGTTCTCTACCCTGAACTACCTGATCGACGCGCCTTTGGAGGAGATTCTGACCACCGTGCCTGTGGCGGAGGAGATCAAGGCCGCCCTGCTGCGCCATGAGGGCCGCTGCGGCGAACTCTTCGACCTGGTGCTCAGCTATGAACAGGCGGACTGGAACGGCATTACCATCCATGCCAAGGCCTTGGGCGTACCTTCGAACACTTTGACCAACATCTATTTCAACTGTACCGAGTCGGTGAACGCCACCTGGCAGCAGATCAGCTCCTCGCCCCATGAGGACGCGGGGAAGGCCTGATGGGAGGCGTGCCCCATTGTGGAAAAATGCCTCCAATCGGGGGCGTTTTTTGCTATTCTGAATGAAACCGCCCCTGTCTTTGCGCGGCGGCAGGCGGGGCGGATCCCCTATCAAAAAACGGAGCCGGTCGGGCGGGCAGAGCCGCGAGGCTGGCGGTTGCAAAAATAGAAAGCGAGGCCTATGCCATGGAAAACAGGACAAAAGCCCTTCAGCCGGTCCAGCCGCTGAATAAGAACGAGGAAATCGCCCATATGAAGCTGCCCAGCAACATCCATCTGGTCCCGTTGGACGTGGTGGAGAGCAACGGGGTGAAGTATTCCATCCGCCCCGGGTTTTATGAGAGCAACGGGGCCACGGCCATTCCCGGCGGCGTGAATTTCACCGTTCACTCCAACGGAGCCACGGCAATCTCCCTGCTTCTCTTCCAGGACGGCGAGGACCAGCCCTATGGGGAGATTCCCTTTCCGGAGCACTACAAGATCGGCAATGTGTATTCCATGATCGTGTTTAAGCTGGACATTTCGAAATTTGAGTACGCCTACCGGGTGGACGGCCCCTATGACCCCAAAAAGGGCCTTATCTTTGACCGGAGCAAGATTTTGCTGGACCCTTACGCCAAGGCGGTCACAGGCCAGAAGGAGTGGGGCGAGAACCAGCCGGGAATGCAGCAGTATAAGGCCCGGGTGGTCAAGGACGACTTTGACTGGGGGGACATCCACAACCCCCTGACACCCATGGAGGACCTGGTGATCTATGAGCTGCATGTCCGGGGCTTCACCATGGACCCCTCCTCCGGAGTGCGCTTCCCCGGCACCTTCGAGGGGCTGCGGGAGAAGATTCCCTACCTCAAGTCCCTGGGCGTGAACGCGTTGGAGCTGATGCCCATCTTTGAGTTTGACGAGATGCAGGACTACCGGGAGCACGAGGGCCGCAAGCTTTACAACTACTGGGGCTACAGCTCCGTGAGCTTTTTCGCCCCCAATACCAGCTACACGGCCACCACGGAGCACAACCGGGAGGGCAACGAGCTGAAAAACCTGATCCATGAGTTTAAAAAGAACGGCATGGAGGTCTATTTGGACGTGGTGTTCAACCACACCGCCGAGGGCAACGAGCAGGGGCCCTTCTTCTCCTTCAAGGGATTTGACAATAACATCTACTATCTTTTAACGCCGGACGGATACTATTATAATTTCAGCGGATGCGGCAATACCTTGAACTGCAACCACCCCATTGTGCACCAGATGATTTTGGACTGCCTGCGCTACTGGGTCACCGCCTACCGGGTGGACGGCTTCCGGTTCGATCTGGCCTCCATCTTGGGCCGCAACGAGGACGGGGCCCCCATGCAGAAGCCGCCCCTGCTTCAGTCGCTGGCCTTCGACCCCATTTTGGGGGGCGTCAAGCTCATCGCCGAGGCCTGGGACGCGGGCGGCCTGTACCAGGTGGGCAGCTTCCCCTCTTGGAACCGGTGGGCCGAGTGGAACGGCAAGTACCGGGACGAGATGCGGGGCTACATCAAGGGCGACCCGGGCGCGGCCCAAAACGCGGCCCAGCGCATTGCCGGTTCCCGGGACATTTACGATGTGAACGGCCGCACCAACGCCTCGGTCAATTTCCTCACCTGCCACGACGGCTTTACCCTGTACGATCTGTTCGCCTACAACGACAAGCACAACGAGCAGAACGGCTGGGGCAACACGGACGGGGCCAGCACCAACTACAGCTGGAACTGCGGCGCGGAGGGGGAGACCGCCGACCCGGAGGTGAACCGCCTGCGCCGGCGCATGATGCGCAATTCCTTCGCCCTGCTCATGTGCAGCCGGGGCATCCCCATGTTCCTGGCCGGGGACGAGTTCTGCAACACCCAGTTTGGCAACAACAACGCCTACTGCCAGGACAACGCCATCTCCTGGCTGGACTGGACGCTGCTGGAAAAGAACCGGGACATGTTCGGGTTTTTCCAGTACATGATCGCGTTCCGCAAGGCCCACAAGGTTCTGCGGACCAATCTGAGTGACGGGGCCCTGGGCCTGCCGGACGTGAGCTTCCACGGGGTGCGGCCTTGGCACGAGGGGGCCTTTGGGGCTGACGAGCACTATGTGGGGGTCATGTTCACCGGCTATGAGCGCAGCAAGGGCCCGGAGGCGGTCTATGTAGCCTCCAACGCCTATTGGGGTGAGCTGGAGGCCGTGCTGCCGGAGCTTCCCCAGTCCATGCGCTGGGAGCTGGCCGCCAATACCTGGGAGGCGGAACAGCATCCGGGCCGGATGGAAAGCCGGAATTTCCGCATTCCGCCCCGTTCGGTGATGGTTTTTGTGGGCAAGTAATTCGTGGAGCCCTATGGGCGTGGCGTAAATTCTTTGCCTACCATCGCAATACAGAAAAAACGGCTTAGCTGCTGCTAGGCCGTTTTTTGCATTTTAGGGAGTGTTCGCGGGAGGCTTTCCCGCTCATCGCTTAATGTTACAAGGGGTAGGATGCCCCCTGCAAACGAAAGGGCAGAGCCGCCCGGCTCTGATAAACACCGCCTACCTGGTTTTTCAGGGCTTGATGGAGCAGAATTCCACCTCTTCCGCTTCGGCGGGAAGCCGCGTCAGGAAGGCGCTCAGCAGCCGGATGCAGTCCTCGATGTCCTTCCAGCTGCCCACCTCCACCGAGCTGTGCATATACCGCAGCGGGATGGAGACCAGCGCCATGGGGATGCCGGGGCCGGCGCGGTTGACGGTATCGCCGTCCGTGCCCGTGCGGCCGGTGGCGATCTCCCACTGCACCTGCATGCCCAGGTCCTCCGCCGTTTTTTCCAGCAGCGCGTTCATTTTCTTGTTGACCACCGAGGCCCGGCACAGCACCGGCCCGCCGCCCAGCTTGACCTCCCCGGTATCCGCCGGATCCGTGCCGGGGGCGTCGCTGGCCCAGGTCACGTCCACCGCGATGGCGCAGTGGGGCTGCACCCGGGCCGCGGCATAGTAGGCGCCCCGGCCGCTGGTCTCCTCGCCCACGGTGGTGGCGGCGTATATGCCCGCCTTCGCGCCCTGGCGCGCGGCCTCCTTGGCGGCTTCCAGCACCACGAAGGCCCCGGTGCGGTCGTCCAAGGCCCGGCAGGTAAAGCGGTCGTTCAGCAGCTCCCGCACGGGCACGTCGGCGCACACCGGGTCCCCGATGGAGACCAGCCCGGCGGCCTCCTCTTTGCTGTTCGCGCCAATGTCCACCAGCAGGTCGGAGGCCTCGGCCTTCTCCTTTTTCAGCAGGTCGGAGGAGGTGGCGATCACGCCGTTGACCAAGCTGCCCTCATGCCAGACCTGCACCGGCGAGCCCAGGTACAGCCTGGGCCGGACCCCGCCCGCGCCGGTCAGGTGCAGCCGGCCCTGTGCGTCGATGTGGGTGACCACGAAGCCGATCTCGTCAATGTGGCCGCAGAGCAAAACCTTTAGGCCGGCCTCCGGGTTGACCACGGAAATGGCGTTGCCGCTGGGGTCAGTCTGTTGGGCGTGGGCAAATTCCTTGCCATAGGCCAGGGCCTTGGCCTGTATGGCCTCTTCATAGCCGCTGACCGAGGGGGTGGCCAGCAGGTCCTTCAAAAATTCACGATCCATGAGAATTACCTCTTTTCCAAAAAATGCCGGGCACTCTTGCGGGCCGGAAAAGGCCCAGACTCTCTTCATTATAGCATCCGCATTGAGTTTTGGCCGTATTTTTGCGACTTGGCGAAGCCAACGTCATAAGCAAAACGAGCGCTTCGCGCGAAGGGCAAAACTCGTAATGTACGCTTGCGTACATTATAGCATAAATCCGCATTGAGTTTTGGCCGTATTTTTGCGACTTGGCGAAGCCAACGTCATAAGCAAAACGAGCGCTTCGCGCGAAGGGCAAAAACTCGTAATGTACGCTTGCCTACATTATAGCACGGCGCGCCCCAGAATGCAAACCGGGAGGAAAGCGGGGGAGCAGCCAAATGCGCGTTCTAAAGACGAAGCTTTTGTTCTTTGCTCTCTGGGGCCTTCTTGTTCAACTCTTCCCTCCGGATACTCTCAGGTCCTGCCGCAGGCTTCCTGATCTTCTCCAAAGAAAACCGGATTTTTCTCAAAACCCCCCTTGACTTTCCCAGAAGGGAGGTGTATCATATATATGAACGATAGCTCATATGAAAGGATGTTTGATTTAATGGAGGCGTCGGCAGCGCTTACCCACGTGCACGAGGACATTGTGCGCCGGGTCAACGAGATTATGCCCTGCGAAGAGGAGCTTTTCGACCTGGCGGAGCTGTTCAAGGTTTTTGGCGACTCCACCCGGGTGCGCATTCTGTTCGTTCTCTTCGAGTCGGAAATGTGCGTCTGCGGCCTGGCGGAGCTGCTGGGCATGACCCAGTCGGCCATCTCCCACCAGCTGCAGGTGCTGAAAAAGGCCAAGCTGGTCCGCTACCGCCGGGAGGGCAAGACCATTTTCTACTCCCTGGCCGACGGCCATGTGCGGGCCATCTTGGACCAGGGCATGGAACACATCACCGAGTGAAGGAGGCATAGATTGGAAACTATTTTTCTTACGAATTTCACAGATTCCCGCTTTCAAAAGGCCTTTCAGGTCTACTTTGAGGAGCTGGGCATCCATGTCAAAAACTGGGAGGGTGTCTTCGCCGAGATGAACGGCGACTCCCACGGCAACGCCGCCTATGTGCGGCTGGATGGGGAACGGGTGGTTGGCTTCATCCAGTTCTGCCCCATGGAGCTCTCCGGCTGGTTTTTTACCAAGGAGCTGGGCTTCATCCGGGAGTTCTGGATTGCCCCGGAATACCGGGGCCAGGGCCACGGCACGGCCCTGCTGGGGCTGGCGGAGGGCTGGTTTCAGAGCCGGGGCTTCGCGGGGGCCATTTTGACCACGAACACCGCGCCGGGCTTTTATACCCGGCTGGGCTACCGGCTGGACCCAGGCTTTTCCGCGAAAAATGGAGATCCGGTTTTTGTGAAGGACCTGCCTCCCCTTAAACCGGAAGCCGGGGTCCAGGGCATGACTCTGGAAACTCCCACGAACTAGACAAAATAAGGCCGAGAAACCATACATAATATACAAAGAAAGGACTTGGTAACTATGACGAGACGTTTCAACATGATTGACCTGGACTGCGCCAACTGCGCCGCCAAAATGGAGGCCGCCATCAAGAAAATTGCAGGAGTGGAGGACGCTTCCGTCAGTTTTATGACGCAGAAGATGACCATAGAGGCCGATCCGGACCGCTTCGAGCAGATCATGGACCAGGTGGTCAAGACCTGCCGCAGGGTGGAGCCGGACTGCCGGATCGTCCGGTGATTTTTCTGAAAAAGGAGAAAGGAAGTCTTCCCCATGAGCAAAAGGCAGACCAAAATGCTGTACCGCATTATCGCCGGGGCCATTCTGCTGGCAGCGGCGGCGCTGATCCCCTATGCGGGGCCCTGGCGGTTCCTGCTGTTTCTTCCGGCCTATTTCATGGCGGGGTGGGACGTTCTCTGGCGGGCAGCGAAAAACATTGCCCACGGCCAGGTTTTTGATGAAAACTTCCTCATGGCCCTGGCCACGGTGGGGGCTTTCTGCACCGGCTTTTTCGGGGAGGGCGAGTACCCCGAGGCGGTGTTCGTCATGCTGTTCTACCAGGTGGGCGAGCTGTTCCAGGGCGTGGCTGTGGGCAGGTCCCGCAAATCCATCTCCTCCCTGATGGACCTGCGGCCCGACTATGCCAACGTGGAGCGGGACGGCCAGATGGTCCAGGTGGACCCGGAGGACGTGGCCGTGGGCAGCGTGATCGTGGTAAAGCCCGGGGAGAAGGTGCCTCTGGACGGGGAGATTGTGGAGGGCTCCACCACCCTGAATACCGCCGCGCTGACGGGCGAGTCCCTGCCCCGGTCCGTTCATGCCGGGGAGGCGGTAGCCAGCGGCTGCATCAACCTGAGCGGCCTTATCCGGGTGCGGGTGGACCGGCCCTTCCAGGAGGGCACGGTGGCGAAAATTCTGGACCTGGTGGAAAACGCCGCCAGCAAGAAGGCCAAGGCGGAGAACTTCATCACCAAGTTCGCCCGGTACTACACCCCGGCGGTGGTCATCGCTGCCCTAGTCCTGGCGGTGGTTCCCCCGCTGTTTGCGGGCGGCTGGGCCCAGTGGCTCCAGCGGGCCTTGACCTTTTTGGTGGTCTCCTGCCCCTGCGCCCTGGTAATCTCCGTGCCGCTCAGCTTCTTCTGCGGCATCGGCGGGGCCTCCCGGCAGGGTGTGCTCATCAAGGGCGGCAACTACATGGAGACCCTGGCTGCGGTGGATACCATGGTGTTCGACAAGACGGGCACCCTGACCCAGGGGGTCTTCCAGGTCACGGAGGTCCGCCCGGAGCCCTGGCTGAACCGGGAGCAGCTGCTGGAACTGGCCGCGCTGGCGGAGGGCTACTCGGACCACCCCATCTCCCGCTCCATTCGGGAGGCCTGGAACGGGCCCGCCGACCCGGCCCGGCTCTCTGAGGTGGAAGAGCTGTCCGGCCGGGGCGTGCGGGTGCGGGTGGACGGCAAGCTGGTCTGCGCCGGGAACCGGAAGCTGATGGAGGAATCCGGCGTGGCCCTGCCCCAAGAGGCCGGGGCCTCTCCCGGCACCACGGTCCACCTGGCGGCGGAGGGCCGGTACGCGGGGCGGGTGGTCATCTCCGACCGGCTGAAGCCCGACGCGGCGGAAGCGGTCGCCCGGCTAAAGGCCCAGGGCGTTCAGACCGTCATGCTCACCGGCGACGCCCGGGCCGCGGGCGAGGCCGCCGCCAAGGCCTTGGGACTGGACCAGGCCTATACCGAGCTGCTTCCGGCGGATAAGGTGGAAAAGCTGGAAGGGCTGCTGGCCCGGCAGGCTCCCAAGTCCCGGCTGGCCTTTGTGGGGGACGGCGTCAACGACGCGCCGGTGCTCTCCCGGGCGGACGTGGGCATTGCCATGGGGGCCCTGGGCTCGGACGCGGCCATTGAGGCGGCGGACGTGGTGCTCATGGACGACAAGCCCTCCAAAATCCCCCTGGCCATGGCCATTGCCCGGAAGACCCTGGGCATTGTGCGGCAGAACATCGTCTTCGCCCTGGCGGTGAAGGCCCTGGTGCTGGCGCTTACGGCGGTGGGCCTGGCCAACATGTGGCTGGCCGTGTTTGCCGACGTGGGGGTCATGGTGCTGGCGGTGCTCAACGCCACCCGGGCCAGCGCGAGGAGGCAGGCCGGGTAAATCAGGGCGGCGGGCCATGTGGTTATAGTTAACGCGGTCTAAAAAAGGACCTCCCGCTTTTGAACCGGGCGGATTCGGCCCTTCAAACAAGCCCCGGCGATAACTCAAGGAGAGAGAAGCAGCCCCATCCCAAGCGGATGGCTGGCTGCTTTTTTTGCGTGGAAAAATGGAGGGAAAGCGGGCCCGAAGGAGGCCCCTGCAAGATAGCGTACTTTTTTGCAAAAGCTAGCTACGTATCTCCCAGCTCTGATATTAGCACATATTTCCTGGAAAGGCAATACCTACTATGGAAAAAGATTGTGAATCTGCCAATAAAAATACTCCATGCGGAAGCTGCAAAAAAGTACACGTTTTTGCAAACGGGGAGCGCTTTGGCCCGGAAGGAGCTGGGCAGCGGATATCCCGCGCGACCCGTAAATCTTCCAAAGCAGGGGAGTTGTATGGAGGAGTTTTTGGGAGGACTGTATTTAAGAGGGGAGGGAGATACCGCCATATGGCCGCCCGCGCGCTGCGCCCAAGCGCGGGCAGAGTAATCTGGGCGTACGGGCAAACCACCGGAAACGATGGGGCTGCAAAGCTAGGGGGCTAAGGCGTTCAGGGCGCTATGCCAGCCCGGCTGCTGGTGCGGGCTCCTTTATAGTAAGTTTACTGTAAAGGGCCTGCCGGATGTGGCGCGGAGCATAACTCCGCCCACAGCCTTGGTAAACCGGCCGAAAGGCCGGGGCACAAAGCAAGGGGCCTACGGTGGTCTCCATATGTGGACCTACTATGGCAGCCCAGCCGCCGGATCCTTTGCATCCGAAAAACCAGCAAAGAGAGGAAAAGTTAAGATGAAAATGCACAAAAACAATCTCGTCAAGCGCGGCTTCGCCGTGCTCCTGGCCCTGGCTCTGGTCGTTGGCATGATGCCGGTTATGGCATTGGCGGGGAACGATGGGACGCAAGGACACGACATGAACGCTGACTGCAACAAATGCAGTCACGGTAACATTAATAACCACATGCCCGCAAACACGGAGGGAAAGTGTCCGTGCTGCGGAAGGCAAATAGGCGAGCCAACTACTCCGGTCGAGACCCCTAAGCCGACTGCTCCGTCGACAGAGACTCCCGACCCGACTACTCCGACCGAGCACATTCATAACTACACCGCGAACGTCACAAAGGAGGCCACCTGCCTTGAGGCGGGTGTAAAGACCTTCACCTGTGTGTGTGAGGACTTCTACACGGAGGAGTATGGCCCGCTGGGCCACGATTTTGACGGGGCGTATGTAGAGGCCATGACTGCCACCGGCGGTTTGGGCCATGCTCAGAAGTGCCAAAATGAAGGGTGCACCAAGCTTAGTATGGTCACACCGCACAAACTTACAACAACCACCAATGATGCTGCTTGCGGCAAACCCGGTTCTGTTGTAGAGAAGTGCACGGTGTGCAGCTATACCAGCACCAAGGTGCTGCCCGAGTTGAAGCACAAGTGGACCATTCACGACAAGAAGCCTCCCACCTGCACCGAGAATGGCTTTGACAACGTGTATTGCCAGTACTGCGGGATGAAGAGCGCGACGGCAAGCCAAATTTTCCTGTCGAAGGGCCACAAGTATAATGACTGGCAGGTTGACGTTCTGGGCTATTTGACCCATTCCCACACCTGCGAAGTCTGCGGCGAGAAGGAGACCAGTGAGCACAACTTTACTGAGTGGAAGGTTACCTCTGAGGATGAGGTGTCCAAGGTAGAGTTCCGTACGTGCGTGGATTGTGGGTACAAAGAGACAAAAACCACGTCCAAGGTGTGCCGGCATCCTGCTACCGAAACGCGCAAGGAACACAAGGACGCCACCTGCGTGACAGCGGGTTATGACGTTACTATCTGCGGTGTGTGTGGCACCGAAGTTGAGCGGAATGACATCCCCGCCGTGGGCCATACCTATGACGCTTGGACCGACAACGGCGAGGAAAACCACATCCACACCTGCGTCAATGAGGGCTGCACTGCCGGGACCGAGGGCCACGCGGTAACCGCCGCCCACGACTTCAGCGAGTGGGAAACGACCGCTTACCCCACCTATGGCATTCCCGGCCGGGAGGAGCGCGCCTGCGCCACCTGCGGCCGCGAGGAGAGTCGAGAGATTCCCGCTTTGGTGGGTCCTCCGGTCATCCCGCCCCCGGTGGTGGTTCCCGATGAGCCCGACGAGCCCGTTGTCGATCCCGACGTGCCCCTGGGCCCTGGTCCGGAAGAGCCCGACGAGCCCGTTGACGAGCCCGACGTGCCCCTGGACCCTGGCCCGGAAGAGCCCGACGAGCCCGTTGACGAGCCCGATGTGCCCCTGGACCCTGGTCCGGTAGAGCCTGACGAGCCCGTTGACGAGCCCGACGTGCCCCTGGACCCTGGTCCGGCAGAGCCTGACGAGCCCGACAGCACGGGCGGGCTTGACGAGGAAGAGATCGAAGACGAAGAAGTACCCTTGGCCGACGTGCCCAAGACCAGCGATGACCTGAGCCTGTTGTGGGTTCTGCTCCTGGCCGCAAGCGCAACCCTGACGGCCATGCGTTTTACCCGCAGAAAGCGGGCGCGCTAACCGCGCAAGACCGAAAGACAAAGGCCGGGGCCCTTCGGGGCTCCGGCTTTTTTGCGGGAAAGGACCATATTCGCAGGCGGACCGCGGGCAAAAAACACGTAGCCGCGCTTCAGTCCCCGGTAGTGTTTGGAGGCCTACGGCCCCGGGCGGTCCGGGAGGCTGTCTTATCCAGCGCTTCGACCATAGGCGCCGCCGGTGGGCGCACGCCCTCATCGGAGATACTTTTTCAGCTTGCAGGCAACGGCCTGTATGTCTATGGGCTTTGCCAGATGGTCGTTCATGCCGCAGTCCAGGCATTTCTGAATGTCCTCTGAAAACGCGTCGGCGGTCATGGCAATAATGGGGACGCCCGCGTCCTCCCGGTCCAGCCTCCGGATGGCTCCGGTGGCCTCGTAGCCGTCCATAACCGGCATACGCACGTCCATAATCACCGCGTCATAATACCCCACAGGAGAGTTCTGGAATTTTGCCACGCAGGCCTGGCCGTTTTCCACCCAGTCCAGCTCCATTTTCAAGGGGGAGAGCAGTTCCCTGGCAACCTCCCAGTTCAGCTCGTTGTCCTCCGCCAGCAAAATACGCTTCCCGCAAAGGGCCTCGTCCGCCGCCTTTCCGGGCCCGCCGCACTCCTCCCCGGCAGCGCCGGAAAAGGCTTTCAGCCCATCGATCAGAGTGGACCGGAACAGCGGCCTGGAGACAAATCCCGCGATTCCCGCCGCTCTGGCCTCCTCCTCCATCTCGCTCCAGTCACAGGCCGAGAGCAGCATAGCCGGGCTGTCCTCTCCCCAGCGCCGGCGGATGGCCCGGGCGGCCTCGACGCCGTTCATGTCCGGCAGAGCCCAGCCCAGAAGGACCGCCCGGCGGCAGCCGTTCTGAGGCCGGTCCTCCTCCAGCCGCTCCAGGGCCTGCCCCGCGCTCAGGCAGTATCCGGCCCGAATGCCGGCAGACTCCAGGGCCCGCACCGTGCTGGCGCACAGCCGCTCGTCCCCGTCCACCACCAGAACGTCCCAGGCGGGGAGCTCCAAAGCAGTCTCCGGCCCCGGCGCCTTTTCCAGGTCAAGCGCCACATGGAACTGGCTGCCCTTGCCCTGCTGGCTGCGCACGGAGATTGAGCCCCCCATCGTGTCCACGATACACTTGGTGATGGCCATGCCCAGGCCCGAGCCCTCTGTCTTTTGCACCCGGGTGTTGTCCTCCCGGCTGAAGGACTCAAAGATCACCTTCTGGTACTCCTCGGACATGCCAATGCCGGTATCGCTCACCAAAAAGTGGGTGCGCACCCGGGCGGAGTCCCCCGGCAGGGCCTCCTGCCAGAGGGCTACCCGGACCGAGCCCTTCTCCGGGGTAAACTTGACGGCGTTGCCCAACAGGTTGATCAGCACCTGGTTCAGGCGCACGGCGTCGCACAGCACGTTCTCAGAGATGATCTCGTATGCGGCTGGGTCAAAGCGCTGGTTCTTCGCCTGGACCTGGGGCAGGATGATATTGACGATGCTCTCCATCACCTCCCGCAGGGACACAGGCTCCACGTTCAGGGTCATTTTGCCGCTTTCGATCTTGGAGATGTCCAGCACGTCGTTAATCAGGCCCAGAAGGTGCTTGCTGGACAGGGATATCTTGCGCAGGTGGTCCCGCGCCAGCTCCGGGTCGTGGATGTGATCCGCGGCCAGGGCGGTCATGCCGATAATGGCGTTCATGGGGGTGCGGATATCGTGGCTCATGGTGGAAAGGAACTCCTGCTTTGCAGCGTTGGCCTGCTCCGCCTCCTTCCGGGCCGCGTCCATCTCAACGTTCATGCGGGTCAGCTCCGCAACCTGGTTCCGGAACAATTTGAAATACCGGAAAAATATGTACAGGAGCATGGCGATTACCGCAAGAGAGGAGGCGTACACTATAGCGAGCCAATGGCTCCCCATGCCGGAGATTGTCTGGTCCAGCCTGTCAAGGGGGAGCACCGTCACCAGATACCACTCGCAGTAGGGAAGATCGGTGCAGTACAGGTGACGGCGGGACCCGCCGCTTTGCAGAATAACCGAATAGCTCTCGCCGGCGTCCATGGCGGCCGTCAGCTGTCCTATGCAGTCCGCGGCCTCCTGGTCCTGGCCGTCGAAAATGCTGGAGAGCCTGTCAAAATAGTTTGTATAGACGTCCTCCTCGTTCCCCACCACATAGCTGCCGTCCTTCCGTATAACAAAGGAGTAGCTTAAGGAGCTGTCAGAATCCAGGAAAAGCACCTCGCTCATATATTGGGTAGAGAGCCCCACCACCATGGCAAGGCTGTCCTCCCCGCTGGACATGGGATATTCGCAGGGGACGCCGAACAGGATCACCCCTTTTCCGCTGCTGTCGACCGCGGAGGCGGCTTTGCGCCCGCCCTTTTGCAGGCTTTCCAAAAAGGGCTCCGGGTGGTTGAGCTCCACCGGGTCGCCGTATATCATCTCAATCTCTCCGCTGGGGGAGTACAGGGCGGCGCACATAAAGTGCCTTGCCCTCGCGCCGTATTCTATCTCCGCCCCTGTACCATAGCCGGAGTCCCCGTCTCCCGCCGCGATGCGGGCGATGGACTCCGCCATGGTCAGGCGGAGCTCGATGATCGTCTCAAAATGCAAAGACACCTGCTCGTTCATGCCCTCCATATAGGCCGTGCCGATATCCTCGATAGCGCCTTCGCTCATCTGGTGAATGGATACGCCCAGAAAGGAGAACACGGCGATAGTCAAACAAAGGATCACCGCTATGCTGATCTTTAAGGAACGCGGCAATGCGCTGCTTTTCATATATTTTTCCATCTCCATCGTTATTCGTTTCCAAAACCCCGGCCGCTCACGCTCCGGCGGGCCTCAGCCCGCTCATGACATGGAGCATCCTGCGCATGTCTACAGGCTTTGCCAGATGCTCGTTCATACCGGCGTCCTTTGCCATCACCACGTCCTCCTCGAACGCGTTTGCCGACAGGGCGATAATGGGCACGGTCCCCGCGTCCGTCCGGTCCAGGCCGCGGATGACCCGCGCCGCCTCATATCCGCTCATCACAGGCATCATCAGGTCCATCAGCACGCAGTCGAAGTCCCCGGGCTCAGAGGCCGCGAAGGCGTCCACCGCGGCCCTGCCGTCTTTGGCGGTGACCACCCGGGCGCCCGCCTCCTTGAGCATATATTCCACGATCTCACGGTTGAGCTCGTTATCCTCCACCAGCAAAACCCGCATTCCGGCAATATCGTCCAGGGGGGCCCCGGCCTGCTCCTGGGGCCGCCTGTTCCAGGCCTCGTCCACCCGGATGGGAAGGGTGATCTGCACCACGCTCCCCTTGCCCAGCTGGCTGCCGATCTCCACGGTCCCCTTCATCTGGTCCACCAGCTTTTTTACAATGGACATGCCCAGCCCAACGCCGTTGTAGTCGGTCCTTGCGCCCTGGTGCTCTTGGGTAAAGGGCTCAAAGATGTGCTCTTTGAAGTCCTCGCCTATGCCGATGCCTGTGTCCTCTACCACAAAGCGGCAGCTTGCCGTCCCGTTCTCAAAGCCGGTCTCCTCCGCCCGTACAAACACGGAGCCGTTGGGGCGGTTGTATCTCAGGGCGTTGTCCATCACGTTCATCAGAATCTGCTTTAGGTGCAGGGGGTTTCCCACCACCCGGCCGTGCCTCAGGCCGGACTTCTCCAGTTCCAGGCGGACGCCCCGCTCCTCTGCCTGGGAGGACAGGATCATGACGCATTCCTCCAGGGCCGCGGGGAGGTCATAGGGCTCCTCCACAGCCGAGGGCCGTCCGGCCTCCAGCTTGCTGACCTGAAGGACGTCGTTGACCAGAGACAGCAGATGCCCGGCGGACACCCGCAGCTTCCTCCGGCAGTCCTCCTGCCGGGCCGGGTCGTCCTGGGTCCGCTCCAGAATGTCCAGCATGCCCAGAATGCCGTTGATGGGCGTGCGCAGGTCGTGGGACATGTGGGAGAGGAACTCGGTCTTGGCCGAGTTTGCCCGCCTCACCCGCTCCAGAAGCTCCATAATGGACTGCTCCTGCTTCTTCCGGGCCAGCATGGTCTCTGTAATGTCCTGGTGGTAGCCGTTCAGGCAGGCGCCGGGCTTTTTGAAGGACCTGTCCGGCACCCCGCCGCAGCGGACGTAGATCTTCCCCAGGGTGGGATGGTCCCAGGGGTAGATTACCTCGGAGCGCCCTGTCTCCATAATCTCCCGCACCGCCTCCTGCACCATGCCCACATAGTCGGGCTCGATATGCTCAAACCAGTGGCGGTAGCAGGCCTCGGGCCCAATGTCTTCGGCCACGCCCAACAGGATGCGCATGGTCCGGTCCGGGTACATCCTGGGCTGGCAGCCCTCCTCCAGCTCAATGGTCCAAATGCCGGTGCGGGCCCCTTCCAGGATATCCTCCAGGCTCTGCCTTGCCTCCCGCTTGTATTTTTCCTCCTGTTCTACCACCGCGTTCACGTCGCGCAGGGCGAAAATGGCGCAGTTCTCCTCCACGGCCCTCTCCGTGGCGGAAAAGTGGATTTCCAGGTGCTTTAAGCCAAAGGCGCTGTCCTTTACCCGGTAGCGGACGGAGAGCTTTTTCTCCGCCCTGAGCCGGGCCAGCACATAGCCCTTCTCCGTCGCAGCCCTCAGCCGCTCCTGGTCCTGGGGCGCCACCCGCCGGGCAATGTATCCCTCCATAGCCGCCGGATAGCCGTTTCTAAGCTCGGCGGCCCAATCGGTCTCCATCCGCTCGCTTGTGCGGTATGCCTCGCATTCCCCCGTGTCGAGATCAATCCGGTAGATGCACAGGTAGTCCACGCTTAGGGCGTGGAGCACATTGTCGCTCCGCTTTTGAAGCTCCCGGAACAGGTCGCGGCGCTTGAGGGAGGACACGATAAAGTGCGCCGCGGTCTGCAACATGTTGGACGCGTATTCCAGCGACTTGGCGGGGGGATTGTCCACCCCGTAAAAGCCAATGGCCCTTTTGCCGTCATAAAGGGGCACCACCACCAGGGAATGGATGCCCTGGCGCTCTAGGTTCTCATATTGAAGGGGATCGCTCTCCCGGATGTCCTCCAGGCGCTGGATGACGATATGCCTGCCAATGCTGAAATTGCGGTACCAGCTGGCGCATACCTCCGGGGGAACGTTCTGCAGGTTCTCCTTTTCCGGGGACACCCCGGCGGCGGTCCACTCATAGGTGTTGTCATCGCAGCCGGACTCGTTACGCTCGAATATATAGGTGCGCTCTCCATTCAAGGCTTTTCCCAGGTGTTCCAGCAGCACCTGCAGGGACTGGTCCGGCGTCTCCTCCAGCAGGGCTACCCGGAGGCCCTCGTTGATAACGGCCTCCAGGTCTTGAACGCTCTGTACGCCGCTGCGCCGCTCGCAGGCCTGGCCAGACCGGGCTCCTCCGGCCCTCAAAAGCTCCTCTCGGTGATCCATATGTCTTTCCTCCATGATATACCCCTTTCCGGCCGTCGCCGCCTCTCCCGGCAGGCCGGCCCTTCCCGCAGGAAGCCGTTCCGGTCATGGAGCAGGCGTCCGCTCCGGCCCTGCCCCAAAAATAGGAAAATCCATATCATAATACCATGTGCGGCGGGCCATGTCAATGATAAGCAAACGAAGGGGTGTGTCCAAACGCGTGTTTTTAGAAAAGGAGAAAGCCCCCTACCAGCGCACCGGCTACCATATCGGCTTCAACGGCCGCCGCAGCGGCTACCTGGCGCTATATGGGACCCAGGCGGGCGGCCCCATGTGACCTGCACGCTAAAAGGCCTGACAGACGAATCTTGGTGCGTAGAGAAGGCCGGCCTGGAGGAAAATGCAGCCTGATGCAGCCAAGTCTTGAAAATCCCGAGAAAAAGGAATATACTAATAGCAAAGAAGAAGGTGATACCCATGGCCATCAAGCCATTTCAGGAGCTGACGCTGGCGGACGACTTCATGTTCGGGGAGGTCATGCGCCGCCCGGAGAACGCCAAGCCTTTTCTGGAGGCCCTGCTGGGCAAGAAAATCGGCAGCATCACTACGATAGATAAGCAGAAAGAACTGACAGACGGCGCGGCTCTCCACGGTGTGCGCCTGGACGTGTGCCTGGAGGACGAGAATCAGACCCAGTACGACGTAGAGATGCAGACCGGCGCCAGCCATGACCTGGAGAAGCGCATCCGCTATTACCAGAGCAGCATCGACCGCAGGACGCTGAAATCGGCGGAGAGCTACCGGGAGCTGAGGCAGAGTTTTGTCATCTTTATCTGCACAGATGATTATTACAGGCGCGGGCTGGCGGTTTACCGGCGCAAGTCCGTGATTGAGGGCGCGGAGGACATTGTCTACGACGACGGCTCCCATGCCTACATCCTCAACGCCAGCTTCACGAAGGGCAACAGCAGCACCGAGGTGCTGGACTTTCTACGCTACATTGACGCGGGCTATAGAGGCAAGCCGCTGAATGTGCAGTCGGAGTATGTGGCCCAGATAGAGCGGGCTGTGGAGGATGCCAAAACCGACGAAGAAATGGAGGGGACTTATATGACAATGGCAATGAAGCTGCAAGATGTGCGGTGGGAGGGCCGGCAGGAGGGGGAAGAGAGCAAGCTGTTGGCCAATCTCAAGACTATGATGAAGAATCTGAACATTTCATCCGACAAGGCTATGGATATCTTAGAGGTCCCAGCCAATGACCGGCCAAAGTACCGGCAGATGCTGGATGAATCATAAAGCACAGCAGAAAAGCGACAGGCGGCGGGTTCAGTGGACCGGCCGCCTATTTCGCTGGTGCTTTAGCTCCCCTGGTTCTACCAGGGGAGAATAAAAAAGCCTAGGGTAATAAGGCCTCCATGGTATAATCAAGATGGTTAGGCGACCGCATCACGAAAGATACCAAGGATGCTTTAATGAAGTAAAGCACACAGCGCACTCAAGCTATCGATGTGAGTATCATCGTGTTTGCGCCGAAGTATCGGAGGAAGGTTATCTACAAAGAACTGAGGCAGGAGGTGATTGAGATAATAAAAAAGCTGTGTAAGGAGATGAAAGTGGAGATTATAGAAGGGGAGGCATGTCCAGACCATCTCCACTTGCTGGTAAGTATTCCACCGTATATGAGTATAGCACAGTTTGTGGGAACCCTCAAGAGTAAAAGTGCCTTGATGATATTCGATCGGCATGCAAACTTGAAGTATAAGTATGGGAGCCGAAACTTTTGGTGCAGAGGGTACTATGGGCGTTATATATTAGGAAAACAAGCAAACGGAATTGTTTTAGGTTAGGGGGTCAGCCAGCGGGGGCCACGGCTCTCCGTAAAATTCTGTGTAAGCGAAATTCGACAAAGCCAAGACTATGG
>CAOKRG010000005.1 GCA_948471095.1 uncultured Oscillospiraceae bacterium
CCCGGCCCCCGCCCGCGCTTCCGGCGGGGCGGCGAAACGCGGCGGGACGGGGAGGCGGCGGCCAATTTTGCGTCCTGGGGGCCCCGCCGCGGGGGCCCCAATGCGGGGGCCCCAGGCTTCCCCTAGGTGTATAGTAAATTAACTTTAGAACCTGTATTCATAAACACTCCGTCAATAAGCAAACGGAGATGCTTGCTGCGTCCCTGAAGAGGCCTACGGCCCTTTTAAGTTCTGTTAATGCCTCCGGCGGCTTAGGGACTTTGTCCCTAAGAACCCTACCAGGTGCCTAACGCACCTGGACCGCGTACATTGGTTACCATTAACTGTCAGGTGATAGTTTGCCTGCTGTGAATACAGGTTCTTAATTAACTATAGGCAAGCACCGCCGTATGGGCCTCCATGCCCGGCTCGATCGCAATGCTGTCCCCCTCATACCGGTTCCAGGGGCCGCAGAGCTCCAAAAAGTCCTCCACCGGCCCGATTACGTCAAACCCAAAGCGCTCCGACCGGTAGTGCATGGGAATAACCACCCGGGGCCGGATGGCCTCCAGAATGTTTTGGGCCTCCCGGGGCCCTACCGTGTAGTGCCCGCCTACCGGAACCATCACCGCGTCCAGGCCCTGCAGCCGTTCCAACTGGCCGGGGTCCGGCATGCAGCCAATGTCCCCCAGGTGCGCGGCCCGCACGCCGCCGCCCTCCAGCAGGTACATGGTGTTGGGGCCCCGCAGCCGCCCCTGTTCCCCATCGTGGAAGCTTTCCAGCGCCGTCACACGAATGGGCTCCCCGTCCGTCTCCACGATGGCAACACCCTGCGCATAGTTGTGGTCGTGGTGCTGGTGGGTACACAGCACCCGGTTTGCGGTTTCGTGGACGTCCCGGCACCCGGGCACGCTGCCCGGCGCGAAGGGGTCTATTACAATGCTGTAGCCGCCGCACTCCACCCGAAAGCAGGCGTGGCCCAGCCAGCGCAGTTTCATCATATTGATCGTCCTTCCTCCCTTTTTTACGTGACGCTTCAGCCCTTTTTCTGCTCCGCCAGCCATTCCAGCAGGCTGACCTCCCGGCCCTGCCATTGCACCGGCTGGCCGTCGTAGTCCGCCCGGCAGTCGTCGTTGAGCATGGGAATCCAGGCAAAGTGCCCGATGTACTCAAAGGGCTCCCCGTCCGGCCCTTGAAAGCCCTCGTGGATATCCTCGATCTTGTCCCAGAAGGTGAAGTGCACGTTCTCCGCCCCGGCGGCCATCAGGCGCTTGTAGGTGGCCTCCACCGTTTCCTCCGGCTTCACCACCGGGTCGTTTTTGGCGTGGGTGAACCAGATGGGCTTGTCCTTGATGCGGGCAATGTCCCCTTCGGTGATGACCTCATCGTAAAGGGCCTCGCACACCGGGAACGCCGCCGCGAAGAGCTCCGGGTAATCGAGGAGCATCCGCATGGTCATAAAGCCCCCGTTGCTGTCCCCGCCAATATAGACCCGTTCCCGGTCAATGCCCGGGTTCCGGTCCAGGAAGCCGTCGATGCAGGCCTTTAGGGCCTCGCTGTACATGCTCCGGCCCGTGCGGCCATACTCGCCGGAGCCATCGTTCATCCAGAAGGTCTCGGTCTGGGGGGCCAGCACATAGGCCCCGCCGAAGAGCTTCTGCACCCTGGGGGAGCTTAAGGCCACCACCTTGTTGCCCGTGTAGGCCACGGCGGGGTCCACGCCCCCCTCGCCCGCGCCGTGGAGCCAGATCAGCAGGGGCCGGGGGCCGGGCTCCACATTCTGAGGGATAAAATACCCGTAGCGCAGGGGCTGCTTCTCATAACCGGAAACGCCGTGGAGCCAGCCGGCCCGGTCGGGGGCATGGTGCCCCAGGGGGAAGTCGAAGCTCAGGCCGGTCAAGGCCCCGCATTCTCCCTCCAAGGGCTTGTTTTGGGTGATGGTATAGCGCATCTTCACATAGACGTTCAGCCCTTCCGGCGCGGAGATCATAGAGGAGAGCTGGGCGCTGGGGCCATAGGCCATGTCCAGGGCCGCGCAGTCCCCTTCGCTGGCCGGGGCCCCGTCCAGGCCGCAGGGGTAGGCGGCGGTCACCGGGATGTAGCCCTGGCTCAGCTCCTTATCGTCCAGGGCCATCCAGCTTTTGGGCAGCAGAAGGGGCTCGCCCTTGGGGTCCAGACGCTGCACATAGACCGTGAACGCGTCCCGGGGCACAGCCCGCACCTTGGCCGGAAGGGGAAGGATGATTTTGGTCACATAGGGCCCATAGTCGGTGATGTGGGAGACGGTGTAGTAACCTCTGCTCATAAGTACCTCCATAGAATAATATTTTTTGCCATGGGTCAAGGGGACGCCTTAGGACGGGTGTGTCCGCTGGAGCGTTCTATTAAGGAAAAAGCTCACGAAGCGCAACCGTAAAAGTTTCGTCCACCTTTTCAAAGGTGGTGGGGGTGGAGGGGGCAAAGCCCCTCCCCGCCGGAGGCCACTCCGTATCACTCCCAAAAACTGCACCCTTTGGACACTCCCCCTCGGACGTCGGGGAGCGCCCCCGGCTACCGCTTGACCCAAAAATAGATCCCGTATCCGATCAGACAAAGGGAGACCAGGCACGCCGAAGCCGCCGCCCCTATGGCGATGGACGTATGCCGCAGGGGCCCGGCCACCATGCTGACCACAATGGCCGCCCCGTCCGCCAGAAGCAAAAATTTATACAGCCTGCGCTCAATTTCCGTCATGGCTTGATTCCACCCTTTCCATTTTTCCCAGTTGATTGGCCAGCGCCGCGAACTGTTCCAGCGTCAGCTGCTCGGCCCGGACCGCCGGAGGGAGCCCCCCTTCCGCCATCGCCCGCTCCACCAGGGGCTTGGGCAGGCGCAGGCTGGCCGAGAGGGAGTTGGCCGCGGTCTTGCGCCGCTGGGCGAAAGCGCCCCGGGCCGTCCGGAAGAGCAGCGCCGGGTCCTCCACGGCAACCGGCGGCTGAGGCCGCATGTTCAGGCGGATCACAGCGGAATCCACCTTGGGCGGCGGCAAAAAGCTGCCCCGGCTCACCTCAAAGAGCACCTGGGGCTGGCAATGGTAGTGTACGCTGACGCTTACCGCCCCGCAGGCCCGCACCCCTGGCGGCGCGCAAAGCCGCTGGGCCGCCTCCTTCTGGACCATCACCGTAATGGCCGTCAGGGGCAGTCCGGCCTCCAAAAGGCCCATAATCACCGGCGAAGTGATGTAATAGGGCAGGTTGGCGCATACGCACACCGGCCCGCCCCCAAAGCGCTCCTGGATGAGCGCGGCCAGGTCCAGCTTCAGCACGTCCCCCTGGACCAGCTCCACGTTGGGACAGTCCGCCAGAGTCTCTTCCAGCACGGGGAAGAGCCGCCGGTCCAGCTCAATGGCGGCTACCTTTTCCGCCGCCTGGGCCAGCTCCCAGGTCAGCACGCCGACGCCCGGGCCGATCTCGATCACACCCCGGCAGGAGTCCGCCCCGCAGGCCTGGGCCATCTTGGGGCAGACCGTGGGGTTGATGAGAAAATTCTGGCCCATGGACTTGGCCAGCCGCAGGTCGTGCCGCGCCAAAAGCTCCCGCACAAAAGCCGGGTCCGACAGCCGGGACATGGGCAAGCCTCCTTTTTATAATTGAAAAATTGTTGATAAGTGGGCAAACTTTAAGTGCAGCAATAGGAATGCTGGGGTTGGGCCCACGTCCCGAAATGGGCCTACGGCCCTGGTAAGTACGTTTTGGCCTCCGGCGGCTTAAGGCTCTGCCTTAAGAATCCGCCAGGTGCCTAACGCACCTGGACCGCGTATATTGCCTACTTTTAACTGCCGGGGTAACAAATCAAGAAAGACTCTGGAGCGCAACATTAAAAGTTTCGTCCACCTTTTCAAAGGTGGCAGGGTTCTTAGGGACGGAGTCCCTAAGCCGCCGGAGGCCACTCCGTAACACTTCCCAATCACCGTTCACTTATGGTACGGCGCACCCCGCAGAATTTGCAGCGCCCGGTACACCTGCTCGCACAGCATCACCCGGGCCAGCTGGTGGGGGAAGGTCATGGCCGACATGGAAATCCCCCGGCCCAGCCTCTTTACCTTGTCCGCCAAGCCGTAAGAACTGCCGATGACAAAGCTCACCGCCCCCGGCGACTGCATAGCCCGCTCCAAAAGCCCGGCCAGCTCCTCCGAGCTCACGGCCCGGCCCTCCACGCACAGGGGCAGGACCTCCCCGGAAAGCTTGGACAGAATCTGGTCCGCCTCCCTGTACAGGGCCCCGGCGATCTCCCCCGCCGTGGGGTTCTGGCCCAGCCGGGCCTCGGGGAGCTCTATGATTTGAAATTTGCACAAGGGGCCCAGCCGCTTCTCATACTCCGCCACCGCGCCCCGCCAATAGGCCTCTTTCAACCGTCCCACGCAGACGACCCGCACCGAAAGCATGGCCCGCCTCCTTATTGCTATATATTGCTCCGACAATGAACAACAGGGGTTCCTTGGGTCGGGACTACGTCCCGAAGCGGGCCTACGGCCCTTTAAAGGAAGGGTTTGGAGTCTCGCCTGCCGGCTCGGTCGGTTTGCAGCTTGTCTGCCACTGGCAGACACTCACCCTCCGGCGGCTTAGGGGCGCTGGGTCTCGCCTTCCGGCTCGGTCGGTTCGCGGCATGTCTGCCACTGGCAGACGCTCACCCCCTAAGAACCCTGCAAGGGGCCGCGACTTCGCGCAGCGAAGGTCGACGCCCCTTGACCGCGTATGCTCCCGCTATCAAACATTGCGGTAATATGTAGCTAAAAAATAATCACATTCCCCTGGGTGTTCTCCACCGGGGCGGCTTCCAGCAGGAAGTCCACGTCCCGCACATAGCCTGCCTGGGTCAAGGCGGACAGGCTGGTGCTCAGCGCCCGCTCCGGGGTGTTGTTGGTGTCGCTCAAATGGCCCAGAATGAACCGCCGCACCCCGGACTGGACCAGAGTGGGCAAAATCCCCGCGCAGGCATCATTGGACAAATGCCCGTGGCTGGACAAAATGCGCCGCTTTAGCTGGGGATGGTAGGGGCCCGTGCGCAGCATCTCCACATCGTGGTTGGATTCCAGCACCACCGCGTCGCAGCCCAGCAGGGCCTCCTTCACCGGCTCGGAGAGGTAGCCCAAGTCCGTGGCCAGGCAGAATTTCCGGCCGTCCGCCGTCTCAATCCGGTAGCCCACCGGCTGGGCGCAGTCGTGGGAGGTAGGGAACGCCGTTATCTTCATACCGGCCAGCTCCTCCCCTCCGGTCACATCAATGAGCTCCACCCCGGCCGCCTGGTTGGAGATGGCGTCCAAGGTGCCCGGCGCGGCATAGACCGGCAGGCCGTACTTTCGGGCCAGCACCCGAATGCCGCCCACATGGTCGATGTGCTCATGGGTCACCAAAACCGCCTTGACCGCCCGGGGCTCCACCCCGCACAGGCGCAGGACCCCCTCTATCCGGCGGCAGGAAGGGCCCGCGTCGATGAGCACGCCCTCGCTGCGGGAGCCGATGTAGTAGCTGTTCCCCTTGCTGCCCGAGAACAGCGGGCAAAGCCTCGCCAAGTTTCATCACTTTCCTCTCGTCTGGCCTAAAAATCTGTTCCGATACAGCAAAGATCCCCTGCGCCTCCAACGGGGGAGCCGGCGTCGGTAAATCCCTCGTTGGCCCGGCTCAGGGGTCAGTGGCCAGTTATCTTTTTGTAAAATGCCCCCGGCGGGGCGGTCCTTCTTACGCGCCTCAGCCCACACGGTACATCCGGGGCTCCGGGTCGGACTGATAATAGATGTCGGCGCCCAGGCCAGCCAGCTTTTCTACAATATTCTCATATCCGCGCTCAATGAATTGAATATTCTCCACCTGGGTGGCGCCGCTGGCCATAAGTCCGGCCAAAATCATGGCAACGCCCGCCCGCAGGTCCAGGGCCCGCACCGGCGCGCCTTTCAGCTGGGCCACGCCCTCCACCACGGCCAGGCTGCCCTCCACGGTGATCTGCGCGCCCATGTTCCGCAGCTCGTCCACATATTTAAAGCGTCCGCCGCTGTAAATATTCTCCGTCACCATGCTCATGCCCCCGGCCATGGTCAGCAGGGTGGTAATCTGGGGCTGCATGTCCGTGGGAAAGCCCGGGTGGGGCTGGGTCTTCACATTGCACTTACGCAGCTGGCGGTCGCAGACGACGCGCACCGTGTCGTCGCCCTCCTCCACGGTCACGCCCATCTCCACCAGCTTGGCGGAAATGGACTCCAGGTGCTTGGGGGTCACGTTCTTCACGGTAACGTCCCCCCGGGTGGCGGCCGCGGCCATCATATAGGTGCCGGCCTCGATCTGGTCCGGAATGATGGCGTAAACGGCCCCCCGCAGCTGCTGGACCCCGTGGATCTTAATGGTGTCCGTGCCCGCGCCCCGGATATCCGCGCCCATGGTGTTCAAAAAGTTGGCCAGGTCCACCACATGGGGCTCCCGGGCGGCGTTCTCAATGACCGTCACGCCCCGGGCCTTGACGGCGGTGAGCATGGTGTTCATGGTGGCGCCCACAGAGACCACGTCCAGATAAATGTGGGCCCCAAACAGGTCGTTGGGGGCCGAGACCGAGATCATGCCGCCGTTGTCCAGGCTGTGCTGGCAGCCCAGGGCCTCGAAGCCCTTTAAGTGCTGGTCAATGGGCCGCACGCCGAAATTGCAGCCGCCGGGCATGGGGACCAGCGCCCGGCGGAACCGGCCCAGCAGAGCGCCGATGAAATAGTAGGAGCCCCGCATGCCCCTGGCCTCTTCCGTGCAGACCATGTGGCTCTCAATGGGCCTGGGGTCGATCACCATGGTGTGGGGGTCGGGGGACTCCACCACCGCGCCCAGCTCCCGGAGGATCTTGGCGGCGTCTTTTACATCGGAAATATCGGGCAGATTCTCAATGCGGCAGGGGGAATCCGCCAAAATGGCGGCGGGCAGGATGGCCACGGCGGCGTTTTTGGCCCCGCTGATGTTGACCTCGCCGCACAGCCGGCGGCCTCCGTGGATCACGTATTTATCCATATTTCCACTTCCTAAAAACGGCCCGCAAAGGCCGGGTTTTGTTCTTCTCATAGTATTGGAGCTAACTGCTATAATAATACATCTGGGCAAAAAAGTCAATGGCTTCCCGGCAATAAGCGGCAGAAGAACAAAATTATGTCAACTAATCTCACGTCAAAATCCGGTCCCTCACGTCCGTCGCCAGCGTCAGGCCCTCCGGCAGCCGGGGGAAGCTCTCTTTCAAAACCAGAGGATAAATGGGGCTTTGTTCCACCTCCCCCGGGCTCAGCCAGGTGAAAAAGTGCTCGTCCCCGTCCGTATCCGCCAAGGTAAAATCTTCCGTCAGGCTAGGCAGATTTTCCCAGTCCAGCGCCGCCAGAAAGTACAGGGCAACCTCATGGACCGGCATGCCGCCCAGCGCGAAAAAGCTCTCGCAGACCCACAGGGGCCGGTCTATGCGGGCGCTTACGCCCAACTCCTCCCGGACTTCCCGGCACAGGGCCTCCTCCATGGCCTCATGCAGCTTCACCCGGCCCCCGGGCAGGTAGTAGTGGGAGATGTTGTCCTCCTTCATGGCCAGAAGCTTCCCCTCATGCACGAAGACCCCGGCCACCCGGAAGTTGAAGAGGCCCTGGCCGGACCGAAACTTGCAGTCCGGCCCCAGGGCGGGCTGGCCGTTCCGGTCCGAGACAAAGGCCAGCCGCTCCGGCAGGCGGGGGAAGCTCTGCTGGACAAAGTCCGGATGTATGTAGTCCGGCGAATCCTCCAGGGTCAGCCAGCGGTAAAAATGCCGCTGTCCGTCCGTGTCCAGCAGGGAAAAGGGCTCCGTCAGGCTGGGCAGGGCCTCCCCGTCCAGCTCTGTCAAAAAATAGAACTCCAGCCCATGATATGGCGGCTGGGCTTGGCTGTCCAGGCTTTCCCGCAGCCACAGGGGGCGCACCACCCGGGCCTTGACGCCCAGCTCCTCCCGGATTTCCCGGCACAGGGCCTCTTCCAGGGTCTCGTGCAGCCGCACCCGGCCCCCGGGCAGGTAGTGGAATCCGTCCCCGTCCTCCCAATCATGGACGCCCAAAAGCCTGCCGTCGCGCACAATGACCGCCCCCACCCGGAAGTTAAACCGGCCCTCCGGCGTCATAAAATTGCAATCCATAGAAAAACCCTCCTTGCTGGTATTGGGGAGAGCGTCCAAACCCGCCGCGAGACCGGCAAGGGCCGGAAAACGCCTCATTCAAAACAACGGAATTTGCACGCCCCCGTGTTGAGATGGACTCTCAGTATACCACGGCAAGGAGGGCGGAAATGTAAATTTTTTATAAATTTTACTTCTTGCTTTTGACAATGGGCTTTTCCTCGCCCCGCATGAGCCTGCCGATGTTGGCCCGGTGCTTAAACAGCACCAGCGCGCCAATAAACAGGCTGATCCCCGTGGCGAACAGCAGGTACCGCAGCCCGCAGAAGCCCCTCCTACAGTCGGCCAGGAAGACGATGAGGAAGGTATATACCGGGTACAGGGCCGCGCAGGACACCGAGGCCAGGGAGATGATCTTTTTCCAGAGGAACAGCAGACCAAAGGTGAGGATGACGGCCAGGAACACCCGCCAGTCCGTCAGGGCGATCATCGCCGCGGCGGAGACAATCCCCTTGCCGCCCCGGAAGCCGTAGTAGACGGGGAAAATGTGCCCCACCACGCAGGCCGCCCCGGCGATGTAGCGGGCATAGCGCAGCAGCTCCCCGGCGGGGGCGTAGTCCGGGGATAACAGCAAGTCCGGGCTCATGAACATCCAGTTCACGATGAGCTGGCTCAAAAGCACCGCCAGCACACACTTGAGGAAATCCCCCACGAAGGTCAGCAGTGCCGGCAGCTTGCCCACGCTGCGCAGCACGTTGGTCATGCCCGCATTGCCGCTGCCCTGGTCCCGGATGTCCTTGCGCTGGACCATTTTCGTCAGGATGATGGCCCAGTTGATTCCCCCCAGAAGATAGCCTATGATCGCCGAAATGACCAGCGCCAAAATGATAACCGCCTGCGTTGACATAGTCGCGCCCCCTCTTGTTTAGTAAACCTCTTGCAAAACTAGATTTGTGTTGAGTCATCAATGGCCTCCGGGCGCAAAAGACGCGGTCTCAGCTACCGCTTCGGTCGGTTCGCCGCTTGTCTGCCACTGGCAGACGCTCACCCTGCGGCAAGGTCGTGGGGCTCATGACGTTCGCTACGCGAAGTCAGCCCACACCCCTCCAGGTGCCAACTTCGCGAAGCGAATGTTGTAAGCTCCTGGACCGCGCAATTTGTCTAGTTCCCGGCTATTTCGCAAGGAATCTAGTCTTTCTCGTCCTTTTTGTCCCGGATCATCAGCCGCACCGGGGTGCAGTCCAGGCCGAAGGTCTCCCGGATGCGGTTGACGATGTACCGCTGGTAGGAAAAGTGGAACAGCTCGTGGTCGTTGACAAAGCACACGAAGGTGGGCGGCTTGGTGCTGGCCTGGGTCATATAGTAGATCTTCAAGCGCCGCCCCTTGTCCGTGGGGGGCTGCACCCGGGCCGTGGCCTGGGCCAGCACGTCGTTCAGGGCCCCGGTGGTCACCCGCATGGCGTTGCTCATGGCCGCCAGCTTGATGAGCTCAAACATCCGGTCCAGCCGCTGGCCGGTTTTGGCGGAGATGAAGATAATGGGCGCGTAGCTCATAAAGGAGAAATCCTCGCTGAGCTTTAGGCGCATCTGGTCCATGGTCTTGTCGTCCTTCTCCACCGCGTCCCACTTGTTCACGCAGACGATGCAGCCCTTGCCCGCCTCGTGGGCGATGCCCGCCACCTTGCTGTCCTGCTCGGTAAAGCCCACGGTGCCGTCAATGAGGATGAGGCACACGTCCGCCCGCTCCACAGCCATTTCCGCCCGCAGGTTGCTGTAATACTCAATGGAGTCCTCCACCTTGGACTTTTTCCGCAGCCCCGCCGTGTCGATAAAGGTAAAGGTCCCGTGCTGGTTCTCGATGGTCATGTCCACCGCGTCCCGGGTGGTTCCGGCAATATCGGAGACAATGCAGCGGTTCTCCCCCGCCACCCGGTTCACCAAAGAGGACTTGCCCACATTGGGCTTGCCGATGACAGCCACCTTGATGATTTCGCCCTCGGGCTCCTCTTCCGCGCCCTCGGGCAGGCATTCCAGCACCCGGTCCAGCAGGTCGCCGGTGCCGTGGCCGTGGACCGAGGAAACCATCACCGGGTCCCCCAGCCCCAGGTTGTAGAACTCGTAAAACTCCGCCGGGGGCTCGCCCACGCTGTCGCACTTATTGACGCACAGCACCACCGGCCGGCCGCTTTTTTGCAGCAGCTGGGCCACCTCCTGGTCCGTGGCGGTCACGCCGGAGCGCAGGTCCGTGACGAAGACAATGGCGCTGGCCGCGTCAATGGCGATCTGCACCTGCTCCCGCATCTGGCTGAGCAGCACGTCCTTGGAAGCGGGCTCCAGGCCCCCGGTGTCCACCAGGGAGAAGGTCCGGCCGCACCACTCCCCGTCCCCGAAAATCCGGTCCCGGGTCACGCCGGGGGTGTCCTCTACAATGGAGAGCCGCCGCCCCACAATCTTATTGAATAGTGTGGACTTGCCCACATTGGGCCGGCCCACAATGGCTACGATTGGTTTCATGGAGGTACCTCCTTAAGGCCGCGAGGCTCTGCCTCGCGCTCCGCTTAAGAAACTTTTTGAAAAAAGTTTCTTAAGAATCTTCAAAAACTTTTACTGTTGGCTGGTTTCGCCTGGGTGGGTATGGTTGGTTGGGGGGATGTGTTTTAGCTTCGTTCCCAGGCGCCCTCGTAGGAGGAAGAGCTGATTAGGCGCTCGCGGCAAGATCATTCAGTTCCCGGATTTTATATCCAACATCCTCCGGACAATGGGCGTCCGAGGAAGAAACGATGTCCACATTTTTCTTTTTCAATATCCGAAGCAGTTCCTTGTCCATACCAAGCGAAGCCGTTTCAGGGCATCTCCTGGCGGCCCCGCTGTTTTGGTCCGCGTACATATGGCTGTTTGAAAGCGCCTGTGCTAAACTCTCATAGTAACCCACCAGGGAACAGGTTGGTTTATGGCCGAATAATTTTATCGCGTCCGGATGGCCGATCCCGTCAAAGATTCCACTCTCTGCCAGGAAAACAGAATCCTCAAAATACCGGCGGTATATTTGATCCACATCCAGCCCCGCCCAATGCTCAGCTTTGTGATCGAACGCGAAATCATCCACAAAATGAATGCTTCCCAATAAGAAGTCGAAGCCTTTGTCCTTAGTCAGCGCGGAAATAAAGGGCTCAAACTCCTTGAAACAGCATATTTCCAGGCCAAACTTGATTGTTACCGGAAACCGCTTGCTTCTAACTTGTTTGATCAGCTCCAGATAATCCGCGAGCTTATGCGCGCCCGCGCTTCTGCGAAACCACGCGTCAACATACCCGCTGTACGCGCGCGCAGAATCATACATGGGAGCGAATTCCTCAAATATATAATTGTGCTCAAGCAGGCGTATTTCATCGATCCCCATTTCGACTGCCTTCTCTACAAATTGGTTGATCCAATCCAGCGTATACGCTCCACGTTCAATGTGGACATGTCCGTCTATCATTTTCTTCTCCTGCTTAAGAAACTTCAAAAGCCTATATTTGGCACACTTTTCATTCTTTAACTGTCCCAGGATGATCTACCCCGAAAATACCTGCCACCTTATCGCAGGCCGGGCAGTAGTAGGCCCCGTCTATCCGTGTATGATCCAAGAGGAAATTCGTGCGCCCCTTTAGAGCTTTCCCTCCCGTATAGGCTACTCGGGCCGGACCCTTCTTTTCATATTCTTCCTTTGGAAACCATATGGCAGACACACCCTGCACCACAAGCCCGCCCTCTTCCATTTCTTTCCCACAGATTGGACACTTCATTTTCCCTGCCTCCTTATCGTCCCGCGCCCTCATAGGGCTGATGCTCCTTTTTTTCCTTCCGTTCTTCACCTAGTATCGCCGCCAGCAGGTCCTCCCCGCTGCCGCCCACCCGGCGGGCCGGTACGCCCAGCCTGCGGCCCAGCTCCTCCAGGGTCATGTCGTCCAGGAAGATATCCTCTCCGGCCTTCAGCATGTTCCCGGCAATGAGCAGCTCGTCCCCCAGCTCCCGCCCGGAGAGCTGGGCCAGAATGTCCCGCCCGGTGAGCAGGCCCGTCACGTTTACCGTGCCGCCAAAGAACTCGTTGCGTACAGGAATCAGGTCTATCTTTATATTATCACATTTTTCCCGCAGTCCGTCAAGCATTTTATTGAGGAAAGCAAAGCCGCACTCTCCGGTGGGGATTGTCACCCGCCGCTGCCCCCGAAAGGGCTCCATCTCTTCCAAAGCCCACAAAAAGCCCTCTTCCAGGTCCCGCAGCATGCCCACCCCGTTTTCAATCTGAGGGAAGTCTTCGTAAAACTCCGCCGGGGGCAGGTCCCGGCCCGCCAGCAGGTACAGCTCGTCCGAGGCGAAGACCTTCCGGGCCCCGGCCTCCTCCTTCATTTTGTCCCCCCAGCGCTCGATGATTTCCAGCGCCGCCCGGGCCGTGTCCCGGTCGAAGGGGGTCAGGGGGTACAGCCCCTCCCGGTAGCGGGTCAGGCCCACGGGCACGCAGGCCACGCTTTGCAGGGACCCGCCCAGCCGGCACAGCTCGGAAAGGGAGTATTCCAGGGCCTCCCCATCGTTCAGGCCGGGGCACAGCACGATCTGGCAGTTGAGCAGAATGCCGCCCTGGGCCAGCCGGTATAAATGCCGCAGGGACTCCCCGGCAAAGCGGTTGTTCATCATTTTGCACCGCAGCTCGGGGTCCATGGTGTGGACGGAGATGTTGATGGGGCTGATGTGCATCTGTAAAATCCGGTCGACCTCCCGGCTGTCAATGTTGGTCAGGGTGATATAGTTGCCGAACAGGAAGCTGAGCCGGTCGTCGTCGTCCTTAAAGTAGAGGGTCTCCCGCATGCCCTTAGGCAGCTGGTCGATGAAGCAGAACACGCAGTTGTTCCGGCAGGACCGCTGCCGGTCCATCAGGTAGGTGTCGAATTCCAGCCCCAGCTCCGCGTACTGGGGCTTTGCCAGCTCCACCGCGTAGGGCTCCCCGGCCCGCAGCAGCTCCAGCCGCAGCTCCCGCTCGGTCTCGAAGAAGCGGTAGTCCAGCACGTCCCCGATGGCGTGGCCGTTGATGCTCACCAGCACGTCCCCCGGCCTCACCCCGGCCCGCTGGGCCCGGCTCCCGTCCTCTACGCCAGATATAGTAACCATAATTTTCCCTCTCCCTTCCGCCTTGCGGGGCAAGCCCAAATTATAAAACAGGCTCTAGCCCTTCGCCAGCCGGTATTCCGAGCAGTCCTCCCGCGTCTGGAACCCGATCTTCCGGTATACCCGGTTGGAGATGGGGTTTCTCCGGTCCACGAACAGGGTGCAGTAGCCCTTGCCCCCGGCCAGCAGCTCCCGGCAAAGGGCCCCCACCGTGGCCTGGCAGTACCCATTGCCCCGGTGCTCCGGGGGCGTGTACACCCCGCTGATGGCAATGCCCCGTTCCGTCTCCCGGCTGGTGTGGGCGATAGAGGCCAGCTCCCCGCCGGGAAGTTCCAGCACCCGGATTTCGCCCTTCTGGATCCGTTCCTGGTTGTGCTGGCGGATGGCCTCCGGGTCCCCCTCTTCGTGG
Source organism: uncultured Oscillospiraceae bacterium (assembly GCA_948471095.1). Classification (GTDB taxonomy): domain Bacteria; phylum Bacillota; class Clostridia; order Oscillospirales; family Acutalibacteraceae; genus Acutalibacter. Next base: position 13,661 of record CAOKRG010000005.1, read on the forward strand.
AGGGCCTCCCGGTAAAAGGCGCGCTCCCATTGGCAGATGGTGTCCAGGTCCTCTCCCTGGGCAGGCCGGACCGTGCCGGACACCGCCGGGGGCTCCGTCAGCTCTGTGAGCACCATGATGTCCATGGCGCTGCGCTGGGTGAACTCTCCCCCATAGGCGCTCATAAAGGCCTGGCACAGATCCTCCCGGGCGGTCACCCCGGCGATGGGGATATGCTCATCCCGAAGCCAGGCCGCCAGCTCCGCCGCCGCTTGGGCGGAGGGGAAAGCCGTATCCGAGGGGGCGTTCAGGCAGAGGTTCCAGGGCAGGGCGCTGCCGAAGAGCAGCACGGGCTCCCCGTTCTCCTCATACCGGCCAAAAAGCAGGCTGGGGGAGCGGGGCTCTTCCCGATTGGCCTGGGCGTTGCGCCGGTTCAGCTGGCAGGGGGCCTCGTGCTCTTCCAAAAACAGGCGGTTGTCCTGGAGAAAGTCCCCGGGGGTGGGGTATAGAATGAGCTTCATGGCGATCCTCCTATATTTAATTATAATAGTAAGCGCACTTCTTTTTGTGTAAAGAACTACTATTGAGGACGCTTAAGACGGGCTCATCCCGCAGTGGGAAAGCTGCGGCGGGCGGTCCGCTGTTTGCGCTTCGCGCAAAGGCGCTATTGGGCGGAGCGGCGCAGTTTTTGTGGAGCAAAGAAGCTTTTTGCTGGGAATGGGCCTAGACGCGCTGCTGGGTTTGCTCTGCGCCGCCCTTTAAGGGCAAGGCCGTCTCCGACGGGGTAAGGAACTTCTTGAAAGAAGTTCCTTACCAATCTTCAAGAACTTTTTCTGCGCCTGGGGTGGTTTGCGCCTTTTTGCGCTGCCGCGGCTACAGGCCGGCCAGCAGCCGCGCCGTCACCGCGTTGGACGCCAAAAAGCCCTCCGGCGTCAGGGCCAAAGCCTCTGGCAAACGCCGCAGCAGCCGCTCCGGACAGCGGGCGGCATTGGCCAGAACCGTTTGAAAGGCCTCTTCCCCCCGCTCCCCAAAGCGCTCCCGCAGGCCCGCCCGCCCCAGGCCTTCCCGCAGCCGCAGGGCCAGCATGGCGTATTCTTCCAGCGAGCCCCCGGGGCCGTCCTCTACCGGCCGGCTCCCGGCCAAAAAGCCCGCCAGGTCCCGGGGCCAGTAGAAGCGCCGTCCCTCGTAAAAGGAATGGGCCGCCGGGCCCAGGCCCAAATATTCCTCGTCCCGCCAGTAGAGCAGATTATGGCGGCTCTCCCGGCCCGGGCGGGCGAAGTTGCTGATCTCATACTGGCCGTACCCCCGGGCTTCCAGCTCCCGGACGCAGAACAGGTACTGGTCCGCCGCCTGGTCCTCGTCCGGCAGGGCCAGGTCCCGGGCCGCGAAAGGCGTGCCCGGTTCTATTTTCAATAGGTAAGCGGAAATATGCTCCGGCTCCAGCTCCGCCGCAAAGGCGATGGATTGTCCCAGGGTTTCTTCCGAGCTGTCCGGCAGGCCCAGCATCAGGTCCAGAGAGAGGTTGCCGAAGCCCCCCGCCCGGGCGGCCTCCACAGCGCGCCGCACGTCCTGGGGGCTGTGGGCGCGGCCCAGCAGGCGCAGTTCCTCTCCGTTAGCGGACTGCAAGCCCATGGAGAGCCGGTTGAACCCGGCCCGGCGCAGGACGGCGAAAAAAGCCCGGTCCACCCAGGTGGGGTTGGCCTCGCAGGTGATCTCCGCCCCGGGCTCCAAGGAAAAGCGCCGGGCAATTTCCTCCAGCAGGCGGGCCAGCCGCTTTTCTCCCAAAAGGCTGGGGGTTCCGCCGCCAAAATACACCGTACGCAGAGGACGGGCGCAGGCGGCTCCATATTGGGCCAGCAGGGCCTCCAGCCGGCTGGTGTAAGCGTCCATGGCCCCGGGCCCGGCGGGCAGGGAGTAGAAATCGCAGTAGGGGCATTTCCCGGCGCAGAAGGGCACATGAAGGTAAAGCCCCAGGGGGCGGGTCATTTTCCCTCCCGCACGGTGAATTTCACGCTGCCCTTGGCGCCGCTGCCCTTCACCTGCACCCAGTAGCTGCCGGACTCCTCCACCTCCACCTCGATATGGCCCGTGGCGGCGTCTTCGTCCTCATAGACGGGCTCCTCCCCCACCGGCTTGATAGTCACCCGCAGGGTCCCGGACTCGTTGACAATGTCGCCCACAATCACGTCCCCGGCCCGGAGCTTGAACATCTCCTGGTCCAGGGTGTTCAGGACGCTGTATTCCAATTCCAGGCGGTTTTTGCCGCTGTCCCGCGTGCCGCCGAAAAAGGCCTGGCAGCCCGCCAGAGCCAGCAGCACCAAAAAGACCGCCGTGATTCTGCCCAGACGCTTCATGCCGCTTCCTCCTTTACTCATCCAGCTTCAGCACCGCCATGAAGGCCTCTTGGGGGACCTCCACCGTGCCCAGCTGGCGCATGCGCTTTTTGCCCTCTTTCTGCTTTTCCAAAAGCTTCTTCTTCCGGGTGATGTCGCCGCCGTAGCACTTGGCCAGCACATCCTTGCGCAGGGCCTTCACCGTCTCCCGGGCGATGATCTTGCCCCCCACGCAGGCCTGGATGGGCACCTCGAACAGCTGGCGGGGAATCTTCTCCTTGAGCTTTTCCGTCATCTTCCGGGCCCGTGGATAGGCCTTTTCCGCGTGGAGGATGAAGCTGAGCGCGTCCACGGTCTCGCCGTTGAGCAGAATGTCCAGCTTCACCAGCTGGGAGGGCCGGTAGCCCAGCAGCTCATAGTCAAAGCTAGCATAGCCCCGGGTGCGGGACTTCAGCGCGTCGAAAAAGTCGTAGATGATCTCGTTGAGGGGCAGCTCATAGTGGATGTCCACCCGGTCGGTGTCGATGTATTTCATGTCCATAAAGGTCCCCCGGCGCTCCTGGCACAGCTCCATGATGTTGCCCACATATTCCGAAGGGGAATAGATATGGGCGTTGGTGATGGGCTCCTGGGCGCTCTGAATGGTAGCCGGGTCCGGGTAGTTGGTCGGGTTGTCGATGGAGAGCTCCTCCCCGTTGGTCTTGGTGATCTTGTAAACCACGCTGGGGGCGGTGGTGATCAGGTCCAGGTTGTACTCCCGCTCTAAGCGCTCCTGGATGATCTCCATGTGCAGAAGGCCCAGAAAGCCGCAGCGGAAGCCAAAGCCCAGGGCCACGGAGGTCTCCGGCTCAAAGGTGAGGGAGGCGTCGTTGAGCTGGAGCTTTTCCAAAGCGTCCCGCAGGTCGGTGTAGTGGGCCCCGTCCGCGGGGTAGATGCCGCAGAACACCATGGGCTGCACCGCCCGGTAGCCTGGCAAAGCCTCCGGGGCAGGGCGGCTGGCCAGAGTCACGGTGTCGCCCACCCGGGCCTGACGGACCTCTTTAATCGAGGCGGCGATGTAGCCCACCTCCCCGGCGTACAGGGCCTCGGCGGGCTCTAAAGAGGTGGCCCGCAGGAAGCCGCATTCCACCACCTGGAATTCCCCGCCGGTGGCCATCATCCGGATGGTATCCCCTGGGCGCAGGGTCCCGTCCATCAGCCGCACATAGACGATGACCCCCCGGTAGGAGTCGTAATAGGAGTCGAAGATCAGGGCCTTGAGGGGGGCTCCCTCGTCCCCCTGGGGGGCGGGCACATCGCTAACGATGCGCTCCATGACCTGATCGATGTTAATCCCGTTCTTGGCGGAGATGCGGGGCGCGTCCATGGCGGGGATGCCGATCACGTCCTCGATCTCATGGCAGGCCCGGTCCGGGTCCGCGCTGATCAGGTCGATCTTGTTGACCACGGGGACGATTTCCAGGCCCGCGTCCACGGCCAGATAGGTGTTGGCCAGGGTCTGGGCCTCGATGCCCTGGGAGGAATCCACCACCAGCACGGCCCCCTCGCAGGCGGCCAGGGACCGGGAGACCTCGTAGTTGAAGTCCACATGGCCCGGGGTGTCGATCAGGTTGAACACGTAATCCTCCCCGTCCCGCGCGGCGTAGACCAGCGTGACGGCGTGGGCCTTGATGGTGATGCCCCGCTCCCGCTCCAGGTCCATGTTGTCCAGGAGCTGGTTTTCCATCTCCCGCAGGGGCACGGCCTTGGTCTGCTCCAAAATGCGGTCGGCCAAAGTGCTCTTGCCGTGGTCGATGTGGGCCACGATGCAGAAATTTCTGATTTTGCTTTTATCCATAACGTTTTAACTCCTTCTTGAAAAGGGGATGAACGGGCAAAGGGGAATAAGAAGCTGTATTCATAAATTGCTGTAACAGTAGATAAGAGGGAACGTCTGGGTCAGGACTACGTCCCAAAGGGGGCCTAACGCCCCATTTTGCAATGTTTGGGGTCTCGCCTCCCGGCTCGGTCGGCGCTGAACGGTCGCCGCTGGCGACCAGCGCCCTCCGGCGGCTTAGGGGCTTATGACATTGGCTTCGCCAAGTCCCCTAAGAACCCCGCCAGGGGGTGAGCGTCTGCCAGTGGCAGACAAGCTGCGAACCGACCGAGCCGGCAGGCGAGACACGAACGCCACTGGACCGCGTATTTTCCCTACTTTTATCTGTCTGCGTAATCGTTCTTCGGTTGTGAATACAGGTTCTAAATGCTTTTCTTTTATTATACCACGCTTTTCCGCCGGACGCAATCCTGAGCGGCACAGAAGAGGCCCGCGGCCGCCTTTTTCCTTTTCTCCCCGGAAGCCCTTGCGTCCCAAGGCGTTTCCGGGTAAAATAGAAGGGGGCCCGCCGGAAGGGCCCGCCACACTACATGTTTTGAGGTAGCGAATTATGAAGCGACGTTCCCAGCCCGACCTGGACACCGCCCTCATGCGGGTTCTGGCCTCCTTTGCCGTGGTGCTGCTGCACCTTTCCGCCCGCTATTCCGGGGCCAGCGTGTGCTACAGCTCCCTGGCCCGGTTCTCCGTGCCGGTGTTCCTCATCATCAGCGGCTACTATATGCTGGGCCGGGAGTATACCACTGCCCGCCTGTGGCGGAAGGCCCTGGCCCTGCTGGGCCAGATGCTCCTCTGGTCCGCCGCCTATTACCTGTTCGGCCTGGCCCGGGGGACGCTCCACTGGGAGGGCCCCAGGGCCCTGGCCCGGTATCTGCTGACCATGCCCGTCCATCTGTGGTATCTATACGCGGCGGCGGCGCTGTACGTTCTTACCCCGGTCCTCTACGTGTTCGCCCAGCACGCTGGCCGGCGCCTGTACCTCTATGCGCTGGGGCTCTCCTTTCTGCTGGGGTCCCTGGCGGTCATCGCCGTCCGGGCCCAATGGTGGCCCACCCTGGCCGTTATCCTTGAGGACAAGATGCACCTGCCCTATTCGGTGGGCTTCCTGTTTTTGTACCTGCTGGGGGGCTATTTCCGGCGGTATCCCCTGCCGCGCTGGGCGGTGGTGGGGCTGATGGCGGGCTGGCCCCTCTCCGCCCTGGCCACGGCCCTGCTGACGCTGGCCCGGTCCCGCCAGGCGGGGGCGCTGGACGCTTTGTGGCTCAGCTTCTTCTCGCCCTTCGCCATGCTGGGGGGCGCGGGGTGCTTCGTCTCGGCGCGGGCCCTTCTGCCAAAGCTCCGGCTGGGGGAGGGGGCCGGGCGGGTTCTGGCGGAGCTCTCCCAGTGCGCCTTTGGGGTCTACCTGCTCCACCCCATGCTGGGCGAGCTTTTCGCCCCCTGGATGGCCTCCCTGGGCTGGACCTGGCTGACCATCCCCCTGCGGGCCCTGGCCGTGTACGGGGCGGCGCTGGGGCTGGTCTGGCCGGCCCGGCGGGCCCGAAAAGCCGCCGCCCGGCTGGTCAGGCGCAGGGCGGGAGAGGTTTAGAAATTTTTTGGCGCTGCCGGACCCGCGCAAAGGCCTTTAGTCTACCTCGTCCCGACGGGGGATGCTCTCCGCCGCGCCCGGCCGGGTCACGCTGACGGCCGCCGCCCGGGAGGCCCGGGCCATGGCGTCTTGCAGGGAAAGGCCCTGGGCCAGGCTGGCGATGAAGTAGCCGGTAAAGGTGTCGCCCGCCGCCGTGGTGTCTACCGGCTGGACGGGCACGGCCCGCTGGCGCGCCGCCTCCACGCCGCCCTCCCGGACCTGGAAGGCCGCGCTGCCCTGCCCGCCCAAGGTAACCGCCAGGGAGAGCCGGGGGTATTCCTGGTGCAGCCGGCTCCACACAGCCTCCGGGTCCTGGCTTCCGGCGATCTGCTCCGCCTCCACCTCGTTGACCAGCAGCCAGCCCAGCTTCCCAAAGTCCACCTGGGCAAGCGCTTCGTCATAGGGCGAGGGGTTCAGCACCACGGTCAGGCCCTGGCGGGCCCCCTCCTCCACCAGCAGGGGGAGGAGGTTCACCTCGTTTTGCAGGACCAGATAGTCCCCCGGCCCGAAATGGCTGAGGGCCCGCCGGATCTGTCCCTCGTCCAAGGCCTGGTTGGAGCCGCCATAAAGCAAAATGCAGTTTTCCCCCTGGGGCGTCACTTGGATGACGGCGCTGCCCTGGGGCTGGGGGGCGGGGAGCAGGAATTGGACGTCCACGCCGTTTTCCTCCAGCAGCTGCCGCAGGGGCCCTCCTCCGGCCCCCACGCGCCCGCCATGGTATACCTGGGCCCCGGCCCGGGCCAGGGCGATGGACTGGTTGAGCCCTTTTCCGCCGGGGTTGACGGCCATGGAGCGGGCGCTCAAGGTCTCGCCGGGGCGGACGAAGCGGGGGACCTGGTAGACGTAGTCCAGATTAAGCGAACCGAAGTTTAGGACTTTCATGGGGATGTGGCTCCTTTCTGCGATGGCGGAGGGAACGCGGCCCAAGGAGGCGCGTCCTCCAGCCTTTTGAACCGCGCCGCGGGGTAATTTCTAAGACTATTGTAGCGGATGCCGGGGAAAAAGGCAAGGGGGAAGCGGCCAGAAGGAAGTGTCCAAACGCGCGTTTTGAGAAGCTGTATTTATAAATTGCTGTAGCAGTAGACAAGGGGAACATTTTAGGTCGGGACTGCGTCCCGAAGGGGCCTACGGCCCTGTGAAAGAATGTTTTGGCCTCCGGCGGCTTAGGGGCGTTGAGTCTCGGCTACCGCCTCGGTCGGTTCGCGGCATGTCTGCCGCTGGCAGACGCTCACCCCCTAAGAACCCTACCAGGGGCCGCGACTTCGCGGAGCGAAGGTCGACGCCCCTGGACCGCGTATTTTCCCTACTTTTACCTGCCAGCGTAATCGTTCTTCATTTGTGAATACAGGTTTTAAATATGAAAGTTTACGGAGCGCAACAGTAAAAGTTTTGTCCACTTTTTCAAGAAGTGGACGAGTTATCCAAAGGATAACTCGTGGGTTCTTAAGGGCAGAGCCCCTAAGCCGCCGGAGGCCTTAACCGTACTTTTCAGAGCCGCCCGCGAACGCTCACACAAACACGCCCTAAGAAAGGAGCCTTATGAAAGAAGTCATTCTCGACGCCCTGCTGGATTCCCTAAAAAGCCTTCCCTTCCTCTTTGGCGCATACCTGCTCATCGAGTTTCTGGAGCACCGCGCCAGCCGGCGCTTGACCGCCGCCCTCTCCAGGCCGGGGCCTTTCGGGCCCTTGGGCGGGGCCCTGCTGGGCTGCGTGCCCCAGTGCGGCTTCTCCGTGGCCGCCGCCAATTTCTACGCGGGCCGCCTCATCTCCCCCGGCACCCTGCTGGCGGTTTTCCTGGCCACCTCCGACGAGGCCGTCCCCATCCTTCTCAGCCGCCCGGGCGCGCTGCCCGCCTTGGGGCGCCTCCTGGCGGTAAAGCTGGTTGCCGCCGCTTTCTTCGGCCTGCTCGCGGACGTTCTGGCGAAGCGCTTTTTCCGCCCAGCGCCCGGCCAGCCCTTCCGCGGCCTGTGCGAAGACTGCGGCTGCGGGGAAAAGGGCATCGCGCGCTCCGCCCTGAGGCACACGGTCCAGGTGTTCCTCTTCCTGCTGCTGGTCAACCTGGCTCTGGGCGCGGCCATCCATTTTGTGGGCAGCGGGGCCATCTCCCGGGCGCTGCTCTCCGGCAGCGTGTTCCAGCCCCTTCTGGCGGCTTTGCTGGGGTTCGTCCCCAACTGCGCCGCTTCCGTTCTTTTGACGGAGCTGTATTTGGAGGGCTCCCTCTCCTTTGGTTCGGCGGTGGCCGGCCTGTGCACCGGGGCGGGCCTGGGGCTGGCGGTGCTGCTGCGCGTCAACAAAAACTGGAAGGAAAACCTCGTCCTGATTTTGGCGCTCTACGCCTCCGCCGTCCTTACCGGCTTTCTCTGCTCCGCCGGGTGGGCGGGAGCATAGGGAGGGGGGCCTGGAAAATTCTTCCTGGGCCGTCAAATTTTTGATTTAGGTTTTGACTTTTATAGAGGCAGGCGGTATAATAGACTTGCCCGGAAGCATATGCTGGGGCCGGACGGCCGTCTTGGCGGGTTCGTTCCAGACGGCCGCCCACGGGCTCCGGCTTGCCGGGGCGGGCCCGGAGGCAAAAAGCCCCCGTCCGCCCCATTGAGTTTGGGGCGCGCCCTCCTAGGAAGAGGAAGGCCGCGCCCCGCCGCTGCACGGGATTTATTACATTCCCGCCATACCCGGCAGCTCGCCGGTTGGAACACGGGTATATATGCAGGAGGTGAAAGAGTTTGGCAAAAGAGACCATGCAGGCCATCAGCGACGCGGAGCTGAAAGCCCGGGAAGCGGTGCTGCACGCCAAGGCGGAGGGCGAACGCATTGAAGCGGACGCCGCCGCCCAGGGCAGGCAGGCCGTGGCGGGCGCCGTGAAGGAGGCTCGGAAGAAAGCCGAGGTCCTGTGCGGGGTGGCCCGCGCGGACGCGGAAAAGCTTGGCGCCGGCATGAAGCGGCAGACCCAGGAAGAGCAGGACCGCCTGCGCGCCGCCGCCCAGCAGGGCCGGGGCAAGGTCGTGGAAGAGATCCGGAAGATCGTTTTGGAAAAGACCTGAGCCCGCCCGTCCGGTTGAGCGGACTCAACACAAGGAGGTTCGATGCAGATGGCGGTAGTGGAAATGAAGCGCATTCACGTATACGCGCTGAAGAACAACCGCAAAAAGATTCTGGAGATGCTGCAGCGGAGAGCCGTCGTGGAGGTCGACACCCCGGAAGAGGCCAGCCTGGGAGAGGCGAAGGGCCCCTTCTCCAAAACGGACACCGCTTCCGCGCGGCTCACGTTCGAAAAAAACGTCCAGCTCATCGGCAGCGCCGTGGAGACGCTGGACAGCTACGCCCCCCCGCAGAAGTCCATGCTGGCCATGCTGGAGGGGCGCACGGGCGTTAACGCCCACCAGGTGCAGCAGACGGCCGAGGCCGCGCCGGAGGTCGCCAAGATCGCGGCCAACATCGTGGCCCTGGGCAAGCGCGTGAACGACCAGCAGGCGGAGATCGCCCGGCTGGAGGCCCAGCTGGAGGCCCTGAAGCCCTGGATGGGCCTGGATATCTCCATGCGCACCGTGGGCACCAACTCCACCAGCGTGTTCATTGGCACCTTTCCGGAGGAGCTGACCGCTGGGGAGATCAAGACCCGCCTGGCCGCCGCCCTGCCGGACGTGCCCGGCGTGGAGGCCGAGGTGGTGAGCACCCAGCCCCAGCAGACCTGCGCGTTCATCGTCTGCCTGGGCCGGGTTGGCTCCAAGGTAGAGGCCGCCCTGCGGGGCATGGGCTTCACCTATCCGGCGGCCCCTTCCAAAAAGCCCCCCGCCCAGCGGGCGGAGGACCTGCAGGCCCGCATCGCCGCGGCCCAAAAGGACATTGAGGACGCCGGCAGGGAGATCGCCTCCTACGCCGGCCGGCGGCAGGAGCTGCTGTTTACGTCCGACTACTATTCCATGCGCGCCAACAAGTACCAGGTGCTGGGAGACCTGTGGCAGAGCCCCCACGTCTTCTACCTGACCGGCTATGTGGCCGCGCCCAGGGCCCCGGCCCTGCAGCGGGAGCTGGAGGAGAAGTACCAGGCCTTTGTGGAGGTGGAAACCCCCGCCGAAGGCGAGGAGCTTCCCATCCAGCTGCAAAACGGCTTCTTCGCCGCCCCGGTGGAGGGGGTCATCGAGGGCTACAGCCTGCCCGGCAAGCACGAGGTGGACCCCTCGAAGGTGATGTGCGTGTTCTATTACGTGCTCTTCGGCATGATGCTCTCCGACGCGGCCTACGGGTTTTTGATCTCCCTTTGCACGGGCATTGTGCTGCTGAAGTTCAAAAACATTGAGGAAAGCCTGCGCAAGACCATGCGGATGTTCTTCTTCTGCGGCCTTTCCACCATGTTCTGGGGCGTGCTGTTCGGCAGCTACTTCGGCGACGCCATCGACGTGGTGGCCAACACCTTCTTTGGGGCCAACATCCATGTGCAGCCCCTGTGGTTCGCGCCCCTGGAGCAGCCCATGCGGCTGATGCTCTTCTCGTTCCTCTTGGGCATCATCCACCTGTTCGCGGGCCTTGCCATGCAGATCTACCAGCTGTGCCGCCGGGGCAAGTACCTGGACGCCCTGTATGACAGCGGCTTCTGGTATATGCTGGTGGGCGGGCTGATCATCGCCCTGGTGTCCCTGGACATGTTCCAGGAGATGATGGGCCTGTCCCTTGCCATCCCCCCCATCGTCACCACCATTGCGCTGGTGTTTGCCGCCATTGGCGCGGTGGGCATTGTGGCCACCAGCGGCCGGGAGAGCCGGGGCGTGAAGCGCTTCTTAAAGGGGCTTTACGGCCTTTACGGCGTGTCCAGCTGGCTTTCGGATATTCTGTCCTATTCCCGCCTGCTGGCGCTGGGTCTGGCCACCGGCGTCATCGCCCAGGTATTCAATATGCTGGGCACCATGGCGGGCGGCGGCCCGGTGGGCGTGGCCCTGTTCATTGTGGTCTTCCTCATCGGCCATGTCCTCAACCTGCTGATCAACCTGCTGGGGGCCTACGTACATACCAACCGTTTGCAGTACGTGGAGTTCTTCGGCAAGTTTTACGAGGGCGGCGGGCGCAAATTCGAGCCCTTTGCCGCCAAAACCAAATACTTTAAGATTACGGAGGAATAAGAAATGTTTGATTGGACTACTATGGGCATCGTTTTCGCCCTGCTGGGCGCTGTTCTGGCCGCTCTCATGGGCGGCATCGGCTCCGCCATCGGCGTTGGCATGACCGGCCAGGCGGCCGCCGGCGTGGTCACCGAGGACCCCAGCCAGTTCGGTAAGGTCCTGATTCTTCAGCTGCTCCCCGGCACCCAGGGCATCTACGGCCTCTTGATCGGCTTCGTCACCCTGACCCAGATCGGCGTTCTGGGCGGCAGCTCCGACATCAGCCTGGCCAAGGGCCTGCTGTACCTGGCCGCCTGCCTGCCCATGGCCATCGTGGGCATGGTCTCCGCCAAGTGGCAGGCCAAGGCCGCGGTGTCCTCCATCTCTCTGGTAGCCAAGCGCCCCGACCAGTTCGGCAAGTCTATGATCTTCCCCGCCATGGTGGAAACCTACGCGGTTCTGGCCCTTCTGATCTCCATCCTGGCCATCACCAGCATTGGCAGCATTCAGGTATAATGGCCGGGCGCGGGCCCAGAAGAGAGGAGGATGATCCATGACCGGACTGGAATCCATTTTGAGCCAGATCGCCGGCGACGGACAAAAAGAAGCGGAGGAAGTGCTTTCCGTTTCCAAGGCCAAGGCCGCGGAAACCCTGGAAACGGCCCAGGCCAAGGCAAAGGAAGAGGCCGCCGCCGTTTTAAAGGACGCGGAGCGCCGGGCCCAGGACATTCGGGACCGGGCCCAGTCCGCGGCGGAGCTGGAGCAGCGCAACCAGATGCTGGTCTTTAAGCAGGAGCTCATCCGCGAGGCGGTGGGAGCCGCCCGGGAGAGCCTGGAAAACGCCCCGGACGGGGAATATTTCGAGATTCTTTTAAAGCTTTACCGCCGCTTTGCCCAGGAGGGCCGGGGCGAGATGAGGCTCTGTAAGCGGGACCTTGCCCGCCTGCCCGACGACTTTTTGGCCCGGATGCGCAAGGCCGTGCCCGGGGCGGAGGTCACCATCTCCCCCCAGCCCCATCCCATTGCCAACGGCTTCCTGCTGGTCTATGGCGGTGTGGACATTAACTGCACCTTCCAGGCCATTTTCGAGGACGCTTACGACGAGCTGCGGGACGCTGCCGGACGGCTGCTGTTCCCCGTGGCCTAATCCCGCCCGAAGAAAGGAAGCCGTGCTATGAAAGAGGATTACATCTATGCGGTGGCGCGGGTGCGGGCCCGGGAGCTGGGGCTTTTAAGCCGCCAGGACGTGGACCAGCTGATGGCCTGCAAAACCTATGAGGAGTGCCTGCGGACCCTTTCCGACAAGGGCTGGGGCGCGGGCGAGGCCTCCTCCGCCGAAGCGGTCTTGGCCGCGGAGGAGGAGAAGACCTGGGCGTTCATCCACGAGCTGACGGACGACATGGCCCCCTTCAAGGTGCTGCTGCTGCCCACCGACTACAACAACATGAAGGCCGCCATCAAGGCCGTGGTCACCGGGGTGGAGCCCCACCAGGTGTTCCTGCCCGGGGGCGAGATCGACCCGGAGCTGATGCTGCGCTGCGTGCGGGAGGGGGATTTCTCCCCCCTGCCCGAGGACATGGCCCAGGCTGCGGACGAGGCCTACCACGCCCTGCTGCAAAAGGAGGACGGCCAGATGTGCGACGTCATCCTGGACCGGGCCTGCCTGATGGGCGTGGTCCGCTGCGGCAAGGAGAGCGGCGTGCCCATTTTGGCGGACTACGCGGAGATGCTCTGCGCCACCTCCAACGTGAAGGTGGCCGTGCGCGCCTGCAAAACCGGCAAGAGCCGGGCTTTCCTGGACATGGCCCTGGCTCCCTGCGCCACCTTGGACGCGGGCAGCCTGGCGGCGGCCGCCTGCAAGAGCCTGGACGACCTGTTCGGCTACCTGGCGGCCACGCCCTACAGCGAGGCGGCGGGCAAGATGAAGGAGTCCTACTCCGCCTTTGAAAAGTGGTGCGACGACAAGGTGATGGACCTGGTGAAGGGCCAGAAGATGAACCCCTTTACCGTGGGCCCCCTGTTCGCCTTTGTCATCGCCCGGCGCAACGAGATCAGCACCGTGCGGATCATCCTTTCCGGCAAGCTCAACGAGCTGGACGATGGGATGATCCGGGAAAGACTGAGGGATATGTATGTATAGAATAGCCGTTTTGGGCGACCGCGACAGCATCTACGGCTTCGCTGCCCTGGGGCTGGAGGTGTTCCCAGTCGCCGGAACTGAGGAAGGGGCCAAAACCCTGCGCCGCCTGTGCGAGCAGGACTACGCCGTGATCTACATCACCGAAGCCTTGGCCGAGGGCCTGGCCGCCGAGCTGGACCGCTGCCGCCAGAGCCTGCTGCCCGCCGTCATCCCCATTCCCGGGGTGCGGGGCAACACGGGCCTTGGCATCAACATGGTCAAGCATTCGGTAGAGCAGGCCGTGGGCTCCGACATTATATTCAATGGTAATTAAATACATTCGAGAAACGGGTGATCGGTAAACATGAGCAATGGCACCATCAAAAAGATAGCCGGACCTCTCGTGATCGCCAAAGGCATGCGCGACGCCAACATGTTCGACGTGGTGCGCGTCAGTGAGCGCCGCCTGATCGGCGAGATCATCGAGATCCACGGCGACGAAGCCTCCATTCAGGTTTATGAGGAGACTTCGGGCCTGGCCCCCGGCGAGCCGGTGGTCTCCACCGGCCAGCCCATGAGCGTGGAGCTGGGTCCAGGCCTTATTACCAGCATCTACGACGGCATCCAGCGCCCGCTGGACGACATTATGAAGATCTCCGGCAACAACCTGCAGCGCGGCGTGGAGGTCCCCTCGCTGAAGCGGGACCTGGAGTGGGACTTTGTGCCCAGCGCCAAGGCGGGGGACGAAGTGACCGGCGGCGACATCATCGGCTCTGTGCAGGAGACGGTGGTGGTATCCCATAAAATTATGATTCCCCCTGGGATCTCCGGCAAAATTAAGGAGATTAAGGCCGGGAAGTTTAAGGTGACCGACACTGTAGCCACCGTGGAGACCAAGGACGGCGTGAAGAACATCGGCCTGATGCAGACCTGGCCTGTGCGTATGGGCCGGCCCTACAAGGAGAAGATGTCTCCCGACATGCCCCTGATCACCGGCCAGCGGGTGGTGGACTGCATGTTCCCCATTGCCAAAGGCGGCGTGGCGGCGGTTCCGGGCCCCTTCGGCAGCGGCAAAACCGTGGTGCAGCATCAGCTGGCCAAGTGGGCCGAGGCGGACATTGTGGTCTACATTGGCTGCGGCGAACGCGGCAACGAGATGACCGACGTGCTCAACGAGTTCCCCGAGCTGGTGGACCCCAAAACCGGCCAGTCCCTGATGAAGCGCACGGTGCTTATCGCCAACACCTCCGACATGCCTGTGGCGGCCCGTGAGGCCTCCATCTACACGGGCATCACCATTGCCGAGTACTTCCGGGACATGGGCTACTCCGTGGCTCTGATGGCCGACTCCACCTCCCGCTGGGCCGAGGCTCTGCGCGAGATGTCCGGCCGCCTGGAAGAGATGCCCGGCGAAGAGGGCTACCCCGCCTACCTGGGCAGCCGTCTGGCCCAGTTCTACGAGCGGGCCGGCTCCGTCAAGACCCTGTGCTCCGGGGAGCGCGAGGGCGCCCTGTCCGTTATCGGCGCCGTGTCCCCTCCCGGCGGCGACATTTCCGAGCCGGTTTCCCAGGCGACCCTGCGCATTGTAAAGGTCTTCTGGGGGCTGGACTCCTCCCTGGCCCAGCAGCGGCACTTCCCGGCCATCAACTGGCTGACCAGCTACTCGCTGTACCTGGACAACATGGAGGCCTGGTTCAACACCAACGTGGCCGAGGACTGGACCGCCCTGCGCACCCAGCTGATGGGCCTGCTGCAGGACGAGGCCGAGCTGCAGGAAATCGTGCAGCTGGTGGGCATGGACGCCCTTTCGGCTCCGGACCGGCTGAAGCTGGAAGTGGCCCGGTCCATCCGCGAGGACTTTTTGCATCAGAACGCCTTTGACGAGGTGGACACCTACACCTCTTTGGAAAAGCAGCACAGCATGATGCTGCTCATCACCGGCTACTATGAGAAGGCCCGGGAGGCCCTCGCCGCCGGGGTGGACATCCAGAAGCTCATCGACCTGCCGGTGCGCGAGCAGATCGGCCGCTTTAAGTACACGGCCCCGGACAAGGTAAAGGAGACCTACGAGCAGGTCATGGGCCAGCTGGACAAGGAACTGCATGACGCCAGAGAGACAAAGGAGGACTTCTAATGCCAAAGGAATATAGAACCATCCAGGAAGTGGCGGGCCCTCTGATGCTTGTGCGGGACGTGGAAAACGTCTCTTACGACGAGCTGGCGGAAATCGAGCTGGCAAACGGCGAGCGCCGCCGCTGCAAGGTCCTGGAGATCAACGAGGGCAACGCCCTGGTGCAGCTGTTCGAGAACTCCACGGGCATCAACCTCTCCAACTCCAAGGTGCGCTTTTTGGGCCACAGCATGGAGCTGGGGGTCAGCGAGGACATGCTGGGACGGGTGTTCGACGGCCTGGGCCGGCCCATTGACAACGGTCCGGAGATTCTGCCGGACCGCCGGGTGGACGTGAACGGCCTGCCCATGAACCCCGCCGCCCGCAACTACCCCCAGGAGTTCATTCAGACCGGCGTTTCCGCCATTGACGGCCTGAACACCTTGGTGCGCGGCCAGAAGCTGCCCATCTTCTCCGCCTCCGGTCTGCCCCACGCCCAGCTGGCGGCGCAGATTGCCCGCCAGGCCAAGGTGCGGGGCACCAACGACCCCTTCGTGGTGGTGTTCGCGGCCATGGGCATCACCTTCGAGGAGTCCAACTTCTTCGTCCAGAGCTTCCGGGAGACCGGGGCCATCGACCGTACCGTCATGTTCGTCAACCTGGCCAACGACCCGGCCGTAGAGCGCATCGCCACCCCCAAGATGGCCCTGACCGCCGCCGAGTACCTGGCCTTTGAGAAGAACATGCACGTGCTGGTCATTTTGACCGACATTACCAACTACGCCGACGCCCTGCGCGAGGTTTCCGCCGCCCGGAAGGAAGTTCCCGGCCGCCGCGGCTACCCGGGCTACATGTACACGGACCTGGCCACCCTGTACGAGCGGGCGGGCCGTCAGAAGGGCAAGACCGGGTCCATCACCATGATCCCCATCCTGACCATGCCCGAGGGCGACAAGACCCACCCCATCCCGGACCTGACCGGCTACATCACCGAGGGCCAGATCATCCTGAGCCAGGAGCTGTACCGCAAGAACGTGACCCCGCCCATCGACGTGCTGCCCTCTCTGAGCCGTTTGAAGGACAAGGGCATTGGCGAGGGCCGCACCCGCGCCGACCACGCCGCCACCATGAACCAGCTGTTCGCCGCCTATGCCCGCGGCAAGGAGGCCAAGGAGCTGATGGTGGTTCTGGGCGAGGCGGCCTTGACGGACATCGACAAGCTGTACGCCAAGTTTGCGGACGCCTTTGAAACCGAGTACGTCTCCCAGGGCTACAACGCCAACCGGGACATTGAGGACACCCTGGACATTGGCTGGAAGCTGCTGTCCATTCTGCCCCGCAGCGAGCTCAAGCGTATCAACGACAAGTTCCTGGATCAGTATTACGGAAAGGTGTGATGCCCCGTGGCGAGCAAACAGATCACCCCCACCCGCATGGAGCTGACCCGCCTGAAGAAAAAGCTGGTAACAGCCACCCGGGGCCACAAGCTCCTGAAGGACAAGCGGGACGAGCTGATGCGGCAGTTCCTGGAAAAGGTGCGGGAAAACAAGGCCCTGCGGGAGCGCGTGGAAGCGGGCATTGCCGCCGCCAACAAAAACTTTTTGCTGGCCAGGGCGGGGATGCAGGACCAGGTGCTGAACACGGCCATGCTTGCCCCCAAGCAGCGGGTTTCCGTTGAAAGCGGCATTGAAAACGTGATGAGCGTGGACATTCCCACCTTTGACTTCAAGACCCGCACGCCGGACCAGAACGACATGTTCTCCTATGGCTTCGCCTTCACCTCCAGCGACCTGGACGGGGCGGTGAAGTCTCTGGCGGACATATTCCCGGACATGCTGAAGCTGGCCGAATGCGAGAAGGGCTGCCAGCTGATGGCGGTGGAGATTGAGAAGACCCGCCGCCGGGTAAACGCCCTGGAGCACGTGATGATCCCGGAGCTGCAGGCCAACATCAAGTATATCTCCATGAAGCTGGACGAGAACGAGCGGTCTACGCAGATCCGGCTGATGAAGGTTAAGGACATGGTGCTGAAGGACGCGCACAATTACGAGACCTTCTAAAAAAGATTAGAAAAAGGGCTTCCCTGGCAAAGAGGGGAGCCCTTTTTATGTGAAGCAACTACACAGGCAAAAACAGCGAGCCATTAAAAGTTTCGTCCACCTTTTCAAAGGTGGCAGAGCGCGAGACGGCGTCTCGCGCTCTGCAAGGGGCCTAACGCCCCTTGACCGCGTATGACCTTATGCTCAGCCATGCCAGCCGCTAAGAACTGCCAGCCATAGTCCAGCCCGCTCCGGGCACCCTACTCTCACCGGCCCCGGTCGGACTAGCATCAGGAGGCGATTCCTTGTGAAAACTTTGATCATCTATTGCTCAAAAACCGGCTTCACCCGCAAATACGCCCAATGGCTGCGGGACGACCTGGACTGCGACTGCGTTCCCTTCGCCGAGCGGCATTCCGCCGGCCTGGACCAGTATGGGGCCGTGGCCTTTGGCTCCGGCTGCTATGTGGGCAGAATTAATAAGCTGGGCTGGTTTAAGCGCCAAATGCCCGGCCTGGAAGGAAAAAAACTGGCCGTCTTCTTCACCGGCGCCATGGAGCCCGCCCCTTCGGACGTGCGCCGCCTGGAGCGGGAAAATTTCAGCCCCAAGGAGCTGTGCCAGGTGAAGACTTTTTACCTGCAAGGGGGCCTCAACTACGCGGGCATGAACCCCGTGGACAAGGCCCTGATGGCGGTGTTCCGGCAGGCGCTGCGGTCGAAATCCGACTCCCCCCGCTACCGGGTCATGCTGCAAAACGTGGAGCAGTCCTTCGACAAAACGGAGCGGGCCAGCCTGCGGCCTTTGGAAGAGTATTTGACCAGCTGAGGCGTTTTATAAATAGCGGATAATGGCAATGACCTTGCCCAGCACGCTGGCGCAGTCGGAATAGATGGGTTCAAAATCCGGGTTCTCCGGCTGAAGCCGCACGCAGCCCTGCTCCCGGTACAGGCGCTTTACCGTGGCTTCGTCCTCGATCATGGCCACCACGATCTCCCCATCGGCAGCGGTGGGCGTGCGCTCGGCCACCACATAGTCCCCGTCCAAAATGCCCGCATCCCGCATGCTCAACCCCCGGACATGGAGGGCGAAAAGCTCCTTGCCCTCCTTCTGGGGAAACGGGAGGTAGCCCTCAATGTCCTCCACGGCCAAAATGGGCATGCCAGCGGTAACCTGGCCCAAAATGGGCACCTGCGCCGCGGGCTGGCTGCCCTCAATGCGGATGGAGCGGTTCAGCCCGGCCTCGCGGGAGATGTAGCCCAGTCGTTCCAGCGTCTTTAGGTGCGCGTGGACCGTGGAGGTGGATTTGAGCCCCGTGGCCGCACAGATCTCCCGTACCGAAGGGGGCACGCCCAGGGGCGTGGTTTTCACCAGATAGTCGTATACTTTTTTTTGGCTCTCAGTCAGGCCGTCCATAATGAGACCTCCTTGGGGAAATTGGGACATGCTTATGTCCTCCGGCGGCCAGGGTTTCACCCTGGACTGGACCAAACTTTTTGAAAAAAGTTTGGATCAAAAACTTTTAAACGTTTTACGGGGGTGGAGGGAGTGAGTTGGGCGCTCGGTTTGGGGCTTGCACGTTTACCACGCAAAACCAAGATTTGCAACCGAAGTTGGCCCCTCCGTTTATTAGAAAAGTGGGTGAATTTTTTTTAGCGCGCTGACCAATAGATTTTCATTTATCAGCGCAGTTAAGCGTCCTCAAAACCGCGTGGTCTGATAGAGCGAAAAACTCCAAAAAAGTAACATTAAAAGTTTCGTCCGTCTCGCCTGCCGGCTCGGTCGGCGCTGAACGGTCGCCACTGGCGACCGTTCAGCGCCCTTTTCAAAAGTTGCGGGGGTTCGGGGGTGAGCGTCTGCCAGTGGCAGACATGCCGCGAACCGACCGAGGCGGTAGCCGAGACTCGGAGTCCCCGAGGTCTTGCGCCGGAGGCCAGTAGCTGAGGGGATGCTTCGCATACATTATAACACAGTCTCCGCGAAATTGCAAAACATCCGTTTGAAAATTTTCCTCCGCGCCGCGCTTTCCCTTTCCCGAAAAATTTTCAAGGTTTATTCACAGCCCCGTAACAAATCCTGGGAGGGAATCCGGTATAATAAGCCTGTACTCAAAAGAAATGGACCTTCCTTTTCTTGAGATACATGTTCTACCCTCCTCAATAATACCCCTCAAACGTGAAAGGGACCGGTTTATTGCCGGTCCCTTTTCCGTGTTTCCCGCTGCATATTTTCCAGGCCTTCCGGCCACAATACAGTTGCGAACCAAATCTGTATCTGCTGAAAGGAATGTCTGGTATGAATGGTAAACGTTTTTCCGAGAATAAGGCCCGGCGCAACGGATTCTACCTGGCCCTGGCTGTGTGCCTGGTGGCGGTGGGCGTGGCCGCTTGGAGCACCTTTGACGCGGTGCAGGGCTACATGAGCACCCAGGAGGCCCCCGGGACCTCCTCTGTCAACGACGACCCCCAACTCAGCCGTAGTCCCCGGCCCAGCGCGCCCACATCCAGCCAGAGCGGCGCGGCCCCGGCCCCCACGCCCAGCCCGACGCTGAAGCCCGCCGCCACGCCCAAGGCCACCCTGGCCCCCAAGCCCTCCGATCCCCCCGCGGCCGCGCCTACCCCGGATCCCGCCGCCCAGGAGGAAGCCCCGGCGGAAGAGCCCCAGGTGCCGGTGAACGGACCCATCTATGAGGTCAGCGAGGAGATGATCTACCCGGTAGGCTCTCAGGAGGCGTCCAAGGCCTACAGCGCCGGAGCGCCGGTATATTCCGCCACCATGAAGGACTGGCGGATCCACGCTGGCACGGACCTGGCCGCCGAGGCAGGGGAACAGGTGCTGGCCTGCGGCAACGGCATCGTGCGGGAGACCTACACGGACCGGATGCTGGGCAATGTGGCCCGCATTGAGCACGGCGACTACGACTTCTACTACTGCGGGCTGGGGGAGGACTTCCTGGTTTCCCCTGGAGACCTGGTGACCATGGGCCAGGCCATCGGCACGGTGACGGCGGTTCCGGCGGAGTCTGCCGAAGCCCCCCACCTGCACCTGGAAGTGCGCCGGGACGCATCCTATCTGGACCCCCAGAGCGTTCTGGACGGCATAAACTGATTTTTCCACAGGACAGAGCCCGCCGCTAATTCCGCGCGGCGGGCTCTGTTTGCTTTTGTGGGGGCGCGGCCTCGCCTCCCAGGGAACCCCCGCTCTATCCGGCCATTTCCAACAGCGCCCCGGCGGGGTGCGCCAGCCTGTAGGAGGGCTGCCGGCCGTCATTTTTGATGCTCATATTTTTTCTTCGTGGCCAGGCCCCCGCGGATGTGCCGCTGGGCCTTGTTGACCGCCAGGACGTTTTTCACGTCCCGGTAAAGCCCCCGGTCGATGTACTTGAGGCGCTGCGATACATCCTTATGTACCGTACTCTTGCTTACCCCAAACTGTTTGGCGGCGCAGCGGACGGTGGCCTTGTTTTCCACAATATATTCCCCTAACTTGGTTGCTCGGTCATCGATCACATTGTTTGACATATAGGGCACCTTCTTTCGGTGTTCTATATGTATGCGCCGCCCGGGGAGAGTATGCGGGTGAGTCTGAAGGGGCAAGAGTCTGCTTTAAAGCAGGCTCTTGAGCATACCCAGTACCGCCAGCAGATCGTCTGCCGCATCCACCCCGCCGGGTACAGCGCGCCCACCGCGGTTGAGCCACAGGGCGGGAATACCGCAATCCGCCGCGCCCTGCACGTCGCTGGTAAGGGAATCGCCAATATGCAGCACATCGCCCGGGGCAAGGCCCACGGCGGCAAGGGCATATTCGAACAGGGCCCGGTCAGGCTTATACGCCCTGGCGTCCTCACTGGTAAATACGCCGGAGGGCCCTAGGGCATGGAAACGGATGGCCTCCTGAATATCCGCTCTGTCGATGTTGGATACGATATAAATGGGGAGCGGGCACAGGGCGAAGAACTCTCTCGCATCGGGAAAAAGGGGCGGTTTCTGCCAGTGGGCGAACATGGCCCGGCTCAATTTATCCACATTGGCAGAGGAGCCAAAATGCCGGATGGTATCGGCCAGTGAGCGAATTTCCAGCTCCCGCTGGCTGACATAATTGTCTCCGCAAGCGGAGAGGAACTCCGTTTGAAAGGCGGCCCACCAGTATGCGCCCACCTCTGAAGCGGACGCGGCCCAGCCGGTATCAGCGATTTCCTGCGAAATCCTTTGAACGATCTCACCGTCCTCATGAACGACGGTGCCGTAAAAATCCAAGAAAACAGCTTGCATCAAGATTCTGGTCCCTCCTTTTACTCAGCTGGGGGCTGGCACAGTCGTGGCGGCGGGGTAAACCGATGGCCGCAGCTGTTATGCCAGCATGGAGATGTACCAGCACGTCCCCAGTACTACTCTTGGTGTCTTCCGAGAAAAGCCCCTTCTGGGCCTCCAGGCTGTTGAGCTGGCCTTCCTTATCGGTGGAGACACGGCAGTAGGCGGCGATATTCACGGGGTACCTCATTAATTGATTTCAGACTTTTTGTTACTACTGAGTTTACCGCACTTCTTTCGAGAAGGCAACAAAAAATTGGCGGGGCCGGTTCGGCTCCGCCATATAAGTTAGGTATTTGTTTCAACAATCGATTTCAACTCTTTGTGGAGCATGGGAATGTCAACTGACACAGTATCCCACACGATCTGCATATTGATCCCGGAATAACCGTGCACAATGCGGTTGCGCATACCGTATATCTGCTGCCAGGGGATGGTCTTGATCTGCGCCTTGGTCTCGTCGCTCAGGGATCCTTTTGCAAGTTCGCCGATCTGCATAAGGTTGAAAACTGTGGCTTCCAAGCGCATAGTATCAGATGAAAAATCTTCCAGTGAGCGGCAGTCGGCACAGTATTTCATAATGCTTTCGATGTTCTGGAGAATCTTTTTGAGTACCGCAACATCTTTACTGCTCATAAATTGGTACCCCCGTCTGCTCTATCTCCATTTCAATTTGAGAGCCTTTTTCAACTTGAGACACATCGATTAGGTCAACCGGTACGCTCAATGTGGATGCAACACCTTCCAGCAGACCAAAGAAAGCCAGTCCGCGCAAACCGCTGTCCACTAAGATGTCTACATCGCTTCGAAGAGTGGCCTGTCCCTTTGCATAGGAACCGAACAGCACCGCGCGCCGCACGCCGAATCCCGCGAAAATTGGGTGGAGGATGTTTTCGATTTCGTGGATGGAATAAACCCTTTGCATAGGCCGCCCCCTTTTAAGAGTATTGTACCGCATTATGAAAGGAAAAGCAAGAGGGAATCACATGGCCGGCGTGATGGCTTCCCCCTCTGTTTCTTCTCCAACGGGAACCTTCTGCGCTGCCTGCCGCACCGCGTTTTCCACCTTTTGGCGGTCTGTTTCGAGGAAAACCTTTAGTATGTAATTTACTGTTAGGCTGTCGGGGTTGGGATTGTGGAAACGGTAATTCAACTTTTTCTTTTTCAAATTATCTTCGCACTAATAGATTGACGGCTCTCCGAAATGAAAATTCCTTGGGGCAGGAGCGTGTCGATGTTGAATCTTCCCCGGCTGGAGCCTCATGTCCTGTAGGGTCTCGCCGTCAATGACGGCAAGCTTTTCGATGGGTTATGGGTTTTGGCATATACATCAGTCCTTTCGGCAAAAAAGAAACGCTCCCAGCTTAAAAAAGTGGGAGCAGTATTCACATTGCGAGCCGGAAAGGATTTTGGTATAATGTGGAGAAGGTAAACTCCATGGCACAAGTTAGGTACAAAATCTACACGCTGTCTGCAACAGCTCTCATGCCCCTGTCATCAGCTTACTGACTGCCAGCCTCCCGACAGGGCTGCGTTTTCTGCCGTTATACTCCTCAAGAAGTACTGCCGCCAGCCCGGAGGAGCCGTGACCGCGCTCTTTTGCGTTGCGCATGAGCTGCTTGACCGGGACGGCCCCAAGCTTCTCGGCGAAGATATCCTCATTGAGCTCGTCGCCGTATGCAGCCGCAAGCTTCGCTACTGCCGCGAGCATTTTGCCCGAGAGGGAATTTGCCTCCCCCTCCCAGGTGCCAACGCAGAGCCGCAGCACCCGGTTTAATATCTGGTAGCCGTATTTTTCATAAATGCTCTCCACAGTGGAGATGGCCCAGATGCGGTTTCCACCGGCGCCGTCGCCGATTTTCAGCCCATAGGATTCCACAAGCGCCAGTATTGCAAGCTGCCGTTCATTGCCAGCCTCCAGGTTTGCCGCAAAAATCTCCAGAGCGCTCAGCGCCCGAACGTACCGCATCTGGTTTGCGAAAATATCCGCCTCATGCTGGTACTCCAGGTCGTCATAGACCATACACCACACCGGCGTCTCCCTTGAACCGGAGATTTTTGCCACGATCTCCACGGTGTGCTGGCCGTTGAAAACATAGTTGACGCCGTCGCGGCGGCTGATTTTGACCGGGTTGACCTGATAAAGGTCAAAGTCGGCGGAAGCCCGGTCGATCTGTGTCTGGGATAGGGCCCGCTGGTATTTTTGGTTGGACACCAGATTCTTGATGGGGATTAGCTCGAAGTGTACATTGGGAACATATCTCTGCTGCTGGTCCATGTCAATCCTCCAATAGCGCCGATAGTGCGGACTCCGCCGCTGTATATAGGTCAAACAGGGCCTGTTCCAACTTCTCCCGGCATACCGCCGAGGCCCCGGAAAGGCTGGCCTTCCCCCCGGCACGCTCTAATATATTCACCCACGAGGGTATAGTGAGGGCAAGGCTCATAAGCGGACCGTCCGGGTCAAAGGCCGGCATATCCTTTACCGTAGGAGCCGGTGGGGCGGGGGTAAGATATCCGCCTTTGCCGGGGATATGCGCCATGGCCCAAAGCTCCCGGGAACTCTTATGCTCCAAGCGCGTGAATTTGCGCAGGTGAAGCGCGTACCTACCTGAGAGGACCCCGTCCGCCAGCTCCGGCTCCTTATGCCGCAGAATATCAAGCTTATTGGCAAAGCTCTTGTACTCGAGCAGGGTAGTGGGGGAGATGCCGAACTTTGCCGATATCCTTCCGGCTAATTCAGCGGGGGGCGCCCCGGGAGATTTTGCCCTTGACATCAGGTACAGCTTTCCCAACAGATAATACCGTGCGGCGGTCGCAATATGCCCCCTTCGGAGCTGCCGCTCGCAGGACCAGAGCATAGCGTCCGTTTTTGATGGGAACACCGTTTCCTCCAGGGCAAATTTGATGCCGTGCCGGGTGTAGATCTCATATCTCGGATATCCCTCAATAATGATCCTGTGCCATACGGCTACCGGCTCTCTGAGCCTGCCGGTGGTTATATCTTCTTCCAGCGCCTTAAGTTCATCCAGCGGAGGGACCATAGAAATGCATCGGAACTCCGGGTCTGATTGAAGCGTCCACAAAGCCTTCGCGCTCATTCTATAATATCCTCCTTCTTCGGAATGGCAGGAACCAGACTGGAGTCCCCGCAAACAGAGTATACCGTGTAATCTCCTACCAGGTCGGCGGCGATCATCTCCTTATGGGTGCGGTAGTCCGGGCCAAACTGTTTCTGCCAGTCCGCCGGGTACCGGGGAGCATTTTTAGTATCCGGGCAGTATGTTTCCGCACAGCTTAGGTCAAATAGTATAGCTTTCTGGGTGCTGTCCAGGACAACTCTGCCCAGTGCCCGATAGCGAAGCCCCGGGTCCCACCCCATCATAGAGCAGACCATGGCGAAGAACAGTCGGCACGTTATGTGCCTGGGCCGGCGCTTTCCGGCGCGCAGGCACCATAACAGCGCGTCCCTCTGACCGGCAGGGCAGGGGAAAAGAGCCAGCGACCGCTTTTCCCGGCTTATCATTATCTGCACCGTATCATGCTCGGGGAATATGTCCAGGCAGGCGGCGTTTACGTAAAAGCAGCAGCGGGAAAAGACCGCCGCGGGCTCCCTGGTATGGGCGAAAAGCTCCCGGCGCGCTACTTGGTACTCGTCCAGATTCAAGTTTGGCTCAGTCTCCATCAGGTTCCTCCAAATCGATCCCCGCCAACTCCTGCCGGATAAATTCCGCCAGTGTTTTGCGGTCCGTAGCCTTTAGGCCGCTGCCATCGTCCAAAAACCGGCTGGCGCCCTCAAGAGGTGCGGTCTCCTCTGCCCGCGCCAGGTAACAGCCCGGGCCAAAGCTCCCGGCCCGGGCGGCAGGAACGGCCCTCACCCAGCCCCGGTAGGGTGTGAGGGGCCGGCCGGCGGGACAGGCTGTTTTCGGCAGGAACGCCTGGGCGTCCGCCGCCTCACATAGAAAGACCAATTTATCGTCTGATTGGTATGGAGTGGGGATTATGCGGTAAAAATTGTCCGTGTCCCAGCCGAATATTTTGAAAAGCGTCCCGCCAAAAGCAGCGGACGGTATGGTCCGGGGACGGTATATTCCGCCTGAGCGCTTGGCGCAGACTACACCGCAGCGGTTTCCCGGTTCAGCCGGGCGCAGGGCGACACGCTTGCCGATAGGGTCCAGGAGCAGCTCAATGCGGTCATGCCCTCCTAGGCGCAGGATAAGCCGTGAGCTTAGGCTCAGGGATTTTTCCCGGAATGATACGAATCCCATAAGCGGGGTGTCATATAGCTCAGGCCGCACAGTCTGAAATCCGCGAAGGTCCAGGTCTCCGGGGCGGAGCTCAATTTGCATAGGC
Source organism: uncultured Oscillospiraceae bacterium (assembly GCA_948471095.1). GTDB lineage: Bacteria > Bacillota > Clostridia > Oscillospirales > Acutalibacteraceae > Acutalibacter. Next base: position 39,492 of record CAOKRG010000005.1, read on the forward strand.
GATGCGCTGTTTCCGCCAACGCTCTGGGCGGCATTCATATATTCAGCCTCACCGAACCCCGCCCAGCGAGGATGAACAACGACAAAACCTTTGAGCAGGCCCTCCTCTACTACCCTCAGCCGGGGCAGAATCTCGCGGCCTCGGAACCTGGCATTGTCCAGCATACGCTGTACGGCGGTAAAGTCGGAGGGTGACACGATGGGCTCATGATGCTCTAGATACCTGCTGCGGGGGCGTTCGCCGCGGTTCTTGACTGAGCGGTGGTCCCGGAAATCGGGCGTGAAGGTCTTGCGGGTATGTACCTGACCGCAGTGCCGTTCATTTCTCAGAATGCCCACAATACTGTTTGCCGTCCACTTGACGTTCCCCAGATACGACTTACGGCCCAGCGCGTTAAACGTCTCCGCAATTTGGCGGGTGGAGTAACCATAAAGGTACATAAAAAACGCCAGCTTTACTGTGGGGGCTTCTTCCGGGTTGATAATCAGGCCGCCCTCCTCATCGTGCCGGTACCCCAGCAGTTCCGGGGTCAGGGGCAGGCCGTGGTCCAGGCGCATACGCAGAGATGCCTCCATGCTCCGGCTGCGAGTATGAGACTCCTCCTCCGCCATTATGGCAAAAAAGCTTAAGGGCATGGATTTTTCATCGTTGAGAGAAAATATGCTTTCCGATTCAAAGAACACTCCTACTGGCGGGGATAGCCCCTTTAGGTCCAGGACGATGCTGATGCAGAGCACCACGTTCCTGGCAAAGCGGGAGACGCTTTTGGTGATGATCAGGTCCAGCTTCCCCGCCCGGCAGTCGGCAAGCATTTGATGAAAACCGTCCCGGTGGCGGTCGGTGGTGCCGGAGGCCCCTTCGTCGGAGTAGATGCCGCATAGGATCCAGTTAGGGTGCCGGACCACATATTCCTCGTAATATTTCTTTTGCAGCTCATAGGAGCTTGTCTGCTGTACGCTGCCTGTGGAGACCCGGGCATAGACAGCCACACGCACCGGAATATCGCCGCCAAAATAATCCACGGCGGGATTCTCCGGGGTGTACTCGAAATTGCCGGTTTGCGCCTGGCTTTGTATCCGCCGCCGCATCCTGCGTTTCTGCATCTCCTTAAGGTCGTGCTTATACCGGTCAACCATCGGTGCCCCCCGGCGGCAGGAAGGCCGTGTCGCGAAGGTCCTCCAGGTAGTATGATGCCAGGGTGAAAATATCCTCGGAGATGAAATAGATACCCACGGGCGGCGTTCTGGCGGCAAGCAGCTGGGCGCATAAGGACATCTCCATGGGATCGCTGGACACATTTGAAATTTTTTGCGTAAGGATAAGGCTGACCCTGCCCGCCATGCAGTCCTCCAAAAGCCGCGCCCATTCCGGGGAGGAGGACATTTTTGGCGCGGATGAGCCATAGTCCACATAATAGCCGGCAAGCTTCCATTTTGGGCACATGGCTATAGACGCGGCAAACTGGCTTTTATGCTTTTCCAGATAGTCATCATACTTGGTCTGGTTAAAATAACGGATGTACACACCAATACAAAAGGGCTTCTCCGGGTCAGGCCGTTCCCTGTTAAGGCTGTTCAGCCACATACGGTGCATAGCCAGCTTTTTTGACATACTGGACCGGGACTGTTCCGGCGGGAGCAGTGACGAGAAGATGTTGTTATCCAAGCTGTTACCTCCGTCCTATGTCGATTTACACTACCTATTATACAGCTGCTAAGCTTGAAATAAAATGAACCGGCGGTTTGATATTTATCAACTGCCGGTTCGTTTTTTATATCGGCTATAATGAAAACCTATATTTTTCAGGAGGTTTCAGAATATGCAAAAAGAAGAAATCGGTATGCGGGTGCGTAATCTGCGCAGGGAGAAGCGGCTTACCCAGGAACAGCTTGCGGAGCGGCTGGACTGCTCCGTGCAGTTTTTGAGCCTGGTGGAGAGGGGGCAGCGTGGAATGAGCCTTGGGATGTTCTGCCTGTGCATAGAGGCCCTGTGCGTCTCGGCGGACGAGCTGCTGGGAAAGATCGCGGTATGTGAAAAGCAGGAGAGGGAGGAGATGCTGCTGAAGGGGTGCAGCGAGCTTGAAAGGAAAATCATCTCGGATGTGGCGGAGGTGATAAAGCGGGATCTGAGAGAAAAGAGGTGACGTTAGCCTAAACGGGCAGGAACACTTACCGTGGACCTGCCTGTTTTCTATTGTATAAACCAGATAAGCCGCTTTGCTTTGTCACTTCCATATGTACCGTACTCTTGCTTACCCCAAACTGTTTGGCGGCGCAGCGGACGGTGGCCTTGTTTTCCACAATATATTCCCCTAACTTGGTTGCTCGGTCATCGATCACATTGTTTGACATATAGGGCACCTTCTTTCGGTGTTCTATATGTATGTGGAAAAGAGGGGAGATATGTTTGCAAAATGGCGGGCGGGAGACAGGGCGCGAAGGCGCTCTTTCTCCTTATCAGATTGTCTCTAGAGATACTTTATCATACAATACTCGTCCGCATAGGTACCGTCCGGGTATTTCAGCGCCCGGGGCCGGGTTCCGGTCACCGCAAAGCCGAAGCTCTCGTACATGCCCAAGGCCCGCTGGTTCTGGGCCACGACCTCCAGCTCCACCTGCTCGCAGCCCCGCTCTTTGCACCAAGCCAGGCAGTTCTCCATCAGCCTGCCGCCAATGCCCAGGCCCCAGGAGTCCTTTCGCACCACAAAGCCCACCTGGGCCCGATGCCTGCACCTCTGCCACCGGCCGTTTACCAGCCCGGCGGAGCTCTGCCCCACCAGCCTGCCCTGGTAAAACGCCGCATACCACTGCAAATCTGGGTTTTCCTCCACCGACTGGATCAGCGCCGCCTCCTGCTCCACGGTAAAGCCAAATTCTCCAGGATTGCGAATCAGAAAACGGCTCTCTCGGTCTGCGGCGTGGAACAGGTCCACCATCCCCTGGGCGTCCGACCGCACGGGCGGACGGATGGTAACGGTTTCTCTGTTTTTCAGCCGATAGTCCATAAATGCCAACTCCTTTCTGTTATTGCTATACCGTCAGCTTCCGAACCATCATGTACTCATTCCGCAGGCTCCCGTCCCTTAGGCGAAAGGCGTCCGGCCTCACGCCGGTGATGCGAAAGCCCATCTTTTCATACAGGGCCCTGGCCCTGCTGTTGCCTTCTACAAACTCCAGCTCCATCTGGGCAACGCCCTCCCAGCCCTCCGCAATGTGGATGAGCTCCTGGAACATGGCCGTGCCGATGCCCAGCCCCCAGAATTCGCGAAGCAGGGCGATGGCCACCGCGGCCCTGTGGCGGGTCTTTTGGTTTACCCTACGGCTGATATCGCAGTTCCCGGCTATTCTGCCGTCCACCTCGCAGACCAGCACCGCCGCGTTTTCCGAGGCGTTCATGCTCTCAACCCACCTCAGCTCGCTCTCGGGCGTGTATTTGCCGCATTCCTCGGGGGTGCGCAGGATGAATTCCGACTCCCCGGCGGACTTCACCAGGTAGTCCAGCAGTCCCGGCACGTCTTCCTGCCGGGGGTTTCTCAGCAGGGCCCTGCGGCCGTCCTTCAGCAAGATTGGGATTTCTCTCGTCAACATAAAGGGGCTCCTTTCACGCGGACTCTGGCCGGTTGCCCGGCAGAGCGCCGCTCATTTGCTCTCCTCCCGCAGCTCCACCCGGCGGATTTTGCCGCTGATGGTCTTGGGCAGCTCCTTGCGGAACTCCACGATGCGGGGATACTTATAGGGGGCGGTGTGCTTCTTTACATAGGTCTGAATTTCCTTCTTTAGTTCGTCTGTGCCCTCGGTGCCCCGGGTCAGCACAATGTCCGCCTTGACCACCTGGCCCCGGATGGGGTCCGGCGCGGCGGTGATGGCGCATTCCAGCACATAGGGCAGCTCCATAATCACGCTTTCAATCTCAAAGGGCCCGATGCGGTAGCCGCTGGACTTGATCACATCGTCCGTGCGGCCCACGTACCAGAAGAAGCCGTCCTCGTCCCGCCAGGCGGTGTCGCCGGTGTGGTACAGGCCGTCGTGCCAGGAGGCCTTGGTGTTGGCCTCGTCCTGGTAATAGCCCCGGAACAGGCCGCAGGGCACCCTTTTATCCGTGCGGATGACGATCTCCCCGGTCTCCCCCACCGGGGCGCTGGTACCGTCCGGAAGGACTACGTCTACATCGTAGAGGGGGCTGGGCACGCCCATGGACCCCACCTTGGGGATGGTCCCCACGGGGTTGTAGATGACGCAGGTGGTCTCCGTCTGGCCGAATCCCTCCATCAGCATGAGGCCGGTGGCCCGCTTCCACTGCTCATAGACCTCCGGGTTCAGCGCCTCCCCGGCGGTGGTGGAGTACTCAATGCCGGATAGGTCGTACTTGGAGAGGTCCTCCTTGATGAAGAACCGGTACATGGTGGGCGGCGCGCAGAAGGTGGTAATGTGGTATTTGGCGAACATGGGCAGAATGTCGTGGGCGTCAAACTTGTCGAAATCATAGGTGAAGATAGCCGCCTCGCACATCCACTGGCCATAGTACTTGCCCCACATGGCCTTGCCCCAGCCGGTATCGGAGATGGTAAAGTGCAGGCCGTCCGGGTTCACATTGTGCCAGTACCGGGCCGTAATGTAGTGGCCCAGGGCGTATTTGTAGCTGTGCTCCGCGATCTTCGGGTATCCGGTGGTGCCGGAGGTGAAATACATCAGCATCAAATCGTTGCCGCAAGGGGAGTCGGGCCTGCGGGCGTACTCCTCCGGGAAAGCCGCCATCTCCCGGTCAAAATCGTGCCAGCCGGGAAGCCCCTGGCGGTTTTCCCCCACCAGAATCTTGACCTCCACCCCCGGGCAGTTTTCCGCGGCCTTATGGGCCTCGCCGGCGGTCTGGCCGTCGCTGGTGCAGATAATCGCCTTAACGCCCGCCGCTTTAAAGCGGTAGTCGAAGTCGTGCTCCATCAAAAGATGGGTGGCGGGAATGATCACCGCGCCCATCTTGTGCAGGGCCGTAATCACGAACCAGAACTGATAGTGGCGCTTGAGCACCACCAGCACCTTATCCCCCCGCTTGATCCCCAACGATTCCAGGTAGTTGGCTGTCTGGGCCGACTTTTTGCTGATGTCCCCAAAGGTGAACCGCCGCTCGTTCTTCTCCCGGTCCACATGAAGCATGGCCAGCTTATCCGGGGTCCGCCGGGCGATCTCGTCCACGATATCGAAGGCGAAATTAAAATTATCCTCGTTTTTAAACCGGATGCCATTTAGAATGCCGTTCTCGTCCAGGGTGGTCTCCACAAAGGGGTTGGAGACGTTTTCCCGGTGCTGCCGGGCCAGCTTGCGGTCAATCAGCGTCTGGAAGCGGTCGTTTTCCGGCGGAAGCTCCTCCGCGCCCTTCATCACCATGGCGTAGAGCTGGCAGTCCTGCCCGCCGGTGGCGATCATCCCATGGGGCGTGCCGGAGTTGTAATAGATGGAGTCCCCCTCGTTGAGGACCTCGATATGGGAGCCGATCTGCGCCTTCATAGAGCCTTTTACCACGATGTCGAACTCCTGCCCCGCGTGGGAAGCCAGCTTGATCGCCACATGCTGCTCCGCCTCGGAATAGGGCATGGTGACAAAGAAGGGCTCGGCGGTTTTGTTCTTAAAAAGCGGAGCCAGGTTGAGGTATTTGAAGCCGTGCCGCCGGGTAATCGGCAGGCCGTCCCCATGGCGGACAATGGTGTAGGTGGACAGGGTGGGGCTTACCCCGCGAATCAGGTCGGTGGGGTCCACGCCGAAGCGCTTGGCGCACTTATAGATGAAGGTGAAGCTGAAATCCTGCTCCCCGGCCTCGCAGCGTCCGTACTCCTCCCGGCCGGTCCCCGTGCACTTGGCCATCTCCTCCTCGCTGAGCCCGGCAATCTCCCGCATGGTCCGAATCCTCTGGGCCACCTCTGCCAGCTGGGCTTTCAAATCTGCTTTTTCCATTGGGCCTTCCCCCTTGAATCTAGTATAAAATATTTTTGGTTAATTCTATCGTTAACACAGTTTAAAAGAGATATTCCGGCTCTTTTGAACCAGGCGGCGCAGCCGCCCTGCCCGTGGCGGACAAAAAAACCGCCCCACGGGGAATTTCCCCATGAGACGGATGTTTTCCGCGGTACCACTCATCTTGCGCTGCTTCCGGCACAGCGCCCCTCTGCGGGCTCCAGCAAGCCCTCTGCCCTAACGCGGCGGCACGGGAGGCGTCTACTGCTCGGGCGGCTCCCGCTTCACGGCAAAAAACGCCGCTTGGGAGCCTCCAAGGTTCGGGCCTCCGGCTCGGAAGGGATCGGCAAATGGGGGCGCGCTCCGCTGGCTTGCACCGGCCGCCAGCTCTCTGGGGGAGGCCGCTCCCCGGCCTTCTTCGTCACAGCCTTTGTCTTTATGTGGTTATGCTCTCCACCAAACGTGGAGAATAGAATCATCATACACCAGCGCAGGGCAATTGTCAAGTAAAGTCTGTAAATTTTTTCTTATACTTGCTGGCCTGGCGCCGGTTTTTAGCTAGAGCCCTGCTGGGCTGGCCCTGCTTCATCCGCTGGCTGGCCCGGGACTCCCCGGCCAGCTGCCGGTAGTTTTTCCAGCGCTGGGGCGAGAGCTCCCCGCTTTCCAGCGCGGCCCGGACAGCGCAGCCGGGCTCCTGCTCGTGCCGGCAGTCCCGGAAGCGGCACTGGCCCAAAAGGCGCTCCACATCGGGAAACGCCGCCGTAAGGCCAGCCTGGGCGTCCCACATGCCCAGCTCCCGCATGCCCGGGGTGTCGATGACCAGCACGCCGGAGGGCAGGCGCAGCAGCTGCCTGTGGGTGGTGGTATGCCGGCCCCGGGCGTCGTCCTCCCGGATGCCGCCGGTGTCCATGACCTCCTCCCCGGTCAGGGCGTTGATGAGGCTGGACTTCCCCACGCCGGAAGAGCCCAGAAACGCCGCCGTGGTCCGGGGCCTCAGATAGGGCTCCAGCTGCTCCATGCCCTGGCCGGTTTTGGCGCTCAGGACCAGCACCGGGGCCTCTCCGGCCGCGTTTTCCGCCTGCTCCACCATGGCCCGGTGGTCCCCGGGCAGGTCGGCCTTGGTCAGCAGCACCACGGGCCGGGCCCCGGAGTTCCAGGCCAAAGTCAGGTAGCGCTCCAGGCGCTTCACGTTAAAGTTTTCGTTTAGGGACTGTACGGCGAACGCCACATCCATGTTGGCGGCCACGGCCTGTCCCATGGCGTGCCAAGTGTCCATGCGGGCAAAGAAGCTTCTGCGGGGCAGGGTTTTCACGATCTGCCAGTCGCCGGCCGTCTCCGAAGCCGGGTCCCCGGCGGGCAGGGCCAGCACAAAGTCCCCGGTGGTGGGGAAGTCCTGGCCTCCCTCATAATAGTACTCCTTGGCCTTCAGGCGGCCATAGCGCTCCCCTTCCGGGGTGACCAGCTGCCAGCGCTCCTTAAAAACCGCCGAAACGCGGGCCGGGACAAGCGCCGCCCCGGCGGAATCCTCCCGGGGCATGAGCTCCTGGGGAAAGCCGTACTCTAAAAGATTTGTCATTCGATTCCTCCAATCGGAAATAAGTGTTCCTCCTGCTTACGAAAAATCGACTCATAAGACATCACTCCTTTCGAGAATTGGGGGATAAAAAAGGCAGATGCCGGAGCTCCCGGCGTCTGCCTGATTGTACCATAGGTACGGGAATTTGTCAATCGCTCAGGGCGCAAGCGCATTGATAAAGGGAGATAGGCTGGTCAGTGAGCCAGTAAAAGTTTTGTCCACTTTTTCAAAAGTGGCGGGGTTTTTAGGGGCAGAGCCCCTGAACCGCCGGAGGCCTTCTAATACTTCCATAACACCGCCTTTTGGACACTCCCGGGCGCGGTGCGCGTCTTTTAGGCCCTTTAGGCCTCCGGCCCGCCGGGACCTTCCTGGCCCTGTGCCCTTTGCCGCATGGCTTCCAACGCCTCCCTGTTCCGCCTCCGGCGCTCCCGGGCCGCGCGGCGGGGCTTGCGGGTGCACAGCAGGACGATCCCCGCCATCAGGGCCAGCAGCGCCAGCACGGGCAGATGCGTTGCCACAAACAGCCCCAGCTCCTGGAAGAAGCGCCCAATGCCCCGGGCGTTTTCCTCCATGCCCCGCAGGGCCCGGCTCCCCCAGCTCTCCGGGGCGGGCTCGGTCAGCTCCCGCACCTCCTGCAGGTGCATGTGCACGGCGCTGTATTCGATCTGATCGTCGTATACCCGCAGGGCCGACTCATAGTTTTCCAGCTGATACCGCACCTGGGTCAGCCGGTCCTCGATGCCCAGCACATCCTCCAGCTTGTCCGCCTGGGCCAGCAGCTCCATCAGGCGCTCCTGCTCCACCAGCAGGGCCTTCTTGTGGCTTTCGGCGTCCACATAGTCCAGGGTCACGTCTTCCTCCTGCACCGTGCGCTCCACCACGTTGCACTGGCCCTCCAGCGCGGCCAGGAAATCCTCCAGCCGGCCGCTGGGAATCCGCAGGACCAGCTGGCAGCTGCGGCGGGACTGGTTGTGGGCGTAAAGCTCCGAGCTCTCCATGTAGCCGCCCGCCTGGGCGAGCTCCCGCTTAAGCCAGGCCATGGCCCCCTCGTAGTCCTCCGTCTCGGCGGAAACGCTGGCCGTGACGATCCGCTTGCGGCCGATGGAGGCCAGCTCCCGCTCCATGCCGGCGCCGCCCTCCCCGGCGTCCGCCGCGCTGGAAACGGACTCCCCCGTGTATTGCACGGACTCCTCCGTCATGTAGTTGGCCGCGCTGCTGGACGAGTCTTTCCCGCTTCCCCCGCATCCCGCCAAAACCAGGGCCAGCAGCAGGGCCAGGGCCGCGGCCCGCCTCTCTCTGCACCTCATCCTCTTCTCTCCTTTCCGCTTCGGGCCTTTTCTTGCATTATACCCAAGAACGGGGAGAATTTCAATGAGAATGACACGGTTGTAACCGCAAGTTACAAGGTTGTAACTCTCCGGGAGTCAAAACTTCGCCTTATGCTTCCGGTTCGCCCCCAATATGCCGCCGATGGCTCCGCTTAAGAGCACCGCCGCCGCTTTGCCGCCGCTGGCCGGTTCCAGCTCCAGGCCGAAGAGCAGCACCGTGGCCGCCGCCGCGCACAGCAAAAAGACCGCCCCGCAGCCCAGGCCCAGCAGCATGCCCCGCTCTTTGGCGGAAAGGGACGCGGCCAGCCCGCCCAGAAACACCGCCCCGCAGGCGGCAAGGGTGGTCGCCAGGGTCAGCGAGGCCCGGGGCAGGGCCCCCATGCGGGCCGCCGCAAAAGCGATGGCCGCCAGCAGCAGCAGGCTGGCGCAAAGGGCGGTCAGGACCGAAAGCAGAAGGGCGCGAATCCATTTCATCATAAAGAAAGACCTCACAGCTCATAATGTGCTATCGTTAACACGGTTTGAAAAAGGGTATTCTGCCTCTTTCAAACCAGGCGGCGCAGCCGTCCAGCCTGAAAATTCGGTATCTGCCGATTTTCAAGTGCGTTTACTATAACCCATATGAGCGGGAGGCCTCTTTTAGAACCTGGACTTGCCGAAGAGGAAAACGCCGGACAGGCGGGAGATTCTGCCGCCCTTCCGGCGTTTCCCGCCTGTGAATCCTGGTTCTTGATTTCTGTTTTGACCCCGGTCAGGTATTGTCGTCCTCGTGCACCGTGTCCACGCTGCCGATGGACCAACGCTTTACCCGCAGCTTGGACTTGTCGCTGCCGGTCTCGATGATGACGGAGTCGGACTCGTCCTTCACGGCCACAATCCGGCCGCAGATGCCGCCGATGGTGGTGATCTCATCGCCAACCTGGGCGTTTTTGCGCATTTCGGCCTCTTTTTTCTTCTTCTTGTTCTGGGGGCGGAAGAAAATAAAGTACAGGGCCACAAAGAACAGGCCGTATACCAGCAGCATGAGGATCAGGCTCATGCCGCCGCCCGCTCCGGCGGCGGCAGCGTCCAATAGGTGTAGGTTAGACATGATTTATGAACACATCCCTTCTAGTCATTGGCTTTTATTATATCAGGAAGTTGGCGAACATGCAAGCACAATCTTTTTAAGGGGAGCGGCCAAACGGGTGTTTTGTTATTAGAGAAAGGCTCGCCAAGCGCAACAGCAAAAGTTTCGGCAGGCGAGACCCCACTCCGTAACATTTCCATATAAATGCGCCCTTTGGACACTCCCCTCCCCTTTTTAAACCCGCCCCCCCCGCTTGGGGTATACCGGCCGGGCCCCCGCGCATACCTATAACCATCAACCCCAAAGGAGGCGCGCCTATGAGCTGCCGAATGGCTGAACTGCGCAGCAAGGAAGTGGTCAGCGTCCGGGACGGCGGACGGCTGGGCTTTGTGTGCGACTTGGAGATGGACGTGAAAACCGCCGCCATCACCGCCCTGGTGGTCTATGGCCGCTCCCGGCTCTTCGGGCTGCTGGGCCGGGAGCCGGACACCGTCATTCCCTGGGACGAGGTGGAGATGATCGGCGGGGACATCGTACTGGTCAAGTGCCCCGCCCCGCCCCGGGAGCAGGGCCTGCTGGGGAAGCTCTGGGATAAGCTGGTGAACTGAGCTACCCCTCCAGATAGGCCCGAAGCTGGGGCAGCGCCCGGCGGCAGACGGCCGCGCCCTGGTCATAGAGGGCCTGGAGCTTTCCCAGGTCCTTTTCCGTGCGCCGGACCTCCACCGGCTCCGGCGGGCGGATGACGAAGACCTTCCCCTGGGCCTCCAGCCGGTCCAGCTCATCCATTTCCCTGTTGTAATGCCGGGGGACGTTTAAAATGGAGCGGACCAGCTCCGGATATTTGCGGTAAAAGCGGGCATAGGCCCGGGCGGCGGGGCGGGAGACAGGCCCCTTCTGGTAGCCGTGCTCCCGGGTGGTGACCACCACCACCTTGCCATAGCCCTCGTCCAGGGGCCTGCGGTAGGGGATGGACACGTCCAGCCCGCCGTCCAGATAGGGCGCGCGCCCCACCTCCACCATGGGGGCCAGAAGGGGCAGGCTGGCGCTGGCCCGGACGGCGGCGTAAATGTCCGGCACGGCGGACTTTTCAAAATACTCCGCCTTGCCGGTCAGGCAGTTGACCGCCACGGCGGTGAACTGGCAGGGAGACCCCTGGAACGCCTCCCGGTCCAGGGGGAAGATGGTGTCGCTGATCTCCCCGAAAAGGAAGTCGAAATTGAAAATGCTCCGGTTGCGGATGAGGCTGCGCATCCCCATATAGCGGGGGTCGTTGACAAAGGTCAGGTTGATCTGGGCGGTGCGTCCCTTTTGGCCGGAGACGAAGTTGACCCCGGTCAGGGCCCCGGCGGAGACCCCGAACACCCCGTCGAAGCCAATGCCCTCTTCCAGCATCACGTCGGTAACCCCGGCGGAAAACAGGCAGCGCAGGGAGCCGCCCTCCAAGGCAAGCGCTTTGTTTGGCAAAAAAATCAAATCCTTTCGCGAGAGAGTTGACATAGATTAAATATTACCCCAATGTTTAACAGTAGGAATATACGCGGTCAAGGGGCGTTAGGCCCCTTGCGGATTCTTAAGGCAGAGCCTTAAGCCGCCGGAGGCGACCTTGCCCTTAAGGCGGCGCAGTAGAAACCGATAGCGCACAAGGCCTAAGCGTCACCCCTGGCATCCATAGCGCACTTGTGCTGCGCCGCCGCCCTTGACAACGCCTTAGAGCGAAGCGAATAACAGTGGACTGCTTCCCCCCGGTTAGCTTTTGTGGGATGAGCCAGCTGTTCCGCAAGGAGGGCGGCGGCGCGGGCATCATGACCGTCTCTGGTTATAACGCGCCCGAGAGCCGCTTTTCCATGAGAAAATTGGTTAAAGCCACGCCCCGGCGCTCCACCTGGTTTTCCCGCAGGACCCGGTAGCCCCGGTGGAGGAAGAAGGGCCGCGCGGTCAGGGAGGCATAGGTGTAGACCTTCCCGGCCCGGGACGCGGCCTCCAGGGCGGCGCACAGGGCGCTGGCAACACCCTGGCCCTGGCGGTCCTTGTGGACGTACAGCCGGTCCAGATAGCCGCTCTCCGGGTCCAGGTCCCCAAAGCCCGCAATTCGGCCTCCAATTTCGGCCACCAGGGCGCGGCGGCCTTGAAAGAACCGTTCCCAAGCGGCGCTGGGAGCCCCTGGGCTGGGAGCCCAGGCCTCCAGCTGGGCGGGAGTATAGTCCCGGGCGTTGACGGTGTGCACGGTCTGGTAAAAGAGCGCGGCCAGCAAGGGGCCGTCCCCGGGCCGGTAAGGGCGCAGGATGATTGAGCCCGCCATGGCGGAAGCCTCCTTTTTTTATTTTTTGAGAAGAACGGACGGGAAAGCGGCGTTCTTCCGCCGCTTCTTTTTTCTTTCCTGAATCTTTCAGCGGAACTCCTTTTTTTCTTCACATCGTTTTCACATTGCGGGGGGATAATACAGACACAACAAAAGAACAGCGCAACGTGAAACAGAAACCAAAAACTTGAAAGGAGCTGCTTTTATGTGTCGCGAAAACGATAACTTGACCAATTCTTCCAACGCTTCCACCAGTTCCACCAACGGGCAGGCTCCCGCCGGCAGCCAGCCCGCCAGCCAGCAGGCCGGCGCGTCCCCATACAGCGGGTACGCTCAGCCTTCCCAGGGCGCCTCTCCGGCCCCCTATTCCAACTACCAGCAAGGCTACCCGGCCTCTCAGCCGGTGCAGCAGACCAGCTACAGCTGGGGCCCCCAGCCTCCTTATTATGCCCAGCCCCAGCCGCCCAAGCCCAAAAAGAAGCGCAGCCCCGGCAAAACCGCCGCCAAGGCCGTTGCCGCCGTGCTGGCCTGCGCGGTGGTGTCCATGGGCTCGGTGGGCGCGTTCGCGGCCATGATTCAAAGCGGCGTGGTGGACGTGCGGAGCCCGGAGGGGGCGGAAAAAACCGCCGCCTTCACCCTTTATAAAAAGGACGAGTCCAGTGTAGCTACGCCTACCTCCACCCGGGAGGGCATGAGCACCCAGGAGGTGGCCCAGAAGCTGATTCCCTCGGTGGTGTGCGTGCAGAACTACCAGGTGGTGCAGCAGTCCATGGACGACCTGTTCGGCGGCTTCGGCTACTTCTTCGGGGGCCAGGGCGGACAGGGAGGCCAGGGGCAGCAGGGCGGCGAGCTCTCTCCCGCCGGGGAGGGCTCCGGCATCGTCATCTCCAAGGACGGCTATATCGTCACCAACCAGCACGTGATCAGCGGAGCCTCCAACATTAAGGTGGTAACCTCCGACGGGGCCACCTACGAGGCGGAGCTCATCGGCGAGGACACCCAGACGGACCTGGCCGTGATCAAGATCAACGCGGAAACCGAGCTGGTGCCCGCCGAGTTCGGCGACTCGGAGGACCTGCAGGTCACCGACCAGGTACTGGCCATCGGCAACCCGGGAGGCCTGCAGTTTAACTCCAGCGTCACCATCGGCTATGTGTCGGCCCTAAACCGGCCCGTCACCAATGGCGAGACCGGCTTTGTGGTCAACTGCATCCAGACCGACGCGGCCATCAACCCCGGCAACTCCGGCGGCGCTTTGGTCAACTCCGACGGCCTGGTGGTGGGCATCAACTCCTCCAAGATCGCCAAGACCGACTACGAGGGCATGGGCTTCGCCATCCCCTCCAGCGTGGCCCAGCCCATCGTCTCCGACCTGATCGAGCACGGCTACGTCACCAGCCGGCCCATGCTGGGCATTATGGGCGGCTATGTTGACCGCACCTTGTCCAGCTTCTACCGGGGCCTGCCCCAGGGCTACTATGTGGCCGAGGTAACCTCCGATGAGGCAAAGGCTTCCGGCCTGCAGCAGTATGACACTATCACCGCCATTGACGATGTGCAGGTTACCTCCGAAAACACCATCGCCTCCTATATCGCCAACAAAAAGCCCGGCGATAAAGTGACCCTGACCGTGGACCGTCCCCTAGCGGGGCAGACCGGGTTAAAGATCGAGCTGGTCCTCTCCGCCAACACGGGCATGTCCCGGACCCAGCCGGAGGCGGAAGCCTCCTGACGGCAAAACGATAATCCCCGCTCCGGGGTTTCTATAGATTCTCTTGCTTAGAGTACAAGTTTTCTTTTTCATAATCTCCTTTTTCAAAGGGAAGGCCCAGGGCGTATGCTCTGGGCTTTCCCCGTTTTTGAAGGTTCAAAACCGTTCAACCGGCCGGTTTCCCCATTATACACCCGGCGGGCCAAAACTTCAAGCTTGATTTTCCCCCCTCCATCCCGTATAATTGGCTTGACTCTTTTTACAGGGAGGCTTTTTATGCGTATGCGGAGAAAGGCCTGGGCCAAGCCGGAGCTGGCCCGGTGCCCCTACTATATCCCGGACCCCGCCGCTCTGCGGGGCGGCTGGAAGGACCGCTTCGCCCGCCCGGAGCAGCCGCTGTACCTGGACCTGGGCTGTGGCAAATGCGTCTTTTTGGCCGGGGCCGCGGCCCGGCGGCGGGACGTGAACTGGGTGGGCGTCGACGTCAGCTATGACATTCTGGGCGTGGGGCGGCGGAACATTCAGGAGGCCTTTGGAGAAGAGGAGCCGGACAACGCGCTGCTGTGCTACTACAACATTGAGCGCCTGCCGGAGCTTTTCGCCCCCGGGGAGGCGGACCGGCTGTATATCAATTTCTGCAACCCCTGGCCCGCCGCCCGCTGCCACAAGCGCCGCCTGACCCACACCCGCCAGCTTTTGGCCTACAAGCCCCTGCTGGCCCCGGAGGGGGAGATCTGGTTTAAAACCGACAACGAGGACCTGTACCTGGCCACCAAGCGCTACCTGGGCGAGGCGGGCTTCGCCATTTTTTACGACTGCAAGGACCTGCACGCCCAAGGGGACCCGGAGAACATCCTGACCGAACACGAGATCAAATTCTCCGCCCAGGGGATCAAGATCAAGGCTTTGCGGGCCAAAATCGCGGAATAGCGGAAGGACCGCCGTTTTACCACGGCGGTCCTTTTTTAGGAAATATGGATAGTTATTTAAGCTGGACCTCATACTGCGTGCCGTCCGGGCCAACGCCGGTGGCCGCGCCCTCCTGCCGGCGCATCTCCTCATAGCTGCCGTACTGGCGGCAGCTCTCATCCAGCGAGAGCCCCAGCCACATGATATCGCCGTCCGGCGTGTTCAGCCAAACCTTCAGCATGTTGCTTTCCGGGAGGTATTCCACCCGCTCTGCCAGGAACTCCGTCTCATCCCCCATCCCGTTTTGCATGCGGACGAGGCATTTCTTTCCCTGGGTTTCGGGCAGCTGCTGGGGAGACCGCATAAAGGCGGTGACATGGGTGAAAACGCTGCCGCCCGGGGCCGCGCTGGCCCCCACCGCCGCCAGCACCGCCAGGGCCAAAATGGCGGCGGTTACCAGCAGGTTGCGGACGGCCTTTCTGGGCCTGCGTTTTTGTTCGGTCATTCTGATTGCCTCCTTTACTGCGTCCGGGGGGGCGTTCAGCTTGGAACACGCGCGCTTATATACATCGGGATAAAATTCCATTATGAGCCCTCCTCTAAAATCTCTTTCAGTTTTTGCCGGGCCCGCTGCAGCCGGGTGGATACGGTGGACTCTTTGAGCCCGCACAGCTGCGCCACCTCCCGGACCGCGTAGCCCTCGTAATAATACAGGTACAGGGGCGTCCGGTACTTCTGGGGCAGGTCCATCACCGCCTGGAACACGCCGCCCTCCTCGGGAGAGGCCTCTTCCAGCAGGGCGGCGCAGTCCTCCAGGGGCGCGGACCGGCGGAACCAGGCGGACCGCAGCAGCTTGCGGGACTGGTTCACCGCCACCCGGATGAGCCACCGGCGCACATGCTCCCGGCTCTCGAAGACCGTCTTTTCCTGGTAGAGCTTGAGCAGTACGTCCTGCAGCACGTCCTCGCTGTCGGCGGCGTTTTTGCAGGTGTGAAAGGCCACCCGGTAGACGGTCCCGGCGAACTCCTGGGCATATCCGGCAAACTCCTCGTCGCTCATGGCTTTGCCCCCTTTCCTGCCAGCGTCTTGAAAAGCTTTTCACTTATAGTACCATTTAGGGCGGTTAAATATCTCAGAAGGGGAGAAATTTTTTCTGGCCCTGCGGCGCGTTGCCCCAGACCGGCCCCCCGCCGGGAGCGGCACTGCGCGGCCGCG
This sequence comes from uncultured Oscillospiraceae bacterium, assembly GCA_948471095.1. Classification (GTDB taxonomy): domain Bacteria; phylum Bacillota; class Clostridia; order Oscillospirales; family Acutalibacteraceae; genus Acutalibacter. The sequence goes on from CAOKRG010000005.1 coordinate 55,544, forward strand.
CCGCCCGCAAATGGGCCGGGGGTGTCCAAAGCACGCAGTTTTTTATAGAGTAATACGGAGTGGCCTCCGGCGGCTTAGGGGCTCTGCCCCTAAGAACCCTGCCACTTTTGAAAAAGTGGACAAAACATTTACTGGCTCACTGACCATTCTAACTCCCTTTATCAACGCCTTTGGACACTCCCAACAAGCCCCGGGGGGCTTGACAGAATTGTAGATTTCCTGTATGATATATATGGAATAATATGGCAGTCTGCCACCTTCCGCTTGGGCGGGCTGTCCAATTTAAGGAGGAATCCCCCATGAATGTAAACATCGGCACCTACTCCTTCGGCGGAATCGCCAGCTACCTGGGCCTGGGCCCCAGCCTGAAGGAAAAGTTCGAGACCGCCAAGTCCCTGGGCTTCACCGGCGTGGAGCTGCTGCCCGTGGACCTGGACAACGACGTGGAAGACGTCAAAAAATGGGCCCAGGAGTGCGGCCTGGAGATCGTCTCCGTCCATGCCAAGCCCACCGAGGAGATCGTGAAGAAGATGGCCGCCTTGGGCGGCAAGGCCGTCATCTGGGCCAGCACGGACTTCTGCAACAAGGAAGAGGCCATCGAGGTGGCCCACGAGCTGGACGCCATGGCGGAGATGGCCGAGCCCTATGGCATTAAGATCGGCTACCACAACCACAGCAAGGAGTTCTACATGGACCAGGGCCTGCCCCTTTTGGAGCATGTGGCCAACAACTCCAGCAAGTGCTATTTCCAGCTGGACTGCGGCTGGACCATGAACGCCGGTACTTACCCGCCCTCCTTCATCCGCCGGTATAAGAACCGCATTGTGGCCATCCACGTCAAGGAGAACGCCAAGGTCCAGGGTCCCGGGCCCCAGCCCCGGTCCGCCCACGCCGAAGGTACCCACGAGAGCCCCTTTGCCCATGTGAAGGAGATGAGCCTGGAGGAACGCCAGGCCATGCTGGACCAGTATAACGCCCGCAACCAGAGCCCCGAGGGCAAGAAGAAGTTCGAGGTCCAGTGCAAGATCGGCGCGCCGGAGTCCAACATGGACTGGCAGGAGATCAAGAACGCCCTGGACGAGCAGGACTTCGAGGCCTTCTGGGTGGTGGAGCGCGAGGGCTTCTATGGGGACCACGACCAGTGCCTGCGGGAGGACTGCGCCTGGATCAAGGAGAACATTCACTAAAAAGCCAAGCAAAGCCAAAATGAAAGCGCGCAGCGGCAGTAAAAGTTCTTGAAGATTCTTAAGGAACTTCTTTCAAGAAGTTTCTTAAGCCGCCAGAGGCGACCTTGCCCTTAAAGGCGGCGCAGAACGAAACAAGCAGCGCGCCCGGCGTACTCATCCCCTATAGCCCTATGTGCAGCGTAGTGCTGCGCCGCCAGCCCAGATAACGCATTTGAACGCAGTGAAAACAGTGGACTCCCTCCACTCAGCCAGCCATTTCCGCTTGTGGCCGGCTGGTAGGAAGGAGTCCACTGTTTTTCGCTTCGCTGATCGCGCTTTTGAACGCCGTGAAAACAGTGGGCTTCCTTCGCACAGCCAACCATTTCCACTTGTGGCTAACTGAGTAGAAAGGAGTCCACTGTTTTTCGCTTCGCTCAAAGGCATTACAAAGACTGGCGGCGCAGCTTTACGCTGCATCGCAAGCTTTTTGAGATGAACGGGCTTGTTGCGCTGCTTGGTTTGCTCTGCGCCGCCTTTAAGGGCAAGGTCGCGAGACGCTGTCTCGCGCTCTGCTTAAGGAACTTCTTGAAAGAAGTTCCTTAAGAATCTTCAAGAACTTTTACTGCGCCTTGGGGGTATAGCAACGCCAGCGCTTCTTCCCGGGTGTATAGGGCGTTCAGCGCCGCCAGCAGGCCGTTGGCCGAAAGCCGCTCCGGCAGGCCCAGCTCCTTCTGTACCATCCGCCGCCGGGCCGCGCTCTCCGGGCCCCCGCTCAGCCCCAAAGCGTATAGATCCCCCTTGGTCAGCGGCTCTTTTTTTTCCGCCTCTCCCCCATCGTCTATGTCCGCCCCGGCCCGCCGCAGGCAGTCCTCCAGCACCGCCAGGCTCATGCCCTCCACACCCAGCTTGCCCTCTTTGGAGGGCTTTGCCTTCCGCCGCTCCTTGCCGGGTACGTCCGGGGTATAGGCGTGCTTCACCTGGCTGGGCGGCAGGCACTGGCTCAGGCGGCTGCGGATGAGAAACCCGGCCCCGTCGCTGTCCGTAAAGACCACGACCCCCCGCTCCGCCGCAAGCCTGCGGATCAACGCCAGTTTTTCCTGGTCGTGGAAGATTTGAAAGCCGCCCGTCTCCACGATAATCCCTTCCACCAGCCCGGAGAGTTTGGCCTTGTCCGCCCGGCCCTCCACCACGATGGCCTCCCGAACCCGGATCATCCTCTCGCCTCCTGCCCGGCCAGCAGCAGGCGGGCCACCAGGCTGTCCAGCACCAGCCGGGGCTCCAGCCGGGAGCCCTTTAGGGCTAGGTCCGCTTCCAGCAGCAGGTCCAGATACCGGCTCAGCAGGCTCATGGGGGTTCGGGCCACAGCCCGCATGGCCTTTTCCAGGCGGAAGCCCAGCCGCTTGTACTCCGGCGCGTATTCGGCGGGGGCCATGCAGGTCAGCCCGCTTTCCAGCGCGGCCTTTACCCGGAACAGGTCCAAAAAGGAGTTGGCCATGGCCGCCAAAATGGCCACCGGCTCCTCATTCTGATAAAAAAGCTGCTCCAGATGCTCATAGGCCTTTTCATAGTTCCCGGCCACCAGGGCGTTGGTCATCAAAAACACGGTGATCTCCGTGGTCTTGGGGGTCAGCTCCTCCACAGTCCGCACGGTTATTTCCCGCCCCCCCTGAGAGAGGGTGTAGGCGCACAGCTTCTCCACCTCTCCCAGTAGGGCGGTCAGGCCCGTGCCCACATACTCCACCAGCCGCCCGGCGGCGGGGGCGGCCAGCACGCAGCCCTGCTTCTCCGCCTCCCTGGCCAGGAAGCGCTTTAGCTCACCGGGCTCCCGAGCCTTAAACTCCACCACCTGGCCCCGCTTCTCGCAGCGCTCCGCCAGCCGCTTCCACTTGGGCGCTTTCCGGTCAAAGTCCAGGGTGGGATACCACAGCACCAGCGCCGTGGTATCGGGCAGGTCGTCCACCAAAGCGCACAGGCGGTCCAGCTCCTCCTGGGGCTTCTCCGCCGGATTCCAGTCCGCCGCGGCCACGCATTTCTGCTCCGCGAAAAAAGGCAGGGCCACCGCCGCATCCACAATGCGGACCGCCTCGGCCGAGCCGGGGAACTCGTTGCGGTTGAACTCTGGAAAACTCTCTCCCCCGGCCTTCTGAATGAGCTTTTTCGCAGCCCGCTTTAAAAGCAATTTTTCCTCGCCGTACAGCAGGTAGACCCCGGGCGGGGGCGTTCCGGCCAGGAGCTGCTTCAGTTCTTGTTCGGAGATGTTGGGCATGGCGGGAGGCTCCTTTCGGAGAGAATTTGGGGAGGTTTGGAGAGAGCATGTCCAAACCCAGTGAGAAGCAAGCTTACTGAGCGCAACAGTAAAAGTTTTGTCCACTTTTTCAAAAGTGGCAGAGCACGACTTCGCAAAGCGAAGTCGCCGACAGAGTCTCGCGACCTTGACCTTGCCCTTAAAAGGCGGCGCAGTAAAAAAGTTTAGCGCACCGCACCCCATCATCACAAAAAGCCAAGCTTAGCGCCTCCTGGCTGCGCCGCCGCCCTAAAAAAGCGCATTTAAGCGAAGCGCCAAACAGCGGACTGTTCGATGCAGCTGCCCTCCTTACGGAACAGGCGGCTCATCCCACAAAAAGGCAGCTGGGGGGAAAACAGGCCACTGCTATTCGCTTCGCTCTAAGGCGTTACATAAAGGACGGCGGCGCAGCACAAATGCGCTATAGGGACTTGGGAGACGATTTGGCTTTCTGCTCTATCCGTTTTTACTGCGCCGCCTTAAGGGCAAGGTCAAGGTCGGGTCTCGCCTGTCGGCTCGGTCGGTTCGCAGCTTGTCTGCCACTGGCAGACGCTCACCCTCCGGCGGCTTAGGGGCTTATGACATTGGCTGCGCCAAGTCCCCCTAAGAACCCTACCAGGTGCCTGTCTCGTCTGCCGACTCGGGTGCTGTGTGCCGGGTACTTGGCTGCGCCAAGTACAGCACACGTTCAGCACCGACCGGAGCGGCAGCGTAGACCGGGTCAGAACGATTGCCACTGGCAATCTTCCCCGCCCCTTGACCGCGTACATTGGTCCCCCGTTAACGGGTTCTTAGATCGAGCACCCGCATTCCTCGCACTCCGGGATCGCCCCGACGATGGGCTCCGGGTCTACGCCGATGCGCTTATAATAGTCGGAGACCGCCGCCTTGATGGCCTGCTCCGCCAGCACCGAGCAGTGGACCTTCACCGGCGGCAGGCCGTCCAGGGCCTCCATCACCGCCTTGTTGGTCAGCTTCAGGGCCTCGCTGATGGGCTTGCCCTTGATCAGCTCCGTGGCCATGCTGCTGGTGGCGATGGCCGCGCCGCAGCCGAAGGTCATAAAGGAAACGTCCGTGATCACGTCCCCCTCCACCTTGATGTACATGCGCATAATGTCCCCGCACTTGGGGTTGCCAACCTCCCCCACGCCGCTGAAATCCTTCATTTCGCCCACATTGCGGGGGTTGGCAAAATGGTCCATCACTTTTTCACTGTATGCCATAATAGGTCAATCCTTTCTACTTCATTTTACGAATGATCCCGCGGTATTTTTTCCAGTCCGCCAGTTCCGCTTTAAACTCCCGCCTGCCCTGCACCAGCAGATTGATCACAAAAGTGGGAACGCTGAGAAGCAGGGACAACCCCAGCACCCGGCGGAGCCTTCCAGCCAGGGCGGCGCGTTTTGGGTCTTTACATATAGGGGTCATAGTTTACCTTTCCCGTCTGGATGGCGTCCCACAGGGGCGACATCTTCCGCAGCCGCTCGATAATCTGGGGCAGCACCTCCAAGATATAGTCCACGTCCTCCATGGTGTTGTAGTCCCCGAGGGAGATGCGCAGGGAGCCGTGGGCCACCTCGTGGGGCAGGCCGATGGCCAGCAGCACATGGCTGGGGTCCAAAGAGCCGCTGGTGCAGGCCGAGCCCGAAGAGGCGCTGATCCCGTGCATATCCAACAGCAGCAGCAGGCTCTCCCCCTCCACCCCCTGGAAGCAGAAGCTCACATTGCCGGGCAGGCGGCGCTCCCGGCTGCCGTTCAGGCGGCTGCGCTCAATCTTCAGCAGGCCGTCAATGAGCTTTTCCCGCATGGGGGTCAGCCGGGCTACGCGCTCATCGACGGTGTCCACGGCCCGTCTGACGGCCGTGGCAAGGCCCACGATCTGGGCCACGTTCTCGGTTCCGGCCCGGCGGCCCCGCTCCTGGGCCCCGCCGTCCATAAAGTTGTCGATAAACACCCCCGCCCGGATGTACAGGGCCCCCACGCCCTTGGGCGCGTGGATTTTGTGGCCGGAGAGGGAGAGCATATCGATGTTCTGCGCTTTCACGTCAATGGGCACGCTGCCGACGGCCTGCACCGCGTCCGTGTGGAACAGCACCCCGTGCTTTTGGCAGACCGCCCCGATCTCCGGGATGGGCTGGATGGTTCCGATCTCGTTGTTGGCGTACATAATGGTGACCAAAGCAGTCTTCTCGGTGATGGCCGCTTCCAGCTCCTCCACCCGCACCAGGCCGTCCTCGTGCACAGGCAGGTAGGTGACGGTGAAGCCCTCCCGTTCCAGGGCCTGGCAGGTGTGCAGCACCGCGTGGTGCTCGAAGGCGGAGGTGATGACGTGGTCTTTCCCGTGCTTTCTCCTCTGCGCCCGGGCCGCGCCCTTAATGGCCCAGTTGTCGCTCTCGCTGCCGCAGCTGGTAAAGTAGATCTCGTTGGGCCTTGCCCCCAGGCAGGCGGCTACCGTGGCCCGGGCCTCCTCCAGGGGGGCCTTGGCCCGCTGGCCCAGCTCATACAGGCTGGAAGGGTTGCCGTATACCTCCTTGTAGAAGGGCAGCATGGCCTCCAGCACCTCTTCCGACACCGCCGTGGTGGCGGCGTTGTCTACATATACGCTTCGTCTGGCATTCTCCATATTTTTAAGACTTCCTTTCGTCTTTTTGCTGCATCATGCGGGGCGGCTCCAAGGCAGGCCGCGCGGCATTCCCTTGGCTATCCTTCCCCGGCAAGATTAATATATACCAATTTAGTATACTTTGTCAAGCCCTCCGGGCAAGATATCGGAATTTTTTTCGTCTTTTCCGGCATAAAGCAAAAAGCGGCACCCCACACTACAATCACGCGAGCATGGCTGGCCGGGAGAAACGCTGCGCGGCCGGAGAACGATTTACTCTGCCAGTTAAAAGCAGGCAATGTACGCGGCCCCTTCGGGACGGCTTCGCGAAGCCAACGTCATATGTCCCGACCCAAGCCTCCCTATCGTTTACCGGCTGAGCAGTAATAGTATGAATACAGGCCCCCTCCCTGATATCAACGCCTTTCGACAACCTCCGCTGGGAAATGGTGGTTGACAGACCGGCCGGGAAATAGTAAAATATGAAGTAATACCCTATTGGCTGAATGCGGCAACCCGCCGCTTTTATCTTTATAATTGATTCCAATACTCCGGCACGCAGCGCCCGCGCCCGTGGGCTTGCAGGCCCGGCCCCGCGCTGTCCGGACGTCTTTAAGGAGGAAGATTTGTGACAGAAAACGAAAAAAAGAATACCAGGCCCCGCCGCCCGGCCGGCAAGGACCCCAGGACCCAGGACCAGGCCTTGACCAGCCCGGCTGAGGCCCCGAAGATCGGAAAAATCGCCGGACCCAAGCCGGCGGAAAAACAGCCCGCCCAGCGCCGGACCCGCAAGCAGGCCCCCAAGCAGCCCGCGGCCCAGAGAAAGCCTAAGCGGCAGGTCCTGGGTTCCGCCCCCATCGCGGCAGCCCAGCAGGCGGCGGTCCAGACCGCCCGGGCCGAAGCGCCCCAGCCTGCCCGCCGGGGGCGGGGCAGGCCCCGCAAGACCCAAAGGCCCTCCATCCGGGCCTACTTTTTGGGCGGGCTCAATGAGATCGGGAAAAACTTTACCCTCTACGAGTGCCAGGACGACATGGTCATTGTGGACTGCGGCCTGGCCTTCCCGGACGAGGACATGCTGGGCGTGGACCTGGTCATCCCGGATTTCAGCTTTGTGGAGAAGAACCGGGCCAAAATCAAGGGCATCGTCATCACCCACGGCCACGAGGACCACATTGGCGCGGTGCCCTACCTGCTGAAAAAGCTCAACATTCCCGTGTACGGCACCGCCCTGACCATCGGGCTGATCGAGAGCAAGCTCAAGGAGCACGGCCTTACCGGCTCCGCCCGGCTTCAGGTGGCCCCGCCCGGGTCCCGCATCCGCCTGGGCTGCATGGAGGTGGAGCTCATCCACGTGAACCACTCCATCGCCGACTCGGTGGCCCTGGCCATCCACAGCCCCGCCGGGATACTGGTGCACACCGGCGACTTTAAGGTGGACTTCTCCCCCGCCGAAGGGGAGATCATCGACCTGACCCGCTTTGCCGAGCTGGGCAAGCAGGGGGTGCTGGCCCTTCTGGCGGACTCCACCAACGCGGAGCGCCCCGGCTACACCAAGACCGAGCAGAGCGTCAACGACTCCTTGGACTCCCTGTTTATGCGGGCCGAGGGCAAGCGCATTATCGTGGCGACCTTCGCCTCCTCCATCAGCCGGGTGCAGATGATCATCAACTGTGCCGTGAAATACGGCCGCAAGGTGGCCCTCTCCGGCCGCAGCATGGTGAACGTGATGGGCATTGCCAGCGAGCTGGGTTACCTGGACGTGCCGGACGGGGTGCTCATCGACCTGAGCCTGATCAACCGCTACGAGCCCGGCCAGCTGGTGCTCATCACCACCGGCAGCCAGGGCGAGCCCATGTCCGCCCTGACCCGCATGGCCTTTTCCGACCACCGGCAGGTGGCCATCGGCCCCGGGGACTTCATCATCCTCTCCGCCCGGCCCATTCCCGGAAACGAGAAGACCGTGGGGGCCGTGGTGGACGAGCTGCTCAAGCAGGGCTGCACGGTCATTTACGAGTCCATGTACGAGGTCCACGTCTCCGGCCACGCCTGCCAGGAGGAGCTCAAGCTCATCCACGGGCTGACCAAACCCAAGTTTTTCATCCCGGTCCATGGGGAGCAGAAGCACCTGCAAAAGCACGCGGGCCTGGCCATGGCCATGGGCATGCCCCGGGAGAACATCTTCATCGGGGCCATCGGCAATGTGCTGGAAATCCACGAGGACGGCATGAAGCAGCTGGGCGATGTGCCCGCGGGCAGCGTGATGGTGGACGGCCTGGGCGTGGGCGATGTGGGCAGCATCGTGCTGCGGGACCGCAAGCACCTGGCCGAGGACGGCCTGATCGTGGCGGTGTGCTCCATCGACTCCCACTCCGGCCATGTGGTGGCCGGGCCGGATATTGTGTCCCGGGGCTTTGTGTACGTGCGGGAGTCCGAGGCCCTGATGGTGGAGGCCAAAAAGCTGGTGCGCAGCACCCTGGAGGACTGCGCCAAGCACCGGGTGCGGGATTGGAGCGGCATGAAGCAGAGCGTCAAGGACGAGCTCTCCCGGTTCCTCTACCGCAAGACCCAGCGCAACCCCATGATCCTGCCGATCATTATGGAGGTGTAGGGAAGATTTTTTCCATTTGCGCTTTGGGAGCCTTGTTGCTGTTACTCGGTCAATGCTGGGGGTCGGGACTACGTCCCGAAGTGGGCCTACGGCCCAGAAAGTACGGTTAAGGCCTCCGGCGGCTTAGGGGCGTTGCCCCTAAGAACCCTACCAGGTGCCTAACGCACCTGGACCGCGTACATTTCGTTGCCAAACCTCAGGGGCAGCATCAGTCCCCCCACTGAGCACACAGCCCGCGTCTAGCACCACCCGCCGCAACGTAAAAGTTTTTGAGGATTCTTAAGGAACTTTTTTCAAAAAGTTCCTTAAGCCGCCGGAGGCAGCCGGAGGCAGCTGGAGGCAGCTGGAGGCAACCGAAGGCAAGAGGAGATGAGAGAATTGAGGAGGAAAAAAGTTTGGGTCACATCGCCGCTGATGTATTTGATGGCGGCGGCAATGGTCGCCATGGCCGCGGCGGTTTATCCCTACAGCCGCATTCTGTTCGCCGTGGAGCTGACCGCCGCGGGGCTCTGCTCCCTGGCCACGGTGGTCTCCGGGCTGATCTACCGCCAGAACGTGGCCTCCACGGTGCGGGCCGCCGGAAAGGTGCTGGCGGCCGAGGAAGAGGAGGCCCTGCAGGACTTCGCCATGCCCGTGGCCGTGGTGGCCCCGGCCGGGGACCTGGTGTGGACCAACCGGGCCTTTGCCGCGTCCCTGGGCAAGGGCAAGCCCTGCCTGGGGGAAAACGTGCTGAAATTCATCTATCCCAAGACCTTCCGCCAGGTGCTGGAGGAAAAGGGGGCCTCGGTCTCCCACGGGGGCCGGGAGTATACCGTATATGGGGCCTGGGCCCAGCGGGGGCACATCTTATATTTTGTGGATGACACCTACTTTAAAAATGTGGACAAAGAGTTCCGGGAGCGCCGCCCGGTGGTGTGCCTGGCCGTGTTCGACAACCGGGAGGAAATGGCCCGGGACAGCCTGGGAGGCGAGGAATCCCGGGTGACCGCCGAGGTGGAAGCCGCCCTACGGGGCTGGGTTGTGGATGAGCTCAAGGGCTTTATCCGCAAAATGTCCAATGGGCGGTACCTGTTCGTCACCGACGACGCCCATATCGAGGAGGCCAAGCAAAAGCGCTTCCAGGTGCTGGACCATGTGCGGGAGGTGAAGAACAGCCGCAACCACATGAGCGCCACGGTGTCCATCGGCGTGGGCCGTGGGGCCCGCACCATCGCGGAAAGCGAGCGCTGGGCCCGCCAGGCCATCGATATGGCCCTGGGCCGGGGCGGCGACCAGGTGGCCGTAAAGCAGGGAGGGGATACATACGAGTTTTTCGGCGGCCTCTCCAAAGGGGTGGAAAAGCGGGACAAGGTGCGCACACGGGTCATTGCCGCCACCCTCACCGACCATGTAAAGGCCAGCGACCGGGTGTTTATTATGGGCCACACCAACTCCGATCTGGACAGCGTGGGCTCCGCCGTGGGCATGTGGGCGGCGATCTATAAGGGGCTGGAGAAACAGGCCAGCATCGTCATCCACCGGGGCTCCACCCTGGCCGGGTCCCTAGTGGACATGGTGGACGAGGCCTACCCGGACGAGGACCTGTTCATCAGCCCTATGGAGGCCCTGCAGGCCGCCACGGAGCGCTCCCTGCTGATTGTGGTGGACACCCACTCGGTCAACTATGTGGAAAGCCGGGAACTGCTGGCCCGCATCCCCCGGGTGGTGGTCATCGACCATCACCGGATGATGGTGACCCACATCAAAAACGCCCTGATCTTCTACCACGAGCCCTATGCCAGCTCAGCCTCCGAAATGGTCACGGAGCTGGCCCAGTACATCAAGTCCTCCGCCATCGACAGCGTGGACGCCCAGGCGCTGCTGGCGGGCATTATGCTGGACACCAAAAACTTTGTGCTGAAAACCGGCGTGCGCACCTTCGAGGCCTCCGCCTACCTGCGCCGCTGGGGCGCGGACACGGTCTCGGTCAAAAAGCTCTTCTCCAATACGCTGGACAGCTACAAGCGCCGGTCCCAGCTGGTTTCCGGGGCGGAAATCTACAAGGGCTGCGCCATTGCCACCTCCAGCTGGGAGTTTGAAGACATGCGGGTGGCCGCTGCCCAGGCCGCCGACGAGCTGCTGTCCATCCAGGGGGTGCTGGCCTCCTTCGTGCTGTACAAGACCGGCGTGGACGTGAACATTTCCGGCCGGAGCCTGGGGGATGTGAACGTGCAGGTGATTCTGGAGGAATTCGGCGGGGGCGGGCACCTGACCATGGCCGGGGCCCAGATTAAGAACATCACCATCGGCGAGGCCCGGCGGGCCCTGATCCGGGCCCTGGACCAGAAGCTGGAAGAGACCAAGAGCAATTGACGCAGCGCAAGGAGGGAAAGCATCATGCTGTGCAACGAGTTCGACCCGGAGCGTCGGGCCATCATCAACCCAGAGGACTGCTATCAGCCCGTTGAGGGCTTCCCTGAGATCTGTATCGGGATTTTTTCCAAGCCCATTATGGAATGGATTCTGGAAACCTACGGCGGGGAAGAGGTCAGCCATTTCGGCTGCTGCATTGGGGCCATACCCGTTTATAAAATCAAGGCCCATGGCACAGAGGCGGCGGTGTTCATGCCCCTGGTGGGCGGGCCTGGAGCCGCCTCCACCATGGAAGTGTGCATCCCCCAGGGCGGGAAATACTTTGTGTATTTCGGCGCCGCCGGGGTGCTGCAAAAGGGGATCTCCCACGGCAAGCTTCTGCTGCCCACGGCGGCAGTGAGGGACGAGGGGCTCTCCTACCACTACCTGCCCCCGGCGGACGAAGTGGAGCTGGACCCCAAAAGCGTGTCCGCCTGCCGGGAGGCCCTGGAAAGCCTGGGCGTGCCCTATGCCCAGGGCAAGACCTGGACCACGGACGCTTTTTATCGGGAGACCCGGCAGAAAGCCGCCCGCCGCCGGGAGCAGGGCTGCGTCTTTGTGGAGATGGAGTGCGCCAGCTTGGCGGCGGTTGCCCAGTTCCGGGGGGTACCCTTTGCGGAGTTTTTCTATGCCACAGACACCGTGGACGACGCGGGATGGGACAGCGGCGTCCTCCACGAAAAGGGCCGGGGCCTGGAGGAAGTCTGCTTCCGGGCGGCGGTGGAAACCGGCAAGCGCATGGCCGCACGGGGCAGGTCAGTAAAATAATTGACCTCTTGCGAAATAGTGGAGAACGAAGAAAATTGCGCGGTGAAGGGGCGTTAGGCCCCTTCCAGGGTGTGGGACAGAGTCCCACGGTCTTGCCGCAGGGCTGCCCTTTGGCCCGGAGGCCTTTTCTTACTCAATAAATTTTTCCGCAAGAGGTTTAATCAAGGAAAGCAAAGAAGTGGTTTTATGTTCATTCTATCCCAGGATGGCAAAAGCCTGGGCCAGTATCAGCTGCTGATGGTCAAGAAAGTGCATGGGGGCAAATACGTCCCAGACTACGCCATCTTTGGCTACTGCCCCACAGGCAACGCCGACCGGGCGCTGTTCTCAGAACCCATTATCGGCTACTACGACAGCGAGGAGCAGGCACAGAAAGTGCTGGAGGATATTGCCGCCGCGATGGAAAACGGCGCGGCGGTGTGCCGGCTGAAAAAATAAATAACAGAGAGGAACGACGCATCATGAAGGTAATTTTGCTGCAAGACGTAAAGAGCATCGGCAAGAAAGGCGAGCTCAAGGAGGTCTCCGACGGCTACGCCCGGAACTTCCTTCTGCCCCGGAAGCTGGCCAAGGAGGCCAACGCCCAGGCCATGAACGAGTTTAAAAACGCCGAGGCCGCCAAAGAATACAAGGTGAAAAAGGAGACCGAAAAGGCCCAGGAGAACGCCAAAGCCCTCTCCGGCAAGACCGTGAAGATCCCCGCCAAGGTCGGGCAGAACGGCAAGCTCTTCGGGTCCGTCACCGCCAAGGAGCTGGCCGAGGAGATCGCCAAGCAGTACGGCGTGGAGGTGGACAAGCGCAAGATCGCGCTGGAAAACGACATCAAGGCCTTTGGGACCTATAACTTCGACGTAAAGTTCTACAACGGCATCTCCGCCTCCATGAGCGTGGTGGTCTGCGAGGCGTAAGGCTAAGACCGCAGGGCGCCGCCCTGCAACCCGCAAACTTTTTGAAAAGAGTTTGATCAAAAACTTTTAATCCGAATTTTTTCGGGTTGTTAACAGGGCGCTGGTGCCGCGGGGCCGAAGGTTCCAGCTATCACCCTCTTTTAGAGATCAGACACATAGCTGGCGGTAGGGCAATAAACTCGACAAAATCGAATTAAAGTTTTCGTCCACCTTTTTCAAAAGGTGGTGGGGTTGTAGGGGTAAGCGTGTGCCAATGGCACACAAGCTGCGAACCGACCGAGCCGGTAGACGAGACTCGACGCCCCTACGGCCTTGATAGAGAGGAGGTCCACCGTGGAAGAGTTTTTGAATACCCAGGCCCAACCCGGGATGCAGATGCCCTTCAGCCTGGAGGCGGAGCAGTCCGTGCTGGGGGCGGTGCTGCTGGACCCGGAGTGCCTGTCCGTTGTGGCGGAAATTCTGCCCCGGACCGAGTATTTTTACGCGGTAAACAACCAGCTTATCTATGGGGCCATGCTGGAGATGTTCACCCTGGGCCAGCCGGTAGACTTCGTCACCGTGCTGGAAAAGCTGCGGGACGTGAAGGAGTTCGACCGGGAGACCGGCCGGGTCTACCTGGCCCAGCTGGCCCAGCTGGTGCCCTCCCTGAGCAACGTGGAGGTCTATGCGGGCATTGTCCGGGACCGGTACGATGTGCGCACCTTGATGCAGGCCGCCCGGGGCATTCTGGACGACGCCAGCGCCGGGGCGGAGGAGTCCTCCCTGCTGCTGGATTCGGCGGAGCAGCGCATTTATGAGATCCGCCGGGGCAAGGCCGTGCAGGGCCTGCAGCCGGTACGGGAGATCCTGCTGGACACCTTCGACCGGCTGGACCGGCTGAACTCCCCGGACCGGGACAAGTACCGGGGCATCCCCACGGGCATCGGCCTGCTGGACAGCACCATCACCGGCCTCAACCGGTCGGACCTGATTGTGCTGGCGGCCCGGCCCGGCGTGGGCAAAACCAGCTTCGGGCTGAACATCGCCCGCCACGCCGCCATCACCTGCAAACGGCGGGTGGCCTTTTTCTCCCTGGAAATGGGCAAGGAGCAGCTCTGCTCCCGCCTGCTCTCCACCGAGGCCTCGGTGGAGGGCACCAAGCTGCGCAGCGGGGACCTTTCCAACGAGGAGTGGACCCGGCTCATCGAGGCCGGGGACATCCTCAGCGGCTCGGAAATGTATTTCGACGATGTACCCGGTATTACCGTGCCGGAGATCAAGGCCAAGGTCCGGCGGCTGAAAAACGTGGACCTGGTGATCATCGACTATTTGCAGCTGATGACCAGCGCCAAGCGCATCGACAACCGGGTCAACGAGGTGGCGGAGATCACCCGGAGCCTGAAAATCATGGCCAAGGAGCTGGACGTGCCGGTCATCGCCATGTCCCAGCTGCGCCGCCCCACGGACCGCTCCAAGGACCACCGGCCCGGCCTCTCCGAGCTGCGGGACTCGGGCTCCATCGAGCAGGATGCGGACATCGTCATTTTCCTCCACCGGGAGGCCTACAACGCCGCCAGCGAGGGCGGCGAGGTCACGGAGGACATGGACACCAGCGCCGCCGAGATCATCGTGGCCAAAAACCGCCACGGGGCCACCATCGACGTGCCCGTCCACTGGCAGCCGGAGTACATGCGCTTCACCTCCCGGGAGGTGATCCGCCATGCCTGAGCCCTCCCTGGCAGGGGCCAGCCTGGACGGCCTGCCGGATTCTGGCAGGCTGGTGGTGGGCTTCTCCGGCGGGGCGGACTCCACCGCCCTGGCCCACTGGCTCATGGGGCATGTCCCCCGGGAGCGGATTGTTTTGGCCCATGTGAACCACATGCTCCGGGGGGCGGAGGCGGACCGGGACCAGGCCTTTGCCGAAGGCTTCGCCCAGCGGCACGGCCTGGCCATAGAGGTGCTGCGGGCGGACGTGGCGGGGCTTGCCAAGGCCCGGGGCCAGGGCCTTGAGGAGTGCGGCCGGGACGTGCGGTACGGGTTCTTCCACCGGCTGGCCCCGGGGGAAAACGACCGCATCCTCACCGCCCACAACGCCAACGACAACACGGAGACTTTGCTGCTCAACCTCTGCCGGGGCACGGGGCTGGAGGGCCTCTGCGGCATTCCCCGGCGGCGGGGGAAGATCCTGCGCCCCCTGCTGGGAGTGGAGCGGGAAGAGATCGAGGCCTACTGCCAGGCCCATGGCTTGGACTTTGTGACGGACAGCTCCAATTTGTCCGACAGCTTTGCCCGCAACCGGGTGCGGCACGGCGTCCTGCCGGTGCTGCGGGAGCTGAACCCCCGGTTCGTCCAGGCGGCGTGCCACACGGCGGCGCTGCTGGCCGGAGACCGGGACTGTTTAAACGCCCAAGCCCGGTCCCTGCTGGCCGGGGCCCGGAGCCCCTGGGGCCTGGAAGCGGCCCCCCTGCGCGCCGCGCCGGAGGCCCTGTCAGCCCGGGCGCTGAAGCTCTTTCTGGAAGAGGCGGGCTGCGGCGCGTTGGAATGGAAGCATCTTCAAGAGGCCCGGGGCGTTCTGTCTCAGGGGGGGCGCATGGACCTGCCCGGGGGGATCGTCCTAGCCTGCGCCCAGGGAGTGCTGTGGGCGGGGCGTCCGGACCTGCCGGAGCCCTTTGATTTCCCGGTCAAATTGGGAGAAAACCCGCTTCCCGGGGGAAAAATTCTAGTATTGGAGAAAAAAAGCCGGGCAGAACTTGAAAAATCGGAAAAAATTCAAAATTTGTTATTCAAAAACGCGTTGGACTGTGATATAATGACAGGAACTCCGAGAGTGCGTTCCCGCCGGTCCGGAGACCGGTTCGCCCCGGCGGGGCGGGGCCTGAGCAAGCCGATCAAGCAGATCTTTCAAGAGCTTCGGGTCCCCGCCCCCCTTCGAAGCCAGGTCCCCCTGCTGGACTGGAACGGGGAGCTGGCCTGGGTCCAGGGCGCGGGCGCGGGGGAGCGCTTTCGGGTGAGGGAGGAAACCAGGAATGTGTGGACCGTCGCGGTCCGCTAGGGATAAGGAGAGGGATTGGATATGGTGGAAGAAAAAACAATGCTGGACGACATTGAGCGGGAGCTTTTCACCAAAGAGGAGCTGGCCGCCATTGTCTCCCGGATGGGCCGGGAGATCAGCTGGGACTATAAAGGTAAAAACCTGCTGCTAGTCAGCGTGCTCAAGGGCTCGGTGGTCTTTATGGCCGACCTGATGCGGGCCATCACTTTGCCCCTGGGCATAGACTTTATGGTGGTTTCCAGCTATGGCAAGGGCGCAAAAACCACCGGCGTGGTGAAAATCGTGCTGGACTTGAACATTCCCCTGGAAGAATATGACCTGCTTATTGTGGAGGATATTTTGGACAGCGGCAAAACGCTGCATTACCTGATGGAGGTGCTGGGGGCCCGAAACCCCAAAAGCATCCGCATTTGTACCCTGTTTGACAAACCGGAACGCCGGGAGGCGGAAGTGAGCCCCACCTATGTGGGGGCGCGCATTCCGGATGCGTTTATTGTGGGGTACGGCCTGGATTACGCGGGAAAATACCGCAATCTGCCGTTTGTGGGCGTACTAAAGCCCCAGGTGTACGGCGAACCGGTTGAAAAATAACCGTGTTTACCGTGCCGGAAAACGGCGGGCGGAAGCAAATAGGAGGGCAAATCTTTGGACGGCAACAATGGCAAAAAACTGCGAAACCTTCTGCTGTACATCGGCATTCCGGTGGTGGTGCTTTTCATCATCATCTTCCTGTTCAGCAACCGGAACCCGCAGGGAGCGAACTACAAGTATTCGGACATTTTGGACTACTTTGAAAACCAGCGGGTGACCGAGTACTCCTTGAACCTGGGCACCGGCGAGATGGTCATGAAGCTGGACGACGGCTCCGTGGTCGGCTTTGTCATGCCCAGCGTGGACCTGTTCTACCGCTATGCCGGGGATGACATCGAGGCTTATAACGAGGCCCATCCCAATGAGAAAATGGTGCAGGACGTGACCAGGCCGGCGGAAACCAGCTGGCTGATCAGCCTGCTGCCCACGCTGATTCTGTTTGGCGGGCTTATTTTCTTCTGGATCTTCATGATGCGGCATTTGGGCGGAGCCGGAGGCGGCGACAAACAGATGAACTTCGGCAAGGCCAAAATCAAGCAGATGAGCGATGAAAAGCGCAAGACCACCTTTGCGGACGTGGCCGGGGCGGACGAGGAAAAGGAAGAGCTGCGGGAGATTGTGGAGTTTTTGAAGAATCCCTCCAAGTACAACTCCCTGGGCGCCCGCATTCCCAAGGGCGTGCTGCTGGTGGGCCCTCCCGGCACTGGTAAAACCCTGCTGGCCCGGGCGGTAGCCGGAGAGGCGGGGGTGCCCTTCTTCTCCATTTCCGGCTCTGACTTTGTGGAGATGTTCGTGGGCGTGGGCGCGTCCCGCGTCCGTGACCTGTTTGACAAGGCCAAAAAGAATCATCCCTGCATCATCTTCATTGACGAGATTGACGCGGTGGGCCGCCAGAGAGGCGCTGGCCTGGGCGGCGGCCATGACGAGCGGGAGCAGACCTTGAACCAGCTGCTGGTGGAAATGGACGGTTTTGGCGCCAACGAGGGCGTGATTATGATTGCCGCCACCAACCGCCCGGATATTTTGGACCCCGCCCTGATGCGGCCGGGCCGCTTTGACCGCCAGGTCATGGTGGGCAGCCCGGACATTAAGGGCCGGGAGGAGATTCTGCGGGTCCATGCCAAGGGCAAGCCTTTGGCTCCCGATGTGGTGCTGGCTACCATTGCCAAGTCCACAGCGGGCTTTACCGGAGCGGACCTGGAGAACCTTTTAAACGAGGCCGCCCTGCTGGCCGCCCGGAAGAACCTAAAAGCCATTACTATGGTGGAGATTGAAGAGGCGACCATCAAAGTGGTGGTGGGCACGGAGAAAAAGAGCCGGGTTATGAGCGAGAAGGAGAAGAAGCTCACCGCCTATCACGAGGCCGGCCACGCCATCGCCTCCTATTACTGCAAAACCCAGGACCCCGTGCACCAGATCTCCATCATTCCCCGAGGCATGGCCGGAGGCTACACCATGCACCTGCCTACCGAGGACCGGTCCTACCGCTCCCGCAATGAGATGCGGGAGGAGCTGGTGGTGCTTTTGGGTGGACGGGTGGCCGAAGCTCTGGTGTTGGACGACATCTCCACCGGGGCTTCCAGCGACATTGAGCGGGCCACAAAAATTGCCCGGGCCATGGTGACCAAATATGGCATGAGCGAGAAGCTGGGGCCCATCACCTATGGCTCCGATGGTTCCAATCCCTTCTTGGGCAAGGAGATGGGCCACATCAGCAACTATTCGGAGCAGACCGCCTCAGAGATTGACGAGGAGATTCAAAAGCTGATTTCCACCGCCTACCAGCAGACGGAGATGATCCTGCGGGACCATATTGAAGAGCTGCACCGGTTGGCCGGGGTTCTGTACGAAAAGGAAAAGCTGGACGACAAGGAGTTCCAGCTGGTTATGGACGGGACGCTGCTGCCCGGGGCCGGCGAAGCTCCCGCCCTGGAGGAGGGAAGCGGCTCCGCGCCGGTTTCGGGAGAGTCCTCCTCTCCCGCAGAAGGGGACTCCCAGAATTCTGAGAAAAAGGAAGCTGCTGCGGATGCGGGAGCTTCCGGCCCGGAAGAGGGCAAAAACGGCTAACAAAGAAAACTTCATCCTCAAAGAAAAGGCCTGCCGCGTCCCTGCGGCAGGGCCTTTCTTCTGCGGCAAGCGTGACGCTTGACCCACTCCGCGGGGACGGGCAAAGCAGCGCCCTACTTTCGAGGGAGGCGTTAGCTAGGCCAACGCATCCGCTGGAGGCTGCCGTGGGGTCGGTGAGCCTTATTGATAGACAAATGGGACTGGCCCGTGCGCCAGAAAAGGACCTGCACTTTTCCCAGCGGCCAGAGAGCCCTTCCACTCCGAAGCCCTTTTGCCCTGCCTATTTTGTACCCTTCGCAAGAAAGGAATAGAATTCATGCCAAAAAAGCCTGTATACGACAATGAAAGCATTCAAAGCCTTAAAGGCGCGGACCGGGTGCGCCTGCGTCCCGCCGTTATCTTTGGTTCCGACGGCATCGACGGCTGCCAGCACTCGGTGTTTGAGATCCTCTCCAACTCCATTGACGAGGCCCGGGAGGGCCGGGGCAGCGAGATATCCGTCACTCGTTTTCTGGACCATTCCGTCCAGGTGGAGGACCATGGCAGCGGCATCCCGGTGGAGTACAACCCCAAGGAGGAGCGCTACAACTGGGAGCTGGTGTTCTGCGAGATGTACGCCGGAGGCAAGTACAACAACAGCTCCGGGGCCAACTATGAGTACTCCCTGGGCCTGAACGGCCTGGGCCTGTGCGCCACCCAGTACGCCGCAGAATATATGGACGTGGACATCCGCCGGGACGGCTTCCGGTACACCCTGCGCTTTGAGCACGGCGAGAACGTGGGCGGCTTGCAGAAGGAGCCCTATAAAAAGAAGGACACCGGCACTCTCATCAAGTGGAGGCCGGATCTTCAAGTCTTTACGGATATCGACATCAGCGCGGAATACTACCTGGACGCGCTCAAGCGCCAGGCCGTGGTCAACGCCGGGGTTACCTTCCACTTTTTCAACGAGACCGCCCCGGGCGTGTTTGAGCGGACGGACTTCTGCTATGAAAACGGCATTTTGGATCACGCCCGGGAGCTCTGCGGGGAGGATTCCCTGACTGGGGTGCAGCTGTGGCAGAGCGAGAAGCGGGTAAGGGACCGGGCCGACATGCCGGAATACAACACGAAAATCAATGTGGCGGCGGCTTTCTCCAACCGGGTGCATGTGGCGGAGTATTACCACAATTCCAGCTGGCTGGAGCACGGCGGGGCCCCGGACAAGGCGGTGCGCAGCGCCTTTGTGAGCCAGATTGACAGCTACCTGAAGCAGAACGGCAAGTATAACAAGTCGGAGGGCAAGATCACCTTCCAGGACGTGGAGGACTGCCTGATTATCGTGATCTCCTCCTTCTCCACCCAGACCTCCTATGAGAACCAGACCAAAAAGGCCATTACCAACAAGGGCATTCAAGAGGCCATGACCGAGATGCTCCGCCACAGCCTGGAGGTCTATTTCATTGAGAACCCCATGGACGCGGACAAGATTGCCAGCCAGGTGCTGGTGAACAAGCGCAGCCGGGAGGACGCGGAGAAGACCCGGCTGAACATCAAGACGAAGCTGACCGGCAAGATGGACATGGCAAACCGGGTGCAGAAGTTTGTGGACTGCCGCTCCAAGGACGTGAACGAGCGGGAGCTGTTCATCGTGGAGGGCGACTCGGCTCTGGGATCGGTAAAGCAGGCCCGGGACGGCAACTTCCAGGCCGTGATGCCCATCCGGGGCAAAATCCTAAACTGCCTCAAGGCGGACTATGACCGGATTTTTAAGTCGGACATCATCACCGACCTGATCCGGGTGCTGGGCTGCGGGGTCCAGGTGAAGACCAAGGCCAACAAAAACCTGGGCGTGTTCGACATCAACAACCTGCGGTGGAGCAAGATCATCTTCTGCACGGACGCGGATGTGGACGGGTTCCAGATTCGGGTGCTGCTGCTGACCATGGTTTACCGGCTGGCCCCGGCCCTGATCGAGGCGGGCAAGGTGTTCATCGCCGAGAGCCCCCTTTATGAGATCACCAGCAAGGACGAGACCTATTTCGCCTATAACGAGCAGGAGAAGGCGGAGTTTCTTAAGAAGCTGGAGGGGCAGAAATACACCATCCAGCGCAGCAAGGGCCTGGGCGAAAACGAGCCGGACATGATGAGCCTGACCACCATGAACCCCAAAACCCGCCGGCTCATCAAGGTGAACCCCGGAGACGGGGAGGACGCGGCCCGGATGTTCGAGATTATGCAGGGCAACGACCTGGAAGGCCGCAAGGAGTACATTGCGGAACATGGCGCGGAGTATACGGAGGAGCTGGACGTAAGCTGATGGATATCGTAAAGTGCGAATTGAAGGATGTACCGGTCTTAGCCAGATTGAATAAACAGTTGATCGAGGACGAAAAAAGTGATAACCCGATGAATATCCGGGAACTAGAGGAGAGAATGCGGGGATTCCTGGGCGCGGATTATCAGGCGTACTTTTTTGAAGCCGACGGCGTCATAGTGGGGTATGCCCTTGTGAAAACCACCTGTAATCCAGTCTACCTGCGGCAGTTTCTGATCGACAGAGGGTTCCGGCACAGGCATTACGGCAGAGAGGCCTTCCAGGCCCTGATGGGGCGGCTCGGTGTGGAGGCCATTGACCTTGAGGTCCTGGCCTGGAATGAGGCCGGAAAGCGCTTTTGGGAGAGCTGCGGCTTTACCGACATCAGCAGGTATATGAGGTGCAAAAGAGAAAAATCGTGATTAGGTGAGAATATGCCAAGAAAAGAAAAGAAGGCCCCCAAGGGCTCCAAGGCAAAGGGCTACATTGCCGGAGCGGGGGAAATTGTGGAGCAGGACGTGGGGGACACCCTGCGGAAGAACTACATGCCCTACGCCATGAGCGTCATTTTAAGCCGGGCCCTGCCGGAGATCGACGGCCTGAAGCCCTCCCAGCGCAAGCTGCTGTACACCATGTACAAGATGGGCCTGCTGACCTCCGGACGCACCAAGAGCGCCAACATCGTGGGCCAGACCATGAAGCTGAACCCCCACGGAGACGGGCCCATTTACGATACCATGGTCCGCCTTTCCCGGGGCTACGAGGCCCTGCTGCACCCCTATGTGGACAGCAAGGGCAACTTTGGCAAGGCCTACTCCCGGGACATGGCCTGGGCCGCCTCCCGGTATACCGAGGCCAGGCTGGACGGCCTCTGCCGGGAGCTTTTCGCGGACATTGACAAGGACACCGTAGACTTTGTGGACAACTACGACAGCACCATGAAGGAGCCCGTACTGCTGCCCGCCTCCTTCCCCAGCATTCTGGTAAACCCCACCACGGGCATCGCCGTGGGCATGGCCTGCAACATCTGCTCTTTCAATCTGGCCGAGGTCTGCCGCACCGCCATCGCCCTGATGCAGGACCCTCAGGCAGACCTGTTCCAGACCCTGCAGGCCCCGGATTTTCCCGGCGGCGGCCAGCTGATCTTTGACCGGGCCCAGATGGAGAAGATTTACAGCACGGGCCGGGGCAGCTTCCGGGTCCGCAGCAAGTACAGCTTCGACAAGGCGGCAAACTGCGTTGACGTGACCCAGATACCCCCCTCCACCACGGTGGAAGTGATTGTGGAAAAGATCATTGAGCTGGCCAAGCAGAACAAGCTGCGGGAAGTGGCGGACGTGCGGGACGAGACGGACCTGGAGGGTCTTAAGATCACCATCGACCTAAAACGCGGCACAGACCCGGACAAGCTGATGCAGAAGCTCTTCAAGCTCACCACCCTGGAGGATAGCTTTGCCTGCAACTTCAACGTGCTGGTGGCTGGTGCGCCCCGGGTGATGGGCGTTCGGGAGCTGCTGGAGGAATGGACCGCCTTCCGGGTGGAGTGCATCCGGCGGCGCACGTATTTTGACCTGGCCAAAAAGCGGGAGAAGCTCCACCTGCTCCGAGGCCTGCAGGCCATTTTGCTGGATATTGACAAGGCCATCCACATCGTGCGGGAAACTGAACAGGAGGCCGAGGTGGTGCCCAACCTGATGATTGGCTTCGGCATTGACGAGACCCAGGCGGAGTATGTGGCGGAGATCCGTCTGCGCCATCTGAACCGGGAATATATTTTGAAGCGCACCGAGGAGATCAGCCAGCTGTTGAAAGACATTGAGGAGCTGGAAGCCATTCTAGGGTCCAAGGCCAAAGTCCAGGCCATCATCATCCAGGAACTGAACGAGGTTGCCAAAAAGTACGGCCAGCCCCGCCGGACCATCCTTCTTTACGCGGACGAAATTTCGGAGGAGGCGGTTACGGAAGACGCTCCGGATTATCCAGTGCACCTCTTCTTCACCCAGGAGGGCTACTTTAAGAAGATAACGCCCCAATCCCTGCGCATGAGCGGCGAGCAGAAGCTCAAGGAGGGCGACGCCTTGGCCCAAGCCGTGGAGGCTACCAACAACACGGAGCTCCTGTTTTTCTCGGACCGCTGCCAGGTTTACAAGCAGCGGGGCGCGGACTTCGATGACGGGAAAGCCAGCCTGCTGGGAGACTATATTCCCGCCAAGGTGCAGATGGACGAGGGCGAGCGCGCCATCTATATGGCCTATACGCAGGACTTCTCCGGCTACCTCTTGTTTGTCTTTGAGAATGGAAAGGCCGCCAAGGTGGACCTCAGCGCCTACCAGACCAAAACCAACCGGAAAAAGCTCCTCAGCGCCTACAGCGGCAAATCCCCCATCGTGGCTGTGATTCAACTATTTGAGGACGCGGAAGTCCTTCTCACGGCCAGCTCCGGCCGGATGCTTTTGTTCCATACTGGGCTGATTGCCTCGAAGTCCACAAAAAACACCCAGGGAGTCCAAGCGATGTCTCTGAAAAAAGGGCAGCGGGTGATGTCAGCCGTTCTTTATCAGGAGGGGCAGCTGCAAAATCCCAACCGCTACAAGAAGAAGCTCCCTGCTTTAGGCTCCCTGCCGGACGGCAGCGAGGCCGGACAGCAGCTAGAGATATAGTTACCCTTGATCTGGAAGTCTACCATCTCCCGGCAAAGACAATGCTCTC
The DNA here is from genome assembly GCA_948471095.1 of uncultured Oscillospiraceae bacterium. Taxonomy (GTDB): domain Bacteria; phylum Bacillota; class Clostridia; order Oscillospirales; family Acutalibacteraceae; genus Acutalibacter. The sequence continues at coordinate 78,965 of CAOKRG010000005.1, forward strand.
AGGAGGCACCCATATCGCCGCTTACTGTCTGGACGCGCACCTGGGGGCCACGGATGGGACTGGTTATACTTGGTCTGACCTGTCAAAAAATAACCAGAACACTATAGCGGCAATTTTGGCCCTTGGATTCCGGTGGAACAGTTCCAGCGTGTGGTCCGGGCCCAGCGACAATGCTGACAAGTGGGCAGTTACGCAGATTTTGGTATGGGAAGCCGCAGCTAATAACATATTCCTACAGGCCAATGGGCTTTACGGCGTTAAGAGCAGTGTTGACGCTGATATCAACAGGGCGGCACCTTACGCATACAATCCCAGCGGCTTTAAGTCCTACTATGAGGCGATTAAGAAAAAATTGAACGATTTTATGAAGATACCCAGCTTTGCCAGCAAAGAGGCCAGCAATGCTGAAACTATTACCCTCCGCTGGGATGGCAGCAAATACAGCGCCACCGTGACCGACAGCAATAGTGTGCTGAAAAACTTTGACTTTTCGACCTGTCTACCGGGCGTAAGGATGTCGGCAAGCGGTGATTTGCTAACCTTGTCCACTACGGAACCTATCCTCAACCCAAAAACTTCTTCCAGAGTGCGTGACAATGACGGCTTGGCGGGAGGCAAAGGTGTAGTAGCCGTTTGGCAAACATCTGATAGTAGCCAGCAGGATTTTGCCACATATAACGCTGATGGTGGGGAACCTGTGGGGTGCTACATCAAGGTCAAAACCGACGCAGTAGGCAGTGCCGGTATCGTCAAGACCGCCGAAGATGGCAAAGTCAGCGGCCTCCAGTTCCAGATAACCGGCAGCGACGGCAGCAGCACCACTAAGACTACCGACGCAAGCGGAAATATCGACATCGACGGCCTGCCCATCTATGCAGCAGATGGGAGCAAAATCACCTATACTGCCACTGCGGTCAACGTACCAAATAAGTACGTCAAACCCGAATCACAGACTTTCCAGCTCTCTGAGGGCCAGACTGCTTCCCTCAAGTTTGACAACAAGCTCAAGCGCTGGCGTGTGACGGTCACCAAGGAGGACAACGCGACCGGCTCCACAGCCCAGGGCAACGGCTCTCTGGCAGGGGCGAAGTATGGCGTATACCGTGGTAATAAGCTCGTCAAGGAGTATGCGACCGACAGCAACGGTCAGTTCACCACCGACTACTTCCCTTACGGTGACGATTGGACGCTCCGGGAGATAACCGCCAGTGAGGGCTACAAGGTGAGTCCGGCCTCGACCGAGCTGTGCGAGATCCCTGCCGGGACAAATGATGAATACAACGACAACACCGCCGCCGTGACCGAGGAGATCATCCGCGGCGGCGTTTCCGTTGAGAAGCGGGATACTCAGACCGGCACAACTCCCCAGGGAGACGCGAGCTTTGCGGGTATCACTTTTGAAATTATCAACGATTCAAATAACCCGGTTGAAGTGGACGGCAGAGTGGTTTCTCCTGGCAGTGTTGCAAAAGAGATCACCACCAACGCCCAGGGCATTGCAGCCACCGGGCCCAATTCTCTCCCCTACGGCGATTACGTCATTCGAGAGAAATCCACCAACAATTCCATGCTCAAGACGTTCACCGAGGAAATTCCTGTGACGGTCTCGGAAGATGGAAAAGTGTACACCTTCACCTCCGAAAATGACGTGGTACGCGGCGGCATTGCCATCGAGAAGCACGATAGCCAGACCGGCGCTACTCCCCAGGGCAACGCTGATTTTGCGGGTATCACCTTTGAAATCGTCAACAGCAGCGCCAACGCGGTCGTGGTGGATGAAACAACCTATGCCCCCGGTCAGGTAGTAGCAACTCTGACTACAGACGCAAGCGGTCACGCCAGCACCACCGACAACGCTCTGCCCTATGGACGTTATACCGTCCGCGAGAAAGCGACCAACAACTCCATGCTCTTAACTTGGCGGGAGCAGCTCGTGACCGTCAGCGAGAATAAGAAGGTGTACTCCGTTACCGCTGTTGACGATGTAGTGCGCGGCGGGCTGGCAGTGGAGAAGCGGGACAGCATTACCGGCTCCACTCCCCAGGGTGATGCAGACTTCGAGGGGATAACCTTCGAGGTTATAAACAACAGCAAGAACCCCGTCATTGTCAACGACAAGAGCATTGCACCCGGCGAGGTAACGGCGAGGTTCGTACCGAGACTAAATGGAACGCCCACACGCTCAATACCAACGGCAACGATGATAAGCCCGAGGGCGAGTGGACGGACGAAGCGGGCACCTGGTTCGGCAAGACCACCGAGGACTGGATGGTGGAGACCCAGGATGGCCTCTGCGCTCTTCCCTATGACTACTACACGTTGGAGGTGCGCCCGTAAGAGCGGCCCATCAGCCGCTCATGGGCGATAGAAATGCCATGTGAGCAAGTGGCGGAAAAAGGCATAACGCGGCCTATAGGCCGCAATCCGTTGTCCCCCGACTTATCCGAAAAGGGAAGCCTGACGGGGAGTGTAGCATGTCGGAATATGCGGGGTGTTTGAGCTTTCCAAGCGCCGGTGCAAAGGGACAAAATATCTGTATATAAGGATGAAGACTGGATTGTTTCAACGCCAGCCGGAGGTCGAGCATAGTGTAGCCCCCTGCGTATGAAAGCTAAACTCGCAGGTGTCTTGGCAGAGACGGTTCCTCGAGACGTCTCTGCGATATGTCCAAGGCAGACCCAGCCACGGGAAAGTGGAAAACGGCGAACGGCGCATCCGATAATACAGAACGCTCATTTCTATCGTACTAAACGGGGATTGCCTATAGGTGCCTGAAAGCGTCCACAAAGCCGCTGTCCAGCAGAGTTTCCAGCCTGTCGCGTTCTTCGGATATGTACCCCTTTTCCTGTTCCTGGAGGCGGGTGTTCTCCGGGAAAATGTCGATGGCGCTCCGGGTGACGTTGAAATCCCCGCAGATAATAACCGGTTTATTCTCCTTCAGCTCCCGCACATACGAAAACAACGCCTCGTCCCATCTGGCGCGGTAGGCCCGGCGTTCCGGGCCGCTCTGCGCGTTGGGACTATAGGCGTTGATAATGTAAAATGCCTCGTATTCAAGTGTGATGATACGGCCCTCCCGGTCCAGGCTTTCGTTCCCCAGGCCCATCCGCACGTCAAGCGGCTCCCGCTTTGCCAGGGTCAACACACCGGCATATCCTTCCCGCTCACCGGTTTCCCAATAGTGATGGTAGCCCGGCAGGACCTTGGGGCGGCGCTGGGTCTTGACTTCTTGCAGGCACACGATGTCAGGGGAGAGGGCAAGGATAGGTTCAAAGCCGTTCTTTTCCATGCAGGCCATGAGGCCGTTGACGTTCCAGCATATCAGTTTCAAGTGTTTCCACCTTCTTCTGAGTAACAAGTTCCAGTAATGTTCAAATTCGTCAGTAAGCTCATTGCTTTCTTCTCCTTATATTGTTTTATGTTATGATTTCAAACGGAAAAACCTATGTTAATTTCTCTTCCTCTGCCATTTCTTCTTGCAGCTTTAACTCAAAAATAAATTCCATTGTGTAATCGCGCCTTAATGTAACATCGCTCAACTTGAGAAAAGAAATGGGGACACCATACCTATTGTGCTGAAAGGATTCGTCCAATTTCTGAAAGACGCGTTTATATATTTTGCGCCGATACTTTTTCACTGCTGCCCGTAAATCTTCCCAGGTTTCATACTGATAGCGGGAAAGTCCGACAGCCATGCGAACATAATCGAATGTGTTCTTATTTTTGTTCTCGGGAAAACGCTCATAAACAGGCGCTGGAATATTCTGTACCAGCCTTTCTATGGGCGATGGGTCCTTTTTTGCGTGGAATGTCAGCCTGGTTGCCATAAACACTCTGATACACTCGTCTAATGACATTCCAACTTCAAATCGGGAAATAGCTTTGAACCAAACCCTATTATTGAAACAGGGGCCACAGTAGACCTGAAAGGTATTTGTTTTCAGCCCTTTTTCATATGAATGGCTCCTATTAGGAACACTGTAATATCAAGGCTTTTCGGAGCCTACACCCACAAAAAAATTTAATCAGAGCTATCACATTACGCAAAAAGCCGTCCGGCATGAAAAAACGGGCGGCTTTTTTGCGTGGATAGCCGGGAGGGAGGCGAAAAAATAGTAACAAAGTTTTAGCGCAAGATTTGTGCAACATTCACGAAATTAAAAAAGGAGGTAACGAATGGCAGACGAAAAATTAAACGTGAGCCCGGAGGAAAATCCCCAGCCCAGCTTGTTCGATGCCGGCCCGGAGGGTGCTCCTGCCCAGGACGCTCCCGCGCCGGAGCCCCCGGCCCCGGAGAACACTCCCGAGCAGGCCGCCGGGGACGCGCCCGCCCAGGATGCCCCCGCCGGGGCCCCCGGCGAGGTGAATGTCTCCGCTGACCAGATCGAAAAGCTGATGGCGGAGCGCCGGGCGGCGGAACGTGCGGAGGTGGAAAAGAACGAGCCGCCCGAACCGGAACAGCCGCCCACCCCGGCCCCGGAGGAAAAGGCCGCCGGGGAAAAGGGGCCCGCCAAAAAGGACAAGGCCGCCAAAGAAAAAACGCCCGAGCCGGATAAGCCCAAGGGCAGGCGGGGCCGCAAGCCCAAGGAAGAAAAGGCGGGGCCCGGCGAACCGGGAGGGACGGGGGCCCGCCGTGGCCGCCCGGCCAAGGCTGATAAGGCGGCCACGGACAAGCCCCCGGCCCAACCTCGAGACAAAATGTCCCAAGGCAAGGGCGGAAAGGCCGCCACGGTAAA
>CAOKRG010000006.1 GCA_948471095.1 uncultured Oscillospiraceae bacterium
TGACACGGGGATTTTCAGTCCCCTGCTCTACCAACTGAGCTACAGAGGCAAATATAGTTCCCTGGGGGAACTATGGTGGCGACCCGGAACGGGCTCGAACCGTCGACCTCTAGCGTGACAGGCTAGCGTTCTAACCAACTGAACTACCGGGCCAAGCTAACGTTCTGTTTGGTGGGGACAATAGGACTCGAACCTATGACCCCCTGCTTGTAAGGCAGGTGCTCTAACCAGCTGAGCTATGCCCCCTCATCCCTGTCACCGTCCCCCGGCGACGTTCTCTATTTTACAGGATTTGGAGTCATTTGTCAAGAGGAAATTTTAAATTCTTTTCGATTTTTTTCGGCACGATCCGCCAGGTCCAAAAGCTCTTCCCGCGTAAAATAGTATTTCCGGCTGCAATACTGGCAGACCGTCTCCAACCGGCCCTCCGGGTCCAGGGGCATCTCCCGCAGCTCTTGGGGCGGCAGCGTCAGAAGGATCCCGGCAAAGCGGTCTTTGCTGCAATTACATACGTAATGCACGGGCGCGGTATCCAGCACTTCCACTTGAAAGCCCTCCAGCGCGATCCGGCACATATCCTCTGGGCTAAGCCCTTTGGCCAGCATGGTAGTTACAGAGTCCAGATGAGCGATGTTGGCTTCTAGACGGTCCAAGGCGGCCTCATCCGCGCCGGGCAGGGCCTGGATGAGCATTCCGCCGGCCAGCAAGGCGAGGCCGTCCTCTTTCCCCACCAGCACGCCCAGAGCGCAAACCGTAGGCGTTTGCTGGCTGGCCGCGTAATAGTTTGTCAGATCCTCGGCGATCTCCCCGCTGACCAGTTCCACCTGGCCCGCATAGGGCTCTCCGGTCCCAAAGTCGCGGATGACCGCCAAGCGGCCGTCTTTTCCCACCGCACCGCCTACGTCCAGCTTGCCGTCTGGGCGGACGGGCAGCTCCACTTCAGGATGGTCCACATAGCCCCGCACATTTCCCTTGCTGTCCGCCAAAGCCAGAAGGTTGCCCAGAGGCCCTCCCCCATCCACCTTGACGGTCAGGGAAGCCCCTGCCTCCTTGAGCATAGCGCCCATCAGAGAAGCCCCCGTTAAGAGCCGTCCCAAGGCCGCGCAGGCTGTTTTTGACAGTCCATGGAGCTTCTGGGCGGTGTATACCAGATCAGAACTCTCAATGGCGGACGCCATCAGGCTGCCGTCTGTGGTAATCATTCGGACAATCCGGTCCATCTGCCCTGCCACTCTCCTTTCTTTGCCGCTACCACCACCCGCTGGCTTGTCTCTGCCGGCGGGTCAAAGCTTAACTCGTCAAACACATCGATATGGACAAACCCGGCCTCTTTCAGCCAGAGCTGGATTTTATCCAAGGGGTAGGCGTATTCGGAAAAATGCTCGCCGCTCCGATGGTAAAGCCTGCCGTCCCGCTGAAAAAAGTCTAAACGAATATCCACCTTTCCCGCAGCTGGTGTGAAGCGGTTCTGCCAAACACAGAAAAGCTCCTCCAAATCATAGACAAAGGCGTTGTTTCCTAATATGAATTGGTGCTTATATAAGGTATTGATATCAAAGATAAAATAGCCGCCTGGGTCCAGGAAAAACGCGGCTTTTTCAAAAGCCCGGCGCACCTGGGCGGCTCCCTGCAAATGGTTGATACTGTCCAGGGTGCAGACTATGGTGGAAACGGTACCGTATAGATCCAAATCCGCCATATTCTGCCGCAGAAACAGAATCTCCGCCCCAGCGGCGGCGCATTTGGCCCTGGCCTCGGAAAGCATCTCCACCGAAGCGTCCACGCCGTATACGTCCACGCCTCTCTGGAACAGCTCCAAGGTAAAAGAGCCTGTGCCGCAGGCTAAGTCCAGGGTTAGGCCCGGCGCATGGCCCAGCCGTTCCAGAAGCTCCAAAAAATATTCCGCCCGGCGGGAATATGCGGCATTGGCAGTTAGGCGGTCGTAATACTGGGCGAATACAGAATAGCCGGGCATGTCAACCGTCCTCTGACTTTTTGCCCAGGCGTTCAAAGACCAGGTTGTATCCATCGCTGCCATAGTTCAGCGCCCGGGCCACCCGGCTGATGGTAGCGGTAGAGGCTCCGGTTTTGGCCACAATGTCTGTGTAGATCAGCTTTTCCGTCAGCATTTCCGCCACGGCCAAACGCTGGGCCATTGCTTTCAGCTCCGGCACGGTGCAAAGATCTTCAAAAAAGCGGTAGCACTCGCTGCTGTCTTTTAAAGACAGGATCGCTTGGAAAAGGGAATCCATGTTCTCATCTTGTAATTTTTCGTTCATCTTGCTTTCCTCTTCTAAAGTCGCCGCTCAAGAGCGGAATGAATGTTTCCGGCGTGTATTGGAGCTTGTCAAGCATAGCTCTTTCACTCAGTCTGCTAAAAAGGTAAATCGCAAGGGGGAGTAAAAATAGTATACCACATCGACTGGAAAAAGTAAACCGGTTAGAAGCTGCACTGATAGAAATTGCATAACGGTTTTCCAGACTATTCGGGACCTGGCAAGGCGCGAAAGGAGAGGCAGGCTTTCGCACCACAGCCAGCGATCAAAACAGCCGGAAAAGATATACGGTATTTTATTGGTACGGCTCCCTACACATCGTTGCGTACCAAATCCTCATAGGTCTCCCCCTTGATCACCACGCGGCTCTTTCCCTCCCGTACCATAACGCAGGGCGGACGCAGGTTCCGGTTGTAGTTGGAGGACATGGAGTAGTTGTAGGCCCCGGTGGAAAGCACCGCCAAAACGTCCCCTTCTTCCGGACGCTGTATGGGCGTATGCTCCTGGATCAGGTCGCCGCTCTCACAGCACTTTCCAGCAATGGTGGCGGTGTAGTCTGCCGGCTGGCCGGCCTTATTGGCTATGAGGCAGGTATAGTCCGCCTGGTATAAGGCATAGCGGGGATTCTCAAACATGCCGCCGTCAATGGAGACATAGTTTCTCACACTGGGAATCTCCTTTATGGCCCCTACCGTGTACAGGGTAACGCCCGCCTCGCCCGCAATGGAACGACCGGGCTCTATGTAGATCCAGGGGAGCTTTAGGCCCAGCTCCGCGCATTTTTCATGGATTTTAGCGGAAACAGCCTCCATGTACGCGTTATAGGGGATAAAATCATCGGTTTCCTTATAATGGATGCCAAAGCCGCCGCCCAAGTTCAGGTGCTCCAGTTCCACCCCCAGCGCGCACTTAATCTGGTGGTGCAGGCCCAGCATGACCTCCGCCGCATGGACAAAGGGTTCCTTCTCCATGATTTGGGACCCGATGTGGCAGTGCAGCCCAACAAGCCGCAGAGTCTCCGCCCGGACCGCCTGCTCCGCCGCCCGAAAGGCCTCTCCGCTGGCAAGGTCCAGGCCGAATTTGGAGTCCACCTGCCCTGTGCGGATAAACTCATGGGTGTGTGCGTCAATGCCCGGCTTGACCCGCAGGGAAATGGGTTGGACAACGCCCTTTTCCCCGGCAATCCGCTCCAAATGGCGCAGCTCCTGCAGGTTGTCCACCACAATATTTCCCACGCCGCTGTCCACGGCAAAGGCCAGCTCGGCAAGGCTTTTGTTGTTTCCTTGGAAATGAATGCGCTTCCCTGGAACACCGGCGTTCAGCGCTGTGTACAGTTCGCCGCCGGAAACCACTTCCACGTCCAGGCCCTCGCTGGCCACAATACGGCACATCTCCTTGCAGCTAAACGTCTTGCTGGCATAGATGGGCCGGCCGTTGCCTCCGTAAAAGGTCTGAAAGGACTCCGTATAGCTCCGGCATACCCGGCGGATCTCGTCCTCGCTCATAACATAAAGCGGCGTGCCATATTCCCGTGCCAGCTCCACCGCGTCGCAGCCGCTGATGGCGAGATGGCCCTTCTCATTGATGCTCAAACATGGGGTATACAGGTTGACCATTCCCTTCCTATAGTTTCTAAAATTGATTGGCTCTTATTTCTCCGCAGCAAAGCAATAGAAAAGCACGGAATATTTCGGCCTAGCAGAGCCTGCGGCCCGCGTAATGGCTTCCAATGGTTGGATATTGTGATAATACCAGGGCTTGTTTGAAAAAAGAGGAAAAGACGGTGTTGCCAATTTTTCAAACGAGTCCTGCGGAGAGGCTTTCTTCCACCGCCCCGGCGATGGCCGTTTTTACCTCCTCGATTCCCATGCCCTTTGTGGCGGAAAAGGGGTAAAAGGAGACGCCCCGCGCTTCAAAAAGTTCGGAAAAAAGCTGATTTTGGGCCCGCGTCTCCGCCTGGTTCAGCTTGTCGCTTTTGGTGCAGACCACCGCGAAGGGGTACCCGGCAGACCGCAGAAAATCCACCATCTGCATGTCATCCGCTGTCGGTTTGTGGCGCATATCCACCAGCTGGAGCACCAAAGCAATGGGCCGGCCCTGAGCAAAATAGCCGTTTACCAAAGCCGCCCAACGGTCCTTCTCCCCCTTGGAAACCTTGGCATAGCCATAGCCGGGCAGATCCACAAAGCGGCATTCCGGGAGCCGGTAGAAATTGATCGTGGCCGTCTTCCCCGGCGTGGCGCTGGTGCGGGCCAGGGCTTTCCGGTTGACCAGCTTGTTGAGCAGGGAGGACTTCCCCACATTGGACCGGCCGGAAAATACCACCTCGGGCACACTGGGCCCGGGCAGCTGGGCCGCGGTACCGGCGGCTAATTCAAATTCCGCGTTGATAAAATTCACTGGACGCTCCTATTCTGGCTCGTTCCCTCGCAGGCATAACCGGTGGCGGGCGTCTGGCCAAGCTCCGCCTGGAGCATCGGAGCCTCCTGCGGCAGGGGGCGGGGCATGTACTTTAGGGCGTGCTCCAGCACGGCGTCCACCCGTTTTACGGGGACGAACTGCACATGGTCCTTGACCACCGCGTCCACATCCGCCAGGTCCGGCACATTGTCGGCAGGGATAAGCACCTTTTTCACGCCGTTTTTGTAAGCGGCCATGGCCTTCTCTTTCAGCCCGCCAATGGGCAGCACCCGGCCTTGCAGGGTGATCTCGCCTGTCATGGCCACATCGTGCCGCACCGGGATGCCGCACAGAGCGGAAGTAATGGCCGTAGCCATGGCGGTCCCGGCAGAGGGGCCGTCCTTGGGCACCGCTCCTTCCGGCGCGTGCAGATGGATGTCGCACTTTTCATAGAATTTTGGGGAAATCCCCAAGGCGTTGACCCGGGTGCGGATGCAGGTGATGGCCGCGTTGGCGGACTCCTTCATCACATCGCCCAGAGAGCCGGTAAGCTGAATCTTCCCGGTTCCCTCCATAACGGCCACCTCGATGGGCAGCAGCTCGCCGCCCACACTGGTCCAAGCCAGACCGTTGACCAACCCGATCAAATCCTCTTTGGAGGCGCCGTCCCGGTTATATTTCCGGGGACCCAGCAGCTCTTCCAAATCCTCCGGCCGGATGGTGCGGCTCTCAAAGTCCTCGTCAGAAACGATTTGCTTCGCCACTTTCCGGCAGACGGACGCAATATGCCGCTCCAAAGTGCGGACCCCCGCTTCCCGGGTATAGCCCTCAATCAACAGACGAAGGGCGGGCTTTGTAAATTTCAGCTGGGAAGATTTGATCCCGTGTTTTTCCAGCTGCTTTTTTACCAGGTGCTTGACCGCGATGTTCAGCTTTTCCTCCAGCGTATAGCTGCCAAGCTCGATGATGTCCATGCGGTCGTAAAGCGGGCCTGGAATCCGGGAGGCGTCGTTGGCGGTGGTGATAAAGAGCACCTGGCTCAGGTCAAAGGGCATGTCTATGTAGTGGTCGGTGAACTCTCCGTTCTGCTCCGGATCCAGCACCTCCAGCAGCGCGGAAGCGGGGTCGCCCTTAAAGTTCATTCCCAGCTTATCGATCTCGTCCAAAAGCAGCAGCGGATTGTTCACCCCGGCCTGCTTCACCGCGTTGATGATGCGCCCCGGCATGGAGCCCACATAGGTCTTGCGGTGGCCCATGATCTCCGCCTCATCACTGACGCCGCCCAGCGAAACCCGCACGTATTTGCGCCCAGTAGCCCGGGCGATGGAACGGGCGATGGAGGTCTTGCCCACACCGGGAGGGCCCACCAAGCAGATAATCTGCCCGCTTTGGGTTGGAGACAAATTTTTGACCGCCAGGGTCTCGATAAAGCGCTCCTTGACCTTGTTCATGCCGTAATGGTCCTTGTCCAGGATCTTTTGCGCCCGTTTCAGATCCAGCTTTTCCTTGGAGGATTTTTCCCAGGGAAGTTCCAGACAGGTTTCCACATAAAGCCGGATTACGCTGGCCTCGTGAGAGCCGAAGGGCATCCGGTAGAGCTTTTCGCATTCTTTCAGAAGCTTTTCCTGGCAGATCTTGGGCAGGTCCATGGCCAGCACCCTTACCTTCAGCTCGTCCGCGTCTTGTTGGGGGCTGTCGTCTTCGCCCAGCTCGCTGGTAATGGCCCGCAGCTGTTCTTTTAAGAAATACTCCCGCTGGTTCTCATCAATCTGAGCCTGGGCCTTCTGGTTAATCTCGTTTTCCACCTGAAGGATTTGAATCTCCTCGGTCAGTACGGCAATCAGCTTCTGAATCCTCTTCAAGGGCCGCAGTTCGTCCAAAATAAACTGCTTGCGCTCAAAATCGATGGAAATATTGGAGGCTATGTAGTCAGCCAGCCGGCCGCAGTCCTTCTCTTGCAGTACGCCAAGAAGCACATCCGGCGGAACATGCCGGAACAGCCGCAGGTACTCGTCAAACTTCTCGTGGACAATGCGGATCAGCGCCTCGGACCGGTAAGACTTCTTATAGGTCATCACAGGGCATTTCACGATATTGCCCAGCAGATAAGGCTCCTCCTGGGCAAGCGACATGATCTCGCCGCGGCAGAGGCCTTCCACGTGGAGCTTCGCCCCTTCTTCCGAATGGTGGAGCACCTGCTTGATGCGGGCGATGACGCCCACCTTATAGAGATCGTCGCCTACGGGCTCTTCGTCCGACATATGGGTTTGAGACACCAGGAAAATCAGCCGGTCGCGGGAAATGGACTCTGTGGCCGCCAGCACAGACTTTTTCCTGGTGATATCGAACTGCAGCATCATGCCTGGGAAAAACACCAGGCCGCGGACCGCCAGCACCGGCAGGGTCAGATTCTTATCGGTTTTTATGGTCTTATCAGTAAAATTTTCCATGATGTTCTCCTAAAACCAGCGAAAGACTGCAGCCGGGTTCGCGGCGGCAGCCTTCGGACTGTTTGATTATTATGAAGCGGAAGAATCTCGGTTTTCCCTGCGCTTGGGAGCGGAAATTCTTATCTTCATCGGCTTGCGCTCTTTATTGTGGTAAACCTGGGGTTTGGCGCGGGATTCTACCATCTCCCGGGTCACGACCACCTTTTCCACGGTGTATTCGCTGGGCACCTGGTACATGACCGGCATCAGCAAGTCCTCCAAAATAGACCGCAGGCCCCGGGCGCCGGTTTTGCGCTCCAAGGTCTTCCGGGCAATGGAGGTCAGGGCCTCGTCGGTAAATTCCAGGTCCACCCGGTCCAGCTCAAATAATTTTTGATATTGCTGGATCAAGGAATTCTTCGGTTCCTTGAGAATACGCACCAAAGCCTCCTCGTCCAGGGCGGAAAGGGAAGTAATGACGGGCACGCGGCCCACCAGCTCGGGAATCAGGCCGTATTTCACCAAATCATGGGGGGTTACGTCCCGCATCCAGTCCTTTTCGTCCAGCTCCTTTTTGCCGTAGACTTCGCCGCCGAAGCCCAGGGCGCTGGAAGCCGTTCTCTTCTGGACCACCTTTTCCAGGCCATCGAAAGCCCCCCCGCAAATAAAGAGAATATTGGAGGTGTCGATGTTGATTGCTTCCTGCTGGGGATGCTTGCGCCCGCCTTTGGGCGGCACGCTGGCAGTGGTCCCCTCCAGAATTTTCAGCAGCGCCTGCTGTACGCCTTCGCCGCTCACGTCCCGGGTAATGGACTGGTTTTCCGATTTGCGGGAAATCTTATCAATCTCGTCAATGTAAATGATGCCCCGCTCGGCCCGGTAGATATCATAGTCCGCGGCCTGAATCAGCCGCAGGAGGATATTCTCCACATCATCGCCCACATAGCCGGCCTCCGTCAGGGTGGTGGCGTCGGCAATGGCAAAGGGAACGTCCAACAGCTTTGCCAGGGTTTGCGCCAGATAGGTCTTACCCACGCCGGTGGGACCCAAAAGCAGCACGTTGCTTTTGGAGAGCTCCACTCCCCCCTCGCCGGAGAAAAAAATTCTCTTGTAATGGTTGTAAACCGCTACGGAAAGGGCCATTTTCGCGCTATCCTGGCCTACCACATATTCATCCAGCTTACGCTTGATCTCCACCGGCTTGGGCAGCAGCATGCTGGCGTCATGGTCTCCGCTTTTTCCCCGCTTTAGCCGCTCCTCATCATTGATAATGGACATGCACAGCCTGACGCAGGAATCGCAGATATACGCGCCCGACCCGGCGATCAGCTTTCCAGCCATAATCTGGGGCTTGCCGCAAAAGGAACAGGCGATTTCGGTTTCGTGATTCATGGGTTCCTCACCTCAAGTTATCTCTTGTCGATCACCTTGTCGATCAGCCCATAGTCCAGAGCCTCCTGGGCCGTCAGGAAATTATCCCGCTCCGTGTCCCGTTCTACCACCTCAAGGGGCTGGCCGGTGCGTTCGGCAAGAATCTGGTTCAGCTTTTTCTTGGTTCGCAGGATGCGGTTGGCATGGATGCTGATGTCCGTGGCCTGGCCCTGGGCCCCGCCGCTGGGCTGGTGGATCATAATCTCGCTGTTCGGCAGGGCAAAACGCTTGCCAGGAGCGCCCGCCGCCAGCAAAAACGCGCCCATGCTGGCCGCCATGCCAATGCAAATGGTGGACACGTCGCACTTGATATACTGCATGGTGTCATAAATAGCCATGCCATCTGTGATAACTCCGCCGGGGCTGTTGATGTACAGGGCGATGTCCTTTTCCGGGTCCTGGCCCTCCAGATATAGCAGCTGGGCCACGATGACTCCTGCGGAGGCGTTGTTGACTTCCTCGTTGAGCATGATGATGCGGTCGTTCAAAAGCCGGGAAAAAATGTCGTAAGAACGCTCTCCCCGGTTGGTCTGCTCCACTACATAAGGGATTAAGCTCATTGGTACCGCTCCTTTCCAAAACCCATAGATTAGTTTGGGGCCAAACACTAAGTTTTATTCTTCGCCGGGCCGGTTTAGCCCAATTATTTCCTTATTCCTGAGCCTCAGCGTCCGGCTGCTTTTCGATGACAACGGCGTTGGCCTTGACAAAGTCCATGGCCTTTTGGTTGGCGATGTCCTTCCTCACGTCCTTTTCCCGCACCAGCGCTTTCACGTTCTCCACAGGGATGCTGTAAGCGTCGGCGATCTTCTTGAACTCCTCTTCCACTTCCCCGTCCGTAATCTCCAGCTGCTCCTGCTCCGCGATCTTGGAAAGGCCCAGCCGCACCCGAACCTGCTTGTCCGCCCGGTCCTTATACTGCTCCCGCAGGCTGTCCACCGTGCCCTGGGTGTACTTGAGGAAGGTCTCCAGGTTCATGCCCTGGTCTCGCAGCTGCATCTCAAAGGCGTTGATCATCTCGTCCACTTCCCGCTCCACCATCATGTCGGGAACCTCCGCCTCCACCTTCTCGATAACCGCCTCAATAAGCTGCCGCTCTACCTCGGACTCGGCGGCCTTCTCCTTGCGGCTGCGCACCGTATTCTCCAGGTCCTTCTTATACTCGTCCAGCGTGTCGAACTCGCTGACGTCTTTTACAAATTCATCGTCCACCTCAGGCAGCTCCCGGTGCTTAATCTCGTGGAGCTTCACCTTGAATACGGCGGGCTTGCCCTTGAGCTCTTCCGCGTGATAGTCCTCCGGGAAGGTGACGTTTACGTCAAACTCCTCGTCCGGGCTGTGGCCGGCCACCTGGTCCTCGAAGCCGGGAATGAACTGGCCGGAGCCCAAGGTTAAATCAAAGTTTTCCGCCTTGCCGCCGTCAAACTGTTTGCCGTCCATATAGCCGTCAAAGTCGATGACCACCATGTCCCCGTCCTGGGCGGGCCGGTCCTCTACCGTGACCACTCGGGAGTTGCGCTGGCGTACCCGGTCAATCTCCCCATCAATCTCTTCCGCCGTGGGTTCAACGGGAGGCTTGCCCACCTCAATGCCCTTGTAGCCGTCGATCTTCACCTCCGGCTGGATCGTGACGGTCAACTCGGCCAGAATGCCCTTTTCCTTGCCGATCTCCTTGATGTCAAAGGTATTCACGCCCACCACTTCCAGGCCGGAAGACTCAATGGCTGTGTTCATCATGGGGTTATAAAGATGGTCCACAGCGGCCTGAAAAAACACGTCTTCTCCATACATTTTCTCAATAAAAGCCCGGGGGGCCTTGCCCTTGCGGAAGCCGGGGATGTTCATGCGCTTGCTCTCCTTTTTGAACACCTCGCCGACAGCCTTGTCCAGCTCTTCCGCGGTGACCTCCAGTTCCAGGGTATACTTGTTTGTTTCAACATTGTTAGAAGATTTTAAATTCATTTCTTTAATTTCCTCTCCATCCTATATACTGTTTTCTTCAATACGATGACGCACGGCATGCCCCGTGAACCAAAGGCAGGGGCCAAATCCAGCCAAAAAGACGGAATTATGCCCTTTCCGGCCTATTACAGCATAAATCCGTATGGAATTCTCGCCATATCTTTGCAAAGGAAAAACGAGCGCTTCGCGTGAAGGGCAAAAACTCATAATGTACGCTTTGCGTACATTATAGCACATGTCCTCGTAAGAATCTATACTTTTTTCAGATTTCTTCCAAGGAAATTCCCGGAGTCCCATCCTCCACCAGCACAGGCCGGAAACCGGCATAATCACAGGAGATCAAACGCATGCGCACGCCCCGGTATTCCCCCCTCAAGGCCCTCTTGGCCGCAGTCTGGCCGTGGATGTGGCCGAAATAGCAGTCCGGGACCTGGTTTTCTACCAGAATGTCCAGCAGTTCCCGGCACTCCATCCCATCGTACACCGGCGGATAGTGGAGAAACACCGCCGGAACGCCCCCCAAGGCCTTGGCCGCGTTCAAAGAGGCCAGCAGCCGCCCTGCCTCCCGGTTGACGATTTTCCGGTCCTCCTCCGTTTCGGAGTTATAAAGCCATCCCCTTGTGCCGCATACCGCCCGGTTTCCCACCCGGTAAGCGCAGTTGTGCAGCACCTTCATGGTGGTGAACCCATTGGCGGCTAAATAATTGTCAATCTTATTTCTGGTAGACCACCAATAGTCGTGGTTTCCCTTCATCAGCAGCTTTTCCCCTGGCAGGGCGTTGATGAAGGCAAAATCCCTGCCGCAGTCTTCCAGCTTCATGGCCCAGGAAATATCCCCGGCAATGACCACCGTGTCTTCCGGAGATACCGTGGCCCGCCAGTTCTCCTCCAGGCGCCGCACATAGTCCCGCCAGCCGGGAAACACGTCCATGGGCTTGTCCGCGCCCAGGGACAGATGCAAATCTGCAATCACATACAGCGCCATATCAGATCCCGCTCAAGTTCAAGCTGGCCAGCACATAAGCGGAGGCCTGGTCCTTGGCTACCGTGTCTTGAAACCGGACGGGCTTGTCCTTCAGAGCGGTCAGTTGGGCCGGGGCACGGGTCCCGGACAGCTCTTCCAGCCGGGCGATGTTCTGGAACTCGTCCGTCCCGCCTGCCGGCTCCAAGGCTCCCAGCACATCGGCGGCGAACTTATAGGGACTGGCCGTGGAGGCAATCACGGTAGGCGTGTCCCCGTCCCCCGTCTCCTCCACATACTGCCGGTATACGTCCAAGGCCACAGCCGTGTGGGTGTCGCAAAGACAGCCCTCAACCCGCCAAGTGTCCCGAACAGTCCGGGCGGTGGCCGCATCATCGCAGAAGCCGCCATAGAAAAGGTCCTGCACCTTTTCGCGTACCTCTCCGCCCACGTCATACCAACCGTTTTGAGCCAATGCCTCCATCCAACCGGCCAGCGCCGCGCTGTCTTGACCGGAAAGGGCGTAAAGCAGCCGCTCCAAATTGCTGGACACCAAAATATCCATAGAGGGCGAGCTGGTGGCGAAAAACTCCCGGCGGCGGTCATAGATCCCGGTCCGGATGAAATCGGTCAGGACCCGGTTGGCATTGGAGGCGCAGATAAACTTCTTAATGGGCAGCCCCATGGACCTGGCATAGTAGGCGGCGAGGATGTTCCCAAAGTTTCCCGTGGGCACCGCCACGTTCATAGGCTCTCCCAAGGAAAGCCCATCCTGGCCGCAGAGCTGGAAATAGGCATAGAAATAGTAGACAATCTGGGGCAGGAGACGCCCCCAGTTGATGGAGTTGGCGCTGGAAAACATCATGCCGCCCTTGTCCAAAGCGGCGTTCATAGCCGGATCCGTAAAAATGCGTTTAACCGCTGCCTGGGCGTCGTCAAAATTACCGTCAATGGCGCAGACCGCCACATTTTTCCCTTCCTGCGTGGCCATTTGGCGTTTCTGCATGGGGCTGACGCCATCCTGGGGATAGAAGACGATCACTCGGGTTCCCGGCACATCCTTGAACCCCTCCAAGGCCGCCTTGCCCGTATCGCCGGAGGTCGCCGCCAGAATCACGGCCTCCCGGTTTTGCCCTGTCTTTTCCAGAGAAACTGTGAGAAAATGGGGCAAAACCTGCAAAGCCATATCTTTGAAAGCGCAGGTGGGGCCGTGCCAGAGCTCCAGCAGGCGGCAGGCCCCGCTGGCCGTAAAGCGGCGAAGCCTTACAGGACTGCCGCCAAATTTCTCCGGTCTATAGGCCTTCTCCACGCAGGACGCAATCTCTTCGGAAGAAAAATCCGTCAGGAACAGGCGGAAAATTTCTTGGGCCAGCTCTTGATAGCCCAGCCCAGACCAACCGGCCAGCTTATCCCCCACACCCGGCAGGAATTCCGGCACAAACAGCCCTCCCTCGCGGGAAATGCCCTGGGCGATCACCTGAGAGGCCTCCAGGCGAAGATCCGTGTTTCGTGTGCTCTTGTATCGCATCAGCATCATCCTATCGCTTTATTTTACCGCTATACTATACAACAAAATGGGCGGGCTGTCAAAGGTGGTTCTCAAAAAAACTGGCGGCGTTTTCAAAAAATATTTTTTCCGCCACCGTTTTGCCGAATTCCTGCCCGAACCGTTCCCGCAGCTCCGGTAGGCCTTCTAAGCCGGGAATAGGGAAGTCTTCCGGCGGCGCGCCGTCCCAGTCCGCGCCAAAGGCCAGGGTGTTTTCTCCGCCTTGGTTCAAAAAGTAATCCGCGTGGCGCAGCAGGTCGTCTACCGAGGCGCGGGCCGGATCATCGTTCAAAAAAGCCGTGTAGAGGTTCAGGCCTACCAGCCCGCCGGAGTCTCGAACAGCCTCAAACTGGCTGGCGGTCAGGTTGCGGGGATGGGAGCAGAGCGCCTGGGCATTGGAGTGGGTGGCAAAAACCGGCTTCCTCGCCAGCCGGACTGCGTCCCAGAACAGCTCGGGGCTGGCATGGGAAAGGTCGATAAAAATACCGTTCTCCTCCAAAGCTTGCACCGCCTGCCTGCCAAAATCCGTCAGCCCGCCGCTGCCGGGAGCCCGTACGCCCCGGCCCAGCTCATTTTCCCCGTTCCACGTTAAGGTACAAAGCTTTACGCCTCGCCTGACAAATTCCAACAGGTTTTCCACTTTTCCACCAAGAGCCGCCGCGTTTTCCACAGTCAGAATACCTTGACAGCCGCTAAAGGCCTCCGCCGCAGCAAACGCGGGATATTGGGCCATTCCCTCCGGGTTCCTTTCGATTTCCTGGGAAAACCGGTCCGCCACCGCGCAGAACCGGGCGAAGGCCGCTTCGCCATGCAGATGATCCGGCAGCCAGACCGCATAACACTGAACATAGGCTTCCCAGCCCTGAGTCCGGCGCAGATCCACTTGCAGGGAGTTCTCCGCCAAGCGGCAGTCTTTTTCCCAACATTCGGTGACGGTGTCGCAGTGCAGGTCAAAATAGCGCATAGTTTCCCCCTTTTACGCCCCAAAGGCGTTTTCATAGTACTCCACTCCCAGAGGCTTTCCGCCCACTGTGGTGACTGCCGCCACATCAAAGCGGGGCTGAAGCGGGCTGGGATGCTGAAGCAGGTAGACTTGGGCGGTCAGCAGGAGTTTCTGTTGCTTCTGGGGCGTAACCGCTTCCAATGGCGCCACTAGGCTCCCGCTGCGGCGGGTCTTGACTTCTACAAAGACAATATATTTTCCATCCTCCGCAATGATGTCGGTCTCCCCATACCTGGAATGAAAATTTCTGGCAACGATGCGGTAGCCCCTGTTGGCCAGCCACTGAACGGTATAATCTTCTCCCAGCTTACCGGTCCCCCCGCTCATAGCAGCCTCCTCGAATCATTTCGCGCCGCGCTATTTTTGATCTAAATTCTTTAAAAAGCTCCGCCGGTGTTCCGGCAGCAGTCCATATTGTTTGATGGCCGCATAATGGGCCCTGGTACCATAACCCTTATGCTGGGCAAAACCGTACTCCGGGTGCTTTTGGTCCAACTCACGCAATGCCCGGTCCCTACTGACTTTTGCCAGCACGGAAGCCGCGGCAATGCAGGCGGCTTTTCCGTCTCCCTTTACCACCGTCTCTCCCGGAATAGGCAAAGGCGGCATACGGTTGCCGTCTACCAGGGCGAAGTCCGCCGGAATGGGCAGGGCTTCCACGGCCCGGGCCATAGCTAAAAAAGCAGCCTGCAATATGTTGATCTGGTCGATCTCACGTTCGCTGGCCCAGCCGATTCCATAGGCCTCGGCCTGGGCCGTAATCACGGGAAACAGGGCCTCCCGCTTCTTTTCGGTCAGCTTCTTGGAGTCGTTTAGGCCGTCGATTTTCACCCCATCCGGCAGAATCACCGCCGCCGCGCACACAGGGCCTGCCAGAGGGCCCCGCCCGGCCTCGTCAATGCCGCAGACCCGCAGGTAGCCCCGGGCCCGGGCTTCCCTCTGATGAAAAAACCAGTCCATCATGGCCACTCCAAAGTAATACGGCCCAGCTTGCCGCCCCGGAATTCATCCAGCACGGCCACAGCGGCCCGTTCTGTGTCGGTCTCCCCTCCGGAGACCAGCATGCCGCGCTTTCGGGCCACCAGCTCCAACAGCTCATGGCCGGGCATGCCAGCGGGAGGTTCGCCCAGCTTATACCGGTTAACCGCCGCCCGGGGATATAACGTCATAAGCAGCTCTAAAAGCCGGCCGGCCAGGCCTTCCAGGTCCAAGATCTCATCCTTCACCGCGCCTGTAAAGGCCAGGTGCTCCCCCACCTCCGGGTCCTCGAACTTGGGCCAGAGCACCCCTGGAGTGTCCAGAAGCTCGAAGCCTTTGCCTACGGTGAACCAGCGGTTTTGGCGGGTAACGCCGGGCTTGTCTCGAACCTCGGCCTTGCCCGCGCCGCCGCCTAGGATCATCCGGTTGATAATGGACGACTTGCCCACGTTGGGTACGCCCAGCACCATGACCCGGATGGGCCGACCCGTCATGCCCTTCCGCTCCCAAGCGGCGGTCTGCTCCTTCAGCTCCCCACGGATGACTCCGTATAAAGCGGGAAGCCCCTTTCCGCTTTTGCTCTCCACCGGCACGGCGGCAAGGCCTTGGCCCTTCAGCCGCTGGACCCATTGGGCGGTTTTCCCGGCGTCGGCCAGGTCCGCCTTATTCAGCGCCACCACCCGGGGCTTGTTCCGGATGATCTCCCGCAGCACCGGATTGGCGCTGCTTCGGGGAATGCGCGCGTCCAAAAGCTCCACCACCAGGTCGATGAGCTTCAAATCTTCCGTAATCTTCCGTCTGGTCTTGGCCATATGCCCGGGAAACCAGTTGATGGGATTGCTGTCCATAACGCCAGCCCTCCTGACTCAGGTTATGATAATGCCTCAGCCCACGAACCCGGCCTTGGAGAAGGGCATCAAATTAAAGACGACCCGGCCCAAAATGTTCCGCCGGTCCACCATGCCTACCTCCACGTACCGGCTGTCCGTGGAATGCATCCGGTTGTCTCCCAGCACAAAGACGCAGCCCTCCGGCACCTGCTGGGGGAATTCCATCACCTGCCCCGGACGGTCCGGCAAAAAGGTGATTCCGTTTTCAATGCCGAATTCCTCGCCCTTGAGAGGCAGTCCGTCCACCAGCAGCTCGCCGGACTGCTGATCAAAGTCTACGGTCTGACCCTCCGTGGCCACCACCCGCTTGATGATGGTCTCCTGCAGGGCATGGACCACAATGACCACGTCGCCCTGCCGGGCCTCCCCCGCCAGCTTGGTGACCAGCACCCGGTCGCCGTCAAAATAGGTGGGCTCCATGGATATGCCCTCCACCGTGATAACCCGCGCCGCGAAGGTGAACACCATGGTCACCGCCACAAAAGCCACCACAATGGTTTCCATCCACTCCATGCACCATTCGGCAAACGTGGCCCTCGTCTTTTCAGGGGGCTGCTTTTCTTCCGCCAAAACCCTCTCTTCGTCCATATGAACGCCTCCTTTCTGAAACCTTTATGTCACTGGCCCAAAGCTTTCCGCCGGTGAGAGCCGGAACACCGCCCGGCCCAAAATATGCCGCTCGTCCACCATGCCCACCGCCCGGAACCGGCTGTCTTCAGACACCGGCCGGTTGTCGCCCAACACAAAGACACAGCCGGGCGGCACGGTCTGGGGAAATTCCATCCGGTCCGGCGAACCGTAGGGCAGATAGGTGCGGCCGTTTTCCAAACCGAATTTCGTATCGTCTACCGGCCGGCCATCGACCAGGACCACTCCGGCGGCATCGTCAAAACGGACGGTCTGGCCCGCCGTGGCGATGACCCGCTTGAGGATGGGCTCTTCCAGCACATTGAGTATGACCACCACATCCCCCCGCCGGGGCCCGCCCCAGCAGCCTGCCACCAGCAGCCGGTCCTGGTCCCGGTAATTGGGCTCCATTGAAGTCCCGCTGACCGTGACCACCCGAACCACAAAGGTAAACGCTACCGCGATAAACACCACGGCCGCCGTCAACTCCTCCAGCCATTCCAGTACGGCGGCGGCCCGGCCCGGCGGGAGCAGCTTCTCTTTTTCAGGAGTTTTCATAACCGCTCCATCCGAATAACAGAAAAAGGGACGCAATGTCC
Organism: uncultured Oscillospiraceae bacterium; assembly: GCA_948471095.1. Taxonomy (GTDB): domain Bacteria; phylum Bacillota; class Clostridia; order Oscillospirales; family Acutalibacteraceae; genus Acutalibacter. The sequence continues at coordinate 17,103 of CAOKRG010000006.1, forward strand.
CTTCTCCCCGTGTGAATTATGATTACCGGATCTGCTCCTTAACCTTGGCGGCCTTGCCAACCCGGTCGCGGAGATAGTACAGCTTGGCCCGGCGGACCCGGCCCTGACGGACTACCTTGACGGCCTTAACGTTTGGGGAGTGCAAGGGGAAAACCCTTTCTACGCCAACGCCATAGGAGACCCGGCGCACGGTGAAGGTCTCGCTGACACCGCTGCCCTTGCGGGCGATGACGGTGCCCTCGAACTGCTGAATGCGCTCGCGCTCGCCTTCCCGGATGTTTACGTCCACCCGGATGGTGTCGCCGATGTTGAACTGAGGGGCTTCCTCTTTCAGAGAGCTCTGGGAAATAAGTTTGATCGCGTCCATTTGATATTCCTCCATATGAAAATGTCAGGCATTCATGCCAAACGGCAGCGGACTGCCCGCTTCCGGCGGGTCTCCCCGCGCTGTGAACCCCACGGGCAAGCCAAATGCCGAGAAAGCCCGCGGAACCTCAAATGCTTTGCTATTATACCACAACCGCTAGTAAAAGGCAAGAATTTTTTACCGTATATCGGAAAAATCTTTTTTCAGCAGCTTCGTGCGGGTAATCTCAACATAGGGCCGCAGATTTTTGTGCTCGCTCAAGGCCTCCAGCAGCAGGCTGGGATTTACGCTGCCCTGTAGGCCGCAGGGCAGAACCGCCCGCAGGGCCAGCCAGCCAGGCATAGCTTTATGCTCCATTTGGGTAAAGTGGGGCTTGATATCCACCTCCTTCTCCCCTTTTTTCGTGTGCTTTTTCACCAGCACCGCGTCCTGGGCCAGCAGTTCTTGGATGGCCAGCCATAGGCACTCCGGCGCTTCGGACTCCAGGCGCAGCTCATAGTCCCCGTAGGCGATCGCGTCAAACGGATCTTCCGGCACGGCGGCGGAAAGCACGGAGATATCCTGGGGAAGGTAATGGCGCAGCTTTTCGGCCGCCTCTTCCAAGCCGGCCTCTTCCGTCAGCCGGATGTCCATACACTCCCGCAGGCCGCTGACGCCCAAAGAGAGGGGCATGCTGAAGGTCATGTAGATATGGGGGTTAAACCCCTCGGTGTACCACACGGGCAGGCCGGACAGCTTCAGCGCCCGGGCCATGCAGCGGGTCAGGTCCAGGTGGGAGATATACTTGGCCGCGCCGGTTTTTTGAAACCAAATCCGAACATTTTTAACGTCCCCCAACGCAAATCCCCCCTTTAAAGCAGCCGGCCCCGCAGCCGGAGCATTTTTCCCGGCAGTTGGGCGTGGTTTTGGCCGCATAGGCCCGCCTGCATTCTTCCATCAAGAATCCCTTGGTCACGCCATAATCCAAGTGGTCCCAAGGGAAGACCTCGTCAAATCCCCGCTGGCGGCTGGCGTAAAAGGCCGGGTCCAGGCCGCAGGCGGCAAAGGCTTCCATCCACTTGTCAAAGTCGAAGCATTCGTCCCAGCCGTCCATACGCAAGCCGTACTCCACCGCCTTTTCCAGCACGGCGCATAGCCGCCGGTCGCCCCGGGCAAAGGCCGCTTCCAAAAAGCTGGTCTCCGCTCCATGGTAGCTGACGCTGACCCGCCGGGAGGGGTTCTTGCTTTTCAGCTCCCGCTGCTTTTCCCGCAAAACCTCCATTGTGTCCTGCCCAAACCATTGGAATGGGGTAAAGGGTTTGGGCACAAAGGCCGCCGCGCTGAGGGAAACCTCCACGGCTTTGCCCTTTGGCTTGTCCTTGCACTGGTAAAAGGCGTCCACCACGTCCTGGCCCAGGCTCAAAATGGCCAGCACGTCCTCCATGGTCTCCGTGGGCAGGCCGATCATGAAATAGAGCTTGATGCGGGTCCAGCCCTCCCGGAAGGCCACGGTGACGGTGCGCATCAGTTCCTCCTGGGTGACGTTCTTGTTAATTACGTCCCGCAGGCGCTGGGAGCCCGCCTCCGGGGCGAAAGTCAGGCCAGACTTGCGCACGGAGTTCACCCGGGCCATGAGCTCGGGCGAGAAATTGTCCACCCGCAGGGAGGGCAGGGAGAGACTGACCTTCTGTTGCTCAGTCCAGGTGTGGAGCCGGTCCAGCAGCTCGTTTAGGCGGCTGTAGTCGCTGGTGCTTAACGAGGAAAGGGAAATCTCATCGTACCCGGTGGAGGCGCAGAGGTCCCGGCACTGGCGGTCGATGGTCTCAATGCTCTTCTCCCGGAAGGGCCGGTAGAGAAAGCCCGCCTGGCAGAAGCGGCAGCCCCGGATGCAGCCCCGCAATACCTCTACGGAGACTCGGTCGTGGACCACCTCGATCATGGGCACGGGGAAGGAATCCGGGAAGTAGGCGGAGTCCATGTCGTTGATGGAGCATTTGCGGACAGTGGCCGGAACGCCCTCCTTGGGGGTATAAGATTTTACCGTTCCGTCCGGATGGTAGTCCACATCGTAAAGGCTGGGCACATACACCCCTTGAATCTGGCTGGCGCGGCGCAGGAACTCCCCCTTGGAGGCCCCCTCCTTCTTGCACTGGCGGTATAGCTCCATCACCTCCAGATCCACCTCTTCCCCGTCCCCTAAAAAGAACAGGTCGAAAAAATCCGCCAGGGGCTCCGGGTTGCAGGCGCAGGGGCCGCCGGCTACCACGATGTTGAACAGCTCCGTCCGGTCCGCGCTGCGCAGGGGAATGCCGGCCAGCTTGAGCATATTGAGAATGTTGGTGTAGCTCAATTCATATTGCAGGGTAAAGCCGATGAAGTCGAAGTCCTTCACCGGGTCGCCGCTTTCCAGGGCATAGAGGGACACGCCCCGGGCGGTCATTTCCGCCTCCATGTCCACCCAGGGGGCGAAGACCCGCTCACACCAAAAGTAGGGCACCCGGTTAAAGGCTCCGTACAATATTTTAATGCCCATATGGGACATGCCGATCTCGTAAATGTCTGGAAAGCAGAAAGCAAACCGGACCTCTACGTCTTTTTTATCCTTCACCACCGAAAGCGCCTCGCCGCCCACATAGCGGCCGGGCTTCTGCACCTTCAGCAGCGCGCGCTCCAATTCCTCTGGATACATTTTCATCCCTTTTTCTTTTCGTATTTCCCCCATCGTGTTCAGGGATTTTTCCTTGCACCCCATTATAGCCTGTTTCCCGTTTTTTTGCAAGTGCCTATGCCTGGGCGTCGTCCTTTCCTAACACCAAGTAGAGCATCAGATACAGGCTGAGCGCCAGCAGGGAATAATTGTACCGGGTGCGCAGCAAAACCAAAAATCCTAGCAAGGCCAAGGGGAACACGCACAAAGCCGAAGTAATCCGGCTAATCTGTTCCGCCCGCTCCGCCCCGAAAAAATCCCGCAGCAGGTAACGCAGGGCAAGCCCTCCGTCCAGGGGCTCCACGGGCAGGCTGTGGAGGAGGCCTAACGCAAGGTTTGCCCTGGCAAAGGGATGGCCCGCCCAGCCCAAAGCCGCCAAGGCTAAAAACGCCAGCAGATTGACGCCTGGGCCGGCTAAGGAGACCAGGCTCTGGGCCCGGTCCGGCAGGGGGCGGTTCCGGCCGGGCTCCACCCGGCATCCCAAAGCGGAAAGCGCCACCCGCTCCGGCGGGGCCCCCAGCCCCCACATGGCCCCCAGGTGGGCGGCTTCGTGAAGGGCCGCCGCTCCTAAAAAAGACGCGCCGCCGTCCATCCCTGTAAAGATACAGCAGAAGGCCAGCAGCGCGAAGCAGGAAAAGCGCACCTCCACCCGGCAGCGCCTCCAAACAAGAGTAAACATCAAAGCGGCTCCGGCGGCGTACTCTCCGGGGGCGGGCCGGAGGGCGCCGGGCTGGCGGAAGCTTCCGGGGACGGGCTAGGCGCGGGCGTGCCCAGTACAATTTGGGGCAGCTCGATCTCCTGCGCCATTTCCCGCTGGTACCATCCGGCCGCTTCCTGATATTGCTCCGGATTGGCAAACTTCCAGTAAACCAACAGGAGCAGAGCCAACCCGCATAGCGCCGCCTGGAAGAGCAGCGCGCCGCTCCAGCCGCCGCCACGCTCCTGCTCTTCCTCCCACGGCTCCTCTTCCTGGTCCCCGTCCTGGCCCAGGGCGTCGATCTCCCGCAGTTCCTCTGGGTCCCGCATCACAGTATAATGCAGATCAGGCCGCTGCAGCCGTCGTTGATGATGCGCTCAATGGTCTCCCGAACCTTTTCACGGGCGTCGTTGGGCATACGGTACAGCTTGTTATGCATACCCTCGTTGACCAAGGAGTGCAGGGACTTGCCGAAGATATTGGACTCCCAGATCTTGACCGGGTTTTCCTCAAATTCCTTGAGCAGATAGAGCACCAGCTCCTCCGACTGCTGCTCCGAGCCCACGATGGGGGTAATCTCCGTGTTGATCTGGGTGCGCAGCATGTGGATGGAAGGGGCCGTGGCCTTGAGCCGGATGCCGTATTTGCCGTTCTGTTTGAGAATCTGCGGCTCTTCCAAGGTCAGCTCCTCCACGTCGGGCATGACGATTCCATAGCCGGTTTCCAACACGTCGTCGTAGGCCTGGCGCAGCTTTTGGAAAGTCTTCTTGATCTGGGTCATCTCAATCAGCTGGGTCAGCAGCTCCGACTCGCCGCTGATCTCCAACTCAGTCTTCTCGCTGAGAATCCGGTAGAACAGGGACTGGTCAAAGATCAGCTCCGCCTGGGCCCGGCCGCTGCCCAGGTCGATCTGCTTGCTGTGGACGCTCTGGACAGGCTCGCACTCCCGCATCCGGTCCAGCATGGATTTAACCTCCCGCATCCGGCTGATGTGGCAGCAGTCCTTTACCGTGCCGAATACCGAGGCGTAGAGCCAGTGGGTGGGCTCTAAGGAGGCCACCCAGCCGGGCACGGACAGCTCCACCTCACGCACAGGGAACTGGTACAGCAGGCTGGCGATGATGTTCTTGATGCCATCCTCTGTAATGTCGATGCAGTTAACCGGCAGGACCGGTACGCCGTACCGCTCCCCCAGCTGCCCAGCCAAGGCCCTGGCCTCCGGACTCCCAGGGTCCACGCAGTTGAGCAGCACCACATAGGGCCGGTTGGTCTGGTTCAGCTCCTCGATGACCCGTTCCTCCGCCTCGGCGTACTCTTCCCGGGGAATGTCGCTGATGCTGCCGTCCGTGGTAATCACCAGGCCGATGGTGGAGTGCTCGGTAATGACCTTCTTGGTGCCGATCTCCGCCGCCATATTGAAGGGAATCGGCTCCTCAAACCAGGGGGTGCGGACCATGCGGGGCTGGTCCTCTTCAATGTAGCCAATGGCGCTGGGGACGATGTAGCCCACGCAGTCAATCATCCGCACGTTGAACATGGCGTCGTTGTCAATCTCTACCGATACCGCCTGTTCCGGAATAAACTTGGGCTCCGTGGTCATAATGGTGCGCCCCGCGGAGGATTGGGGCAGCTCGTCGACCGCCCGGTCCCGCTGCAGGCCGTCCGGAATGTTGGGTATGACCACCGTGTCCATGAATTTCTTGATAAAGGTGGACTTGCCGGTGCGCACGGGCCCCACCACGCCGATGTAGATCTCTCCGCCGGTGCGGTCCTGAATGTCCTTATATACGTTGAAGTCTTCCATATTCCTACCTCTCTGTGATATGTAGTATCGTTGGCGGGTCCCGCGCCCTAGCGGTTGCAGATGATGATGGGCCTAGCCTCCGGCACAATGTCGTCGAACAGCTCGTTCTGCGTCCGGATATCCCCCAGCAGCGCGTGATGGCTCTTGGCAATGTCCCATAGCTTCTCCCCCTGGGAGGCATAGTACACCAAAATGCGCGGCTTTACCGCGAAGCTCTCCGCGCCTTCGTCCACGCCGGCCGAGGTCAGATATTTCACATTGTTCAGGCTCAGCAGCAGCGAAGAGGCCGTCACCTCCACGGAGACCTCCACGGTGTTCCGGTCCGCGATCCGGAACTCCCACAGGTCCGCCCGCCAGGCGGTCTCCGCCTTTTTGGCCAGCTGGTTTTCCAGCTCCTCCGAAGCGTTGAAGTCAAACTGCTTTTCCGTGTATAGGATGCGCCCCTGGGCGCTTTCATAGAGCATGCACACCGTGTACTTCACCCGGTAGTTCAGCTTCGCCTTTTCACAGACGGCCTGCACCGAGGCCTGCTCGCACCAAAGGTCCAGCACCCGCTGGATCTCCCCGTCGCTGACGGTGAGGCTGCACTTCTTTTTCAGCGACTGGGTGGTCACTCCGTGCAGCTGGGTAAAGGAGCTCTGGGCATAGCGCAGCTCCAGGGGGGCCTTCACCGAGTAGGCGTCGTTGATGATCTCCACCTCGCAGGGCTTATAGAGGAAGGCCAGAAGAAAAATTTTGACCACCACGCTGACGCTGCTGTTCTCCCCCACATCGTCCTCCCGGGGCTGCAGGCTGCTCTCGCCGGTTATGGCGCGGATGTGGCAGACGCAGTCTTCCGAGGCCCCGGCGCAGTCGATCATCTGGCTGAAGTCTATGGAGGCGGTCAGCTTCTCCACGGCGGCGTTGGCCGCGCTGTAAAGGAAGCTCACGTCCACCGCTCCGTTGACCATTAAACGCTCCTCTGAAAGACGGCTTTCGATCACCCGGCAGGAAACCTCCCGGCGCAGAATGGACTCAATGGGCGGCTTGCCGTTTTTTACGGGAAGGGCGTCCTCAACGGTGAACTGATGGCACAAGGCGTTCACCGCTTGGTGGGCCGGGAAGCTTTCGCCTCGCTTCTCAATCGTCCCGTCCTCCAAGCTGCAGGTGATGCGCTCCTTTCGCTGGGCCACCGCCAAAATCTTCAGGCTTACCGCCGCGTGCAGGTCCACCCGGCGGGCGCTGACCGCGCGGCAGGTCATGTGGGCCATGGAAGCCTCTACCATGGCCACGGCCTTCTCTTCGGCGGTTTTCAGCTTGATGCTGGCGGTAAAGTCTTTGGTAAACTCGCAGCAGCGCACCGAGTCTCCCTTGCCGTCCAGGTACAGCACCCGGACGTCGCAGACCCCGTCGCAGGTCAGCGTGTCCCCCGTAATGAGATAGGACGACACCTCCGGCACCGCGCGGCATTTTAGAATCTTCTGAATGTCCGGGCAGTAGTCGGGAAGGTTGTATTCGATATCCACCGGCGCTTCGTAGTGCCCGTCAAATACAGGGTCAAAATATTCATAGGGCGCGGTCTTGATTTGGGCCTGCATACTATCCTCTCCTTTTGCTTTCTTTGCTACTCCATATCTATGCGTTGTCCGGGAAAATATGCGCCCAAAAAGAAAAAGCCGTCCGGCTTAGAGGGCGCCTCCCTCTGCCGGACAGCCTTTTCTATTGTGAAACTAAGTACCGATTTAGGCGTCTTCCGCCTTGCGTATGCCGTAGAGCTTTCTTAAAAAGAAGCCCCAGAACCCCTTGCGCTTCTCTACGATCACTACCTTCATCTCGATCCCTCCGCTTCAGTTGCGTAATAACGAGACCCCAAGGGCCACCAAAATGACCGCCGCCAAAAACAGCGAGAAGCCCATGGGGCAAAAGCAGGAGACCGATATGCCCAGGCCAAAGCAGATGGTGCACATGCTCCGGCACTGAAAATCTTTAAGACAGGTGCATTTGAATCGACGCTTTGACACGGCGGCCGCCTCCCCTTTGCTCGTTATTCCAGTATATACAAAGGGGAAGAAAGTGTTACTGCCCTACCACCACCAAGGCCGTGCCGCTATGAACCCTCACCTCGGCAAAATCCGCCGCCACCTGGTTGCTCACCCCCATGGGAAAGCCGCCGCAGGTCAGGGTGTCCCGGTTTAATGGGTATTTTAGGCCCGTATAGGTCACGGAGCACATGCTGCCGTTATAGGGGAACACGGACACCATAGCGCCGTTCATGCCGGTCATTTTCAGCTTTTCATCGTGGAGCAGGAAAATTTTGGTGTTCCGGTCCGCCATAATGCCATGGCCGCCGTGCTCCCGGATGTACTGCAGCACCTCCAGGTTGGCCAGGCTGTGGTCAAACCGGGCCCCGCCCAAGCATCCCAAAAGCAAGAAGCTGCGAAAGCCCCGGCCAAATCCCTTCATCACAGCGAACATGGTGTCCGTCACGTCCTTCTCCGTAGGAAGGATCTTGACCTTCTGCCCCTTGGCGGGGGGCTCCTTGGCCGAGTCGAAGTCCCCCACGATCAGGTCCGGCTTCACGCCGGCTTTCAAGGCGGTTTCGTACCCCGCGTCGGCACAGATGACATAGTACCGCCGGGGGTCGAACTCTTTAAAGATTCTTCCGCTGTCTATTGGCGCCGCGCCGATGATCATGCACGCCTGTTTTTCTGCTCCCATACTTTCACATCCCTTATTTCTTGATACATTGCCGCATAGCTTTCCCATCTGGACCGGGCCACCCTGCCCGCCCGGACCGCCGCCAGCACCGCGCAGCCTTTTTCCACGGTGTGGGTGCAGGAGGTAAACTGGCATTCCCCCGCATACGCCGCCAGCTCCCGAAAGCCAAAGATCAGACGCTCCCGGTCGGTCAGGCTGTAGCGCTCCAAGTCAAAGGTGGAAAATCCCGGGGTGTCCGCCGCATAGCCCCCCTCTTCCAGCGGGTAAAGCTCTACCTGGCGGGTGGTGTGCCTTCCCCGGCCCAGCTTTTGGCTGATGCCGCCGGTTTCCAACTCCAAGCCGGGAAACGCGCCGTTCAGCAAAGTGGATTTGCCCGCGCCGGAATTGCCGATAAAGGCGGAAACCTTGCCCGCCGTAAGCTCTCGGACCAGGTCCAGGCCCTCCCCGGTCTTCCCGGAGGCAGCGCCGCAGAGAAGTCCGGCCGTTTGATACGTCTCAATTAAGTCCTCCGGAGAGGCCAGGTCGGACTTGGTGACCAGCACCACGGGCTCGATGCCCGCCAGCTCCGCCGCGGCTGCCGCCTTATCAATGAGCAGCCGGTTAGCGGAGGGCTCCGCGATAGAGGCGACAATGAACAGCCGATCCAGGTTCGCCACAGGCGGGCGTGGCAGATAGTTTTTTCGGGGCAGGATGGCGGTCAGCGCCCCAATTCCGCCGGGCTCCGGCGCAACCTCCACCCAGTCTCCGGCGCAGGGGGATATGCCCTCCTTCCGGAAGCGGCCTCTGGCCCGGCACACATAGAGTCCCTGCTTCGTCTCCACCGTGTAAAAACCGCCCAGACATTTTAATACTAATCCTTCTAAGTTCATGCCGCCTTAGTCTCCGGAGGGGCGGATCGTTCCGCCCCCGGTGCCGCTGGTATCGGGATCTTCGCTGCTGTCCGGATCATCGCTTCCGCTGCTGTCCAGAGAGTCCGGAGGCGTAAATGGCCAGCTCTGCACCATGTTGACCTCTCCTGTGTCAAAGTTAAAGGAGAGCTGCATATAGTTTTGGTCATTGAGGCAGACCGTTACCGTGTCAGTGCCCGAGGTGCCGGTAAAGGTCAAGGGATAGGAGCTGCCATAGGCCGGGTTCACGGTCTGCTCTTCCACTACGATGCCGTTCTTATATACCTTCAGGTTCAGCTCCATGTTGACCTCGGCGGGCAGGTGGATGTCCGTGCTGACCGTCTTGATGGTCCCCTTGCCGGAGCTGACCACCAAGTCTACGGTCGCTCCTTCGGAGATCTTCGAGCCCGGAGCCGGGTTGGCGCTGATAACCGTGTCCTTTTCCAGGGTGCTGCTGTCATCCCTCTGCACATTGCCAACCTTTAGCTTGACAGCCTCCAGCTTGGCGGTAGCCGCTTCCAGGGTCAAGCCCTCCAAGTCCTCGGGAACCGCCACCTTTTTCGTTGCGGGGCCTTTGCTGATGTTCAGCGTGACGATGGTGCCGGAGTCCACCTGCGTCCCCTTGGCCGGGACGGTGGAAACCACCTTGCCCACCTCGATGTCATCGTCGGCCACGCTCTCGATCTTGTATTGCAGGTTCAGCTCTTTCAGCAGCGCGATGGCGTCCGCCTGGGAGTAATTCCGCAAATCCTGCAGGGTCACGGTCTCCACCTTGCCGTTTACCTGCAGCACCACTTCCCGGCCTTTTTTGACCAGCAGGCCGGCATTGGGGGTCTGGTTCATAATCTCGCCGGGACGCAGGTCCGGGTTGTTCCCTTCGGTGGTCTTAAAGGTGAAGTTGTCTGCGTACTCGGGGTTGGCCAGCACCTCTTCGTAAAGCTTGCCAACCAACTGGGGCATTGTGATCTGCTCATCTTCCTTTGGGGTCAGCAGATTCTCCCAGTTGTTCAGCAGCCACACCGCGCCCACAGTCAGGGCGATGATAATAGCCGCCGCCAGTACGCCCTTGACCACCATAGCGCCCCTGGCGCCCCGCTGGGAGCGGACGTATTCTTCCTCATACTCATAGCTGTCGTTATAGTTGGGCGTAAAGCGGGTCTCCACGTTCCGGGGCGAGTCGTAATTCTGCCGCCCGGATTGGATGTCGTAATGGAACACCATGCCCGGGTTATGCCGGAACCGGTCGATGTCGTCCAGCATCTCCCCCGCGGACTGGAACCGGTCCACCGGGTTCTTCTCCATGGCCTTCATGGTGATCTGCTCCAGACCCTTGGGCAGGCTGGGGTTCAGGTCCCGGGGCATGACCGGCTTGGCCTGCAGCTGCATCAGCGCCACGGAAACCGCGTTGTCCGCCATAAAGGGCAGGCGGCCGGTGATCATCTCATAGAGCATCACGCCCACGGAGTAAATGTCCGCCTTGTCGGTAATAAAGTCCCCCCTGGCCTGTTCCGGGGCAATGTAGTGCACCGAGCCGATGGCCTTGTCGGTCATGGTCTGGGTCTCGCTCTGAGAGAACCGGGCAATGCCGAAGTCCGTGACCTTGATGGTGCCGTCTTGAAGCAGCATGACGTTTTGGGGCTTGATGTCCCGGTGGATGATGCCCTTTTCATGGGCGTGCTCCAGGGCCAGCAGGATCTGAATGGTAAAATGCAGGGCCTCGTCCCAGCGCAGGGCCCTCTCCTGCTCAATATACTGTTTCAAGGTGACGCCGTCGATGTACTCCATCACAATGTACTGGAGCCGGTCGCCGAAGCTTACGTCGAAGACCTCCACAATGTTCGGGTGGGAGAGCAGCGTGATGGCCTTGGCCTCGTTGCGGAAGCGGCGGAGAAAGTCGCTGTTGTCGGAGAATTCCTCCTTCAAAATTTTTATGGCAACCCAGCGGTCCTCCACCCGGTCATAGGCCCGGTACACATAGGCCATGCCGCCCACCCCGATCAAATTGTGAATCTCGTATTTTCCGTCCAGACGTTTGCCTACAAATTTATCCATAGTATCCCCAACTTTCTATATTTAGATATTATTGACCACGGCGATGGTGATATTATCCGTTCCGCCCTTTTCCACCGCGAAATCGATGAGTTTTTTCGTCAATACTTTTCCCTCCCGGCCGTGGTTCACAATATAGTCCTCCAATAGGCCGTCTTCCATGTACCCGGTCAAACCGTCCGTGCAGGCCAGCGCGGTGTCCCCGGGCAGAAAGTCCCACACCGAATAGTCCGCCTCCACATAGTCGTGCACGCCCAACACGCGGGTGATAATGTTCCGCCGGGGATGGGTGCGGGCCTCTTCCTTTGTGATCTGCCCGAAGTTCACCAGGTCCTGCACATAGGAGTGGTCCACCGTGATCTGGGTCAGCCCCCGGCTGTTTTGAAGGTAGGCCCGGCTGTCTCCCACATGGGCCACATGCAGCCTTCCTTCCGCCGCCAGCAGCAGCACCACCGTGGTGCCCATACCCTGCAGGGCGGGCTCCTCCTTGGCCCGCTGGTAAATGGCCCGGTTGGCCCGGCATATGGCGTTTACCAGCAGGCTTTTCACGCTTCCGGGCGCCATGCCCTCCACATAGAGAGCCGTCAAATGGGCCTGTATCTGTTCCACGGCAATGGCGCTGGCCACATTGCCTCCGTTGGCCCCGCCCATGCCGTCGCACACCGCGGCCCAGGCGGCCTTATCCGAGAAAAGCCCGCACCGGCAGGCGTCCTGGTTTGAGCGGCGCACACGGCCTGTGTCCGTGGCGTAATCAACCCTCATATCCGTCCCCTCCTTCGTGTTTCCGGCGAAGCTGCCCGCAGGAAGCTTCTATGTCCGAGCCCAAGGTCCGGCGCACCGTGGCAGTACATCCGGCAGCCTCTAAAATTGCGGCAAAGGCCCGCTGCCGCTCCACCCGGCTCTTTTGGTAGCCCGTGCCCGTCACGTCGTTGACCGGGATCAAATTGACATGGGCCGGCATGCCCCTCAGCCGGCCCACCAGCTCCCGAGCGCATCCATCGGAGTCGTTGACCCCGCGGATCATGGCGTACTCAAAGGAAATGCGCCGCCCCGTCTGTTTGGCATAGTGGCGGCAGGCCTTGAGAAGCGCTTCCACGTTCCAGCGGCGGTTTACAGGCATGGTCTGGTTTCGAATGGCGTCGTTGGGCGCGTGAAGGGACACCGAGAGGGTGAGCGGAAGCTTTTCTTCCGCCAGCCGGTAGATTTGATCCACCAGCCCGCAGGTAGAAAGAGAAATGTGCCGCATGCCGATGTTCATCCCCTCCGGGCAGGAAACCAGCCGCAGAAAACGCAGCACGTTCTCATAATTGTCCAGCGGCTCCCCCATGCCCATGAGCACCACGTTGGAGACCCGCACTCCCTCGTCCCGCTGGGCCGACTGAATCTGAGCCAGCATCTCCGAAGGAAGCAGGTTCCGGGAAAACCCGCTGCGGCCCGTGGCGCAGAAGCTGCAATTCATTTTACACCCAACCTGCGTGGAAATGCAAATGGAAATTCCATGATGATACCGCATCAAAACCGATTCCACCAGTTCTCCGTCGTTCATACGAAACAGATACTTCACCGTGCCGTCTACAGAAACCAGCTTGCGCACCGCCTGGGCGCAGGCGATTTCATACCGCTCCGCCAGCTGAAGGCGCAGGGATTTGGACAGGTTCGTCATCTCTTGAAAGCTTTCCGCCCCCTGGTGCAGCCAGTGGAACACCTGCCCCGCCCGATAAGGGGGAAAGCCTAACCCCTCAAATTCTTTTTGCAGTTCGGTAAAGCTCATAGACTTTACATCGATCCTCTCCAAATTCCCGCCCCTATTCCTGTTTTTTTCGAAACGCCGCCGCGAAGAAGCCGTCCGAGGCCCCGGCCATAGGGGTCATGGTCAGCATATAGTCCGGCTCCTTTACGGTCCGCTTCACGCCAATCTCTATTTTTTCCGGCACAAAGCCCGCTGCTTCCCTCAAGAACGCTTCCGCCACTTCCCCGTTTTCCGCCGGGTTCCACGTGCATGTGGAGTAGACCAACAGGCCTCCGGGCTTGAGCTTTTCCGCCGCCTTTCGAAGGATGGACCCTTGCAGGACGGGCAGCTCCTGCGCTTGGGCCAGGCTTTTGTAGCGGATTTCCGGCTTGCGGCGGATCACTCCAAAACCAGAGCAGGGCGCGTCGCAAAGAATTTTGTCCACCGCCGGCACGCCGGGGGCCTCTTGGGCGGCGTCGCCCGTCAGGGCCGTTACGTTAGAAAGCCCCAAGCGCCCGGCTCCTTCTTGGATCAGCTTGACCCGCCCCGGGTGCAGGTCCGTGGCATAGACCCTGCCGGTCCCGGCCAGCGCCTGGGCCAAGGTGAACGTCTTGCCGCCGGGAGCCGCACAGCAGTCCCAGACCGTTTCCCCGGGCCGGGCGTTCAAAATCTCGCACACCCACTGGGCGGAAAGATCTTGAACGTGGAACAGTCCTTCCCGAAATGCCTGGAGCTCCGCCGGATCGCCGCATCCCCTCAGAACCGCCGCGCCGTTTGGAGCGTTCAGCAGCTCCAGAGCCAAGCCGTCCCGCTCCAAACTGGCCTTTAGCTCCGGCCCGGTTGTTCTGGCCGTATTGACGCGAATGTAAAGCGCAGGCCTTGTCAAAGAGGCGTCCAAAAAATTTTGAGCCAGTACCTCCCCATATCCCCGCCGCCACAAGCGGATCAAGTCTTCCGGTACTGAATACCGCAGGCTCAGGGCCCGGATGCCGCTTCCCTCTGGTAGGCGGAGGCTCTCTTTTTTGCGGATGAGCCCGCGCAACACGCCGTTGACAAAACCGGTATACCGTGCGCCGCCCAAGGCTTTCAGCGCGTTGACGGTCTCGTTGACAGCCGCCGCGTCCGGCACCCGGTCCATGCAGAGAACCTGATAGGCCCCACAGCGCAAAGCCTCCCTGGCCAATGGGTCCGGCCGTTTCCGAGGATCGTTTAGACATTGGGACAGATAGTAGTCAAGCGGCAAGCGGCGTTCCAGCACTCCGTAAAATATGGCCGCGGCCAAGGCCCGGTCCCTCCGGTCCAGGCCGGACGAGGCCAAAGCGCTGTCCAGAACCAGGTTGGAGTAACCATCGTTCTGCCGCATGGCCAGCAGCGCCTGCAGCGCCGTGGTTCTGGCGTTGTTTCTGGATGGGTTCATAGCTCTCCCCAATCAATTATGACATAATACTGTAAAGAGGCCCGCTTTATGCGTCAAGCGAATTTTGCGCCCGCAGTCAAAGGGTGGCCCAACAAATAGTCTTTTCCGCTCATACGCTTGCCTTTATCCGTTTGCAGCTCCGTAATAAGCAGCGCTCCCTGGCCGCAAACCGCGGCCAGCCCCGCTTCTGTTTGAACCGCCGCTCCTGGCTCGCCCGTAAGCTGGATTACACGGGAGGCAAGCAGTTTTATGCGGCGGCCCGCTAATTCCGTTATCACGCAGGGCCAAGGGTTGAGCCCCCGTATCTGGTCGTGTATCCGCTGGGCAGTCTGGCTCCAGTCCACGCGGGACATCTCCTTATTCAGCATAGGCGCCATGGTGGCCTTTTCCTGGTCTTGGGGGATGCGGGACAACTTGCCCTGTTCCAGCTTTTCCAAGGTCTCCGCCAGCAGATCCGCCCCTAGGAGCTTGAGGCGCTCAAACAGTTCGCCAGCGGTCTCCTCTGGATCCACCGGCGTTTCCCTTTGGAGCAGAATGTCCCCGGAGTCCACTGTCTCGGCCATAAACTGGGTGGTCACCCCAGCCCGTTCCCGGCCGTCCAAAATGGTCCATTGGATGGGAGCCGCGCCCCGGTACTCCGGCAGCAGGGAGCCGTGCACATTGACGCAGCCAAGCCGCGGCGCGTCCAGCACGGCCCGGGGCAGGATTTTCCCATAGGCCACTACCGCGATCACGTCGGCCTGCATTTCGGCTATTTGCGCCTGAACCTCCCCGCCGCGCAGAGTGGCCGGCTGAAAGACGGGCAGGCCATACCGCAAGGCTAATTCCTTTACAGGAGAGGCCTGCATTTTATGCCCCCGGCCTTTGGGCTTATCCGGCTGGGTAAACACGCCGCAGACCTCATGCCCCCGGTCCAGCAGCGCCTGCAAAGACGGTACGGCAAAATCCGGCGTGCCCATAAAAAGAATCCGCATGCAATTCCCCCTTACTGCTCCAATTTGTAGGACTCAATCTCCTCCCGGGTCAGCATCCGTTCGGCCACATCCGTGAAAATTCTGCCATGCAGATGGTCGATCTCGTGGCAGAAAGCCCGGGCCAAAAGCTCCTCGCCGGTCATTTCAAACCACTTTCCCTTGCGGTTCTGAGCCCGGACCGTTACCTTCCTGGGCCGGGTGACCATCCCCCATTCGCTTGGCAGGGACAGACAGCCCTCGGGTCCGCTCTGCTCCCCTTCCGAAGCGATGATTTCCGGATTGACCAGCTCAATGGGCCCATCGCCCACATCCACGATGCAGACCTGCCGCAGAATGCCTACCTGGGGGGCGGCCAGGCCCGCGCCGTTGGCCTCATAAAGGGTGTCCTGCATGTCGTCCAGCAGCTGGTGGAGCTTCCGGTCAAATTTCTCCACAGGCCTGCATTCCTTTTGAAGAATATCTTCTCCAAAACGCACAATATTCCGAATCGCCATTTCCTTTGTCGTCTCCTTACTCTTCCTAAATGATTTTACTGGGATTGGGGTCCGCGTAGGCGGTAACCTGCTGGTATTCCCGCACTGCCGCGAATTCGCGAAGCAGCCGTGCCGCCATCTCCCGCAGCCGGGGGCTGTTTTTGCATTTGATGATCAGCTTGTAGCGGTATTTTCCGCTGACCTTGGCCACTGCCGCCGGAGAGGGCCGCAGCACCCGCAGAGGCAGGTCAGGGTATTCGGCCCGGGCCAGCTTTCCCAGCTCCGCCAAGAAACGCTCGGCCGCCCGGCGGGTCAAGCCTTCCTCGCCGCCTACGAAGCCGATGACCAGCAAGTCCACATAAGGAGGGTACAGCATGGACTTGCGAAAGGCCAGCTCCCGCCGGGCAAACTCTAGATAGTCCTGCCGGGAGGCCAAATGCAGCACGGGATTCTCCGGCGCAAAGGTCTGGATGATGGCCCGGCCCGGATAGCTCCCCCGGCCCGCCCGGCCTACCACCTGGGTCAACAGGTCGAAGGTCCGCTCGTTTCCCCGGAAATCATCGCTGAAAAGGGACTGGTCTGCGGAAAGGACCCCAACCAGGGTGACGTTTGCAAAATCCAGGCCCTTGGCCACCATTTGCGTGCCCACCATGACGTCGTAGTCTCCCCGGGCGAACTCCTCCAACCGGCGCTCTAAGGAATAGCGGGCGGCTACCGCATCGGTGTCAATGCGCAGCACCCGGGCCTGGGGAAGCAGCTCCCGCAGCTGTTCCTCGGCCTTCTGGGTGCCCAGGCCCCGGTAGGCAAGGGATTCCCTGCCGCAGGAAGGACACTTCTTGGTCATGGGGATGGAATATCCGCAGTAATGGCACATCAACCGGCGGTTGGCACTGTGATAGGTAAGGGAGATGCTGCAATGGGGACAGCTTACCACCTCGTGGCAGGCGGAGCAGCTGGCAAAAGTGTGGTAGCCCCGGCGGTTTAGCAGCACGATGGACTGCCGGCCCGCCTGGAAATTCTCCGTCAGAGCCTCCGCCAAGGTAGGCCCAACAGCCTGCTGGCTGCCGGGGAAGGACTCTAGATTCATGTCCACCAGCTCCACCTGGGGCAGCTGGGCCGGGCCGAAGCGGTCCTCCAGCTGGTGGAAGAAAAAGCGCCCTTCTTTTGCCTGCCGGAAGCTCTCCACCGAAGGAGTGGCCGAACACAGCAGGCAGAAAGCGCCCGCCTGGCCGCACCGGTAGCAGGCGGCCTCCCGGGCGTCGAACCGGGGGCTGGCCTCGGACTTATAAGTGTGCTCCTGTTCCTCGTCCACCACGATGAGGCCCAGGTTCCGCACCGGAGCGAATACCGCCGAACGGGTCCCTACCGCGATCCTTGCCTCCCCCCGGCGGACCCGCTTCCACTCGTCCATCCGCTCCCCCAAGGAGAGCCCACTGTGAAAAACCGCCGCCTGGTCTCCGAAAATCCGCTGAAACTGCCGCAGGGTTTGAGCGGTCAGGGAAATTTCCGGCACCATAACAATCACGCCCCGGCCCTGGCGGAGCACATGCTCCATCAGGTGGAGGAAGACCCAAGTCTTCCCGCTGCCGGTCACGCCGTACAGCAGGGCGCAGCGGCGGGCGCCGGCGTCATACTCCGCTTTCAGCTCCTCCAGCACCCGTGCCTGGGAGGCGGACAGCTCCGGCATTTCCAGGGGCTCCGCGGAAGCCGTGCCTTCCGGCCTTCGGTATACCTCATATTCGAAGGCTTCCGCCGCTCCTTTTTCCACCAAGGCCTTGACCACCGCGGATGAGACCCCCGTAAAATAGCAGAGCTCCCGTTCCGAGGCCTCGCCCACATCCAGAAGGACCTGGTATACCTCCTTCTGCCGGGGCGTCAGCTTGCCGGAAAAGCCCTCGATGGGCCGGACCATCCGGGCTACCGCGTCTTTCAAGCGCCCAGCGGCCAAGCTGACCTTGCGGACGATTCCCTGTTCCTGCAAGGCTTGAAACTCCGGGCACTCCTGGGTAATGCCCAGCTTTTGGGCGAGTTTCTCGAAGGGCATGGCCCGGCCGGCGGCCCGCAGGGTGGTGATGATCTGCCAGGAGAGGCCGTCATAGCATTCCCGGTCAAAATTGGTGAAGCCCGCGTCCAGCAGATAGCTGTCCTTGAGGCGCAGGTGCAGTCCGGCCGGGATCATCTGCTTGACTGCCTCGAACAGGGTGCAATAGCAGCGGTCCTTCATCCACAGGGCGAATTCCAGCTGCCAGGGGTCTAAAACCGGCTCCCGGTCCAGGACCTGGGCAATGGTCTTAAGCTTCTCCCCCGGCTGGCCGTCTAAAGAGAATACCATGCCAACCCGCTCCCGGCTGCCCGCCCCAAAGGGAACCAGCACCCGGGCTCCCGGCGCCACCCGGCCCTCCAGATGCTCCGGCACCTGATAGGTGAACAGCTTATCAAAGTGATAGACCGCGTTCTCCACCGCCACCTGGGCCAGCGTGGTCATCCTTCCAGATTTTCCGGCTCGATGATGCTGTATTTGTCCTCCACAAAATCCTGCACGGCCAAATCCACGGGTTTGTCCGTCAGCCTCATGCCCTCGTGGTCGGCCTCCTCCGCGATCTGCCGGGCCCGCTTGGCCACGGCGATGACCAGGGAGTACTGGTTCATATGAGGGGTGTTGATGATATTAGCGGATGGTTTCAGCATGTGCGATCACCTTTCTTATAAAATCTGTATTTCTCTCATACTTGCGCTTTTCACTGCGCAGGATGGCCCGCATGTCCTCCACAGCGTCCTCCAGGCGGTCATTGACCACCACATAGTCATAGTCCTTGGCGTGTTCCAGCTCCGTCAGGGCCGTTTTCAGACGTTTTTGCACTGTAGCCTCGTCCTCCGTGCCCCGGTCCCGCAGGCGCTGCTCCAGCACAGCCATGGAGGGCGGCGTGATGAACACGGTCACGCAGTCCGGGACCAGCTTTTTCACCTGGGCCCCGCCCTGCACCTCGATTTCCAGCACAACGTCCAGACCCTCCTCCCGCCACTGGTCCACGGGGCCCCGGGGCGTTCCGTAGCAGTTGCCCACATATTCGGCGTGCTCCAGCATCATGCCTTGGGACACTTGGGCCTGAAACTCCTCCCGGCTGATAAAATAGTACTGCCTGCCGTGCTCCTCGCCGGGGCGCGGCTGGCGGGTGGTGGCCGAAACCGACATCCGCAGGTCCGCCTCCGTTTGGAGCAGCTCTTTCAAGATTGTCCCCTTCCCCCCTGCCGAGGGGGCGGAAACCACCAACAGCAAACCTTTGCTCATACATATGACCGCCTTTCTCACATATAGACTCCCGCCCTATTCCTCCGGATCCGCGGCGCAGTCCTCTTTGCCGCTGAAGCGCCCGGCCACGGTCTCCGGCAAAATGGCGGAGAGCACGATGGCCCCGCTGTCCATCACAATCACCGCCTTGGTCTTCCGCCCAAAGGTGGCGTCAATCACCGACCCCCGCTCCCGGGCCTCCTGGACCATGCGCCGGATGGGCGCGGACTCGTTGCTGACCACGGCCAAGACCTTTTCCGCGGAAACCATGTTGCCAAACCCGATGTTTACCAGCCTCATCCTCCGGCCTCCTCACTCCACGTTTTGGACCTGCTCCCGGATCTTTTCGATCTCGGACTTGATATCCACCACCAGATACGCGATTTCCGTGTTCTGCGACTTAGACCCGATGGTGTTGGCCTCCCGGTTCATCTCCTGAACCAGAAAGTCGATCTTCCGGCCCACAGGCTCCTGGGAGTCCATCAGCTTTTCCAGCTGGGCAA
Source organism: uncultured Oscillospiraceae bacterium (assembly GCA_948471095.1). Lineage (GTDB taxonomy): Bacteria > Bacillota > Clostridia > Oscillospirales > Acutalibacteraceae > Acutalibacter. Next base: position 36,675 of record CAOKRG010000006.1, read on the forward strand.
AGTGGCTGCGCAGCCGCACGGTCTCCTCGTCCACGGCGGATTTGTCCGCGAACACCGCCACCTCGGTCAGCACCCGCTGTTCATCGAAACGGCTGCTGCCCAAGAGCTCTTGAATGCGGTTCTGCAGCCGCTCCCGGTAGTCGCTGACCGCCTGGGGGGCCAGCCGCTCCACCCGCTCCACCAAAGCCAGTATGTTCTCCGCCTTCCCGGCAATATCCGTCCGCAGGCGCGCGCCCTCCGCTTCCCGCATCCTCAAAAGGGAATCCGCCGCCGGGCCGGCCACCTGCAGCACAGCCTGCCAAACGGCATCCTCGTCCTCAGGGGCCTTGTGCACGGTAAACACATCCGGGTACCGGCTTAAAAGCGCCAAGCTGGGACCGTCCGAAAGGCCGCAGCGCTCTTTGAGGTCCATGAGGGCGCTGTAATACCCCTCTGCCAGAGCGTGGTTCACCTGAACCTGGGCCCCGCTCTCCTCCAAATTCTCCACCTGTAGGAAGACGTCCACCTTCCCTCTGGAAAGACGGCTTTGCAGGTAGGCCTTGAGCCGGTCCTCCAAAAACAGGTAGCCTCGGGTGATCCGGGCGTTCAGCTCAAAATACTTATGATTCACGGACTTGAGCTCGCAGATGATGTGGCGGCCCTGGACCGTGCCTTCGCCCCGGCCGAAACCGGTCATACTTCTCAGCAACGCAATCATCCCAATCTAAAAAAGGTAAAATCCTCAACTAAAGATTTTACCATTTCCTGGCCGTTCATGCAACTGATTTTCCAAATATTTCACAGAATATTAAGAAAGGGGCCCTTCCGGGCGGATTCACTGGTGAAAATCATAGTGAACAATGGTGCTCATTGGCGTAAATGCATGGGTTTCGTCCACATCGAAGCCCCGAACGCGGAAGAAATCGAAAAAGTCAGGAAAGCTGGTCTCAATCCGGTTAGCGCCAAAGGTCTCGCCATAGGAGGCCGCGGACCGCATGAGGGAGTCAAGAATAAAGACCTCCTCCCCTTGGGGCTTGCGGCCAGCGGCCCAGCCCTGGGCCGCCAGTTTGCGGATGACAAGCACGTCCCCGATCAAATCGACAGCGGCCCAGCCCAGGGTACCGCCCCGCTCCGTCATGACCAAAACGCGGGAGCCCTCTGTGGCGTCCGCCACCTGGGCCAGCCGCTCCTTTTCCAAATTCCGGTCTGCCATGGGCAGAATTTCGATCATCTCAATACGCCTCCCTGCGAAGCTTTTGCAAAAATTTTTCAAAATATTCCGGCACATCCTTGGAGAATTCCAAATACATACCCGTGCGCGGATGGCGGAAGCCCAGCAGGCCCGCGTGCAGGCATTGGCCGTGGAGCTCGGTCAAGACCTTTTTAGGGCCGTATACGGGATCCCCGGCCACCGGACGGCCCAGATAGGCCAGATGTACCCGGATCTGGTGGGTGCGGCCTGTTTCCAGCCGCAGCCGCAGATAAGTGAAGCCTCGGAACCGTTCCTCGACAAAAAAGTGGGTGACCGCCTGGCGGGCGGTTGGAGAACCCTTCAGCACCGCCATTTTCTTCCGGTCGTTGGGGTGCCGGCCGATGGGCGCGTCAATGGTCCCGGAGTCCTCCGAAAAGCCTCCATAAGCCACAGCCCGGTACTCCCGGGTCAAAGTATGGGCCTGAATCTGCGCGGCCAAGCTCTGATGGGCCATGTCGTTTTTCGCCACCAAAAGCAGTCCGCTGGTGTCCTTATCGATGCGGTGCACAATGCCCGGCCGCAGCACGCCGTTGATCCCGGACAGGCTCTTCCCGCAGTGATGCAGCAAAGCGTTGACTAAAGTGCCGGAAGGGTTGCCTGGCGCGGGATGGACCACCATGCCCTTAGGCTTGTTTACCACCAATAGGTCGCCGTCCTCATATACCACGTCCAGAGGGATGTCTTCCGGGGTCAATTCCAACTCCTTGGGCTCCGGCAGGATAACCTGAACCTCCTGCCCCGGGGCCAGTACCGCGCTTTTCGCCAGAGGCTTTCCTCCGCTGGTCGCCAAGCCCTGGGCGATCAGCCCTTGAATGGCGGAGCGGCTCATGCCCGCCAAAGCGCCCGCTAAGAACTTGTCCAGGCGGATTCCGCCGCATTCCGTGGTCAGGGTAACGCTTTGGCCCCTCATACAGGCCCGCCTTCCTGAGAGGGAGGCCCAGCCTTGCCCTCCGAGCGCATTAGGCATAGGTAATGGCACACCAGCAGCACCGCGCCGATGGTCACGAAGCAGTCCGCCACATTAAAAATATAGGGAAAAAACGTGATATGGATAAAATCCACAACATAACCCCGGAGAATCCGGTCCACCAAATTCCCCACGCCCCCCGCCAGCAGAAGGGCCGCCGAGAAAAAGCTAAAAGCGCTGTGCTTTTTGTATAAGAGCAATACCCCGGCCAACCCAAGCGCCACCAGCCCGGTCAGCAGCGTAATGATCCAGGTCATGCCGCCGAACAGCCCAAAGGCGGCGCCGGTATTTTCCAGGTACTCAAACTCCAAAAGCCCCGGGATGACTTCCAGCCTCCCAATGCCGGAATCCCGCAGGCGCTCCAAAACCAATCCTTTTACCGCCTGGTCAACTCCCACTAGAACCGTGGCCGCGGCCAAGGCCAGCAATTTTTGGGGCCAGGTATTCCATCTCTTCAAATCCATACCCCAAGCCTCTACTTTCTCCGCCGCCGCCCGTCAATCTCCACGCCGTCCCCGAATTCCAAAGTGCTGTAGTGATTGCTCTTCTCCCGGCGCAGGGCCTCGGGAATGTTGCTGTGGGCCGCCAGGTCAATGCCAACAGAAGTCAGGTCGTCGTCATAGTAGTCCTCGGGCGGCTGGGCCGGCTGCAATTGTTCGTGCACATAGTCGATCCGGTCGTCCAAGGTTGGCTCCGGTGCAAGGGGCTCCAGCCTGGGGCCCTCCGCCGGGCCGGGCCGGACGGCGGGATGCGGGGGGGCTGCCGGACGGACAGCGCTCTGGGCCGGGACCTCCACATAAACCTGCCGGGGCGCGGGCGCTTCCACCGGTGCGGGAGGCAGGGGTTCCGGCTCTGGCTCCGGAAGGGGTTCGGACGTGGGAAGCTCCGCCGGCGCGGGTTCGGGTTCCGGCTGGCGGCGGGCCTCCTGCCGGTCCTCCTTGCTGCGGAAGACCGGAATATGGTCAATGCATTCCAAATGCTTCTTGTACATCTCCAAAAGTGAGCCCCGGAAAGCCGTGACCTGCCGCTTGACCTCTTCCAGCTCCGACTTTTTGGCGTCCACCTGCTGAGCGTACTCTTTTGCGGCTTTGGCCGCGTCGGCTTCCGCATTGGCGGTGATGCGCCGGGCCTTTTCGTCAGCCTCCAAAAGCCGGGCCTCAGACTTGGCCCTGGCGTCCGACAGAATGGCGTCCGCCTTGCTCTGGGCCTCCTGCACCAGGTCCTTTGACATGCGCTGGGCATTTAAAATGGCCTCTTTGATGTCCTCCTCCTCCTGCCGGTAAAGCTCCACCTTCTGGGCCAAAATCGCCAGTTTTTTCTGGGTATCGGAGTTTTTGGAGGCCAGCTCCGTGTTCAGCGCCGCCAGGTCCCCCGCCTGCTTTACCGCCGCGTCCCGCTGGGCCAGCAGCTCTTGAAACGACGCGGCCACCTGGTCGATAAAATTGTCCACATCCTCCGGTTTATAGCCGGAAAAGCCAGCCTTTCCAAAACTCACCTCGTTGATTTCCTTCACCGTAAGCATTCGGACGTTCCTCCCCTATTGATATTTCCTGCATTTCACATTCAGCCGCCCTTTGCCGGTCAAAGGGCCCAGCCGGTCTATGATAAACTTCCCGTGCCCCCGCACGGAAACGACGTCGCCTTCCTGTACCTTCCGGGAGAGCTCCAAGGCTTCCCTGTGGTTGACCAGCACCTGCCCGGCGGAGATCAGCCCCGCCGCCTTGCCCCGGCTGGCATGGACCAGCAGCCCCACCAAACAGTCCAGCCGGTCAGAGGCCACCACGCCCCCCAGTTCCTTAAAATGAAGCGCCTCTGGCAAGGGCTCTTCCCACCCCGCCTGGATTTTTACGCCTACCCGGCCAATTTTCTTGACATTGTTTATAAAAAAGCCGCAGAGCTCCGCGCGCACAAAGGCCACGGTACGTCCCTCGCCTACCAAGATGTCCCCCACCACGTCCCGCTGAACGCCCAGACCCATGAAGGATCCTAGAAAGTCCCTATGCCCCAGCTTGTCCTCCGGCCTGTAGCGCAAGGTGACGGCCGACAAGGGGAACGCGGCCGGATCCGGGTCCAGATAGTCGGGAAAAAAACCGGCAATCACCCGCTGTGCTCCTTCATAGCCGCCCCAAAAGAGATGGCCGCCCCTCTCCCGGCGCAGCTGGTCCTGGCAGTACGCTGCCTCGCTCTCATCCAAAAAGCCTAAAAAACAGGGCCTTCCCAAGGATATCTTTAAACAATCCCGTAGCTTTGCGGCCAGCAGTTCCCGTTCCTCTCCCATGGGCCTACACGAACAGCCCGTTGGTTTCCAGCTCGACGCCCTCGCCGGTCAGGTCAACGGTATAAGGAGTGATGATATAGGTGCCTGTGGCGACGCGCTTCACCTTGCCGTTGTTGGCATAGGCCACGCCGCTTAAAAAGTCCAAAATGCGCCTGGACACGTCCTTTTCTGTCTTTTCCAGGTTCAGCACCACCGTGTGCCGCCGCAGCAGCTCGTCGGCAATGGAGCAGACCTCGTTGCCATAGGCGGTGGGCTTGCACACCACCACCTGCAGCTGGGTCTTTGCGTTGATATTGACCACCTTGTTGTCCGAATAGTCCCGCTCCCGTGGGACAAAGGAAGAGAAGGAGTAGGAACTCCCCCCCGCGGCGCTTACCGTGTGCCTGGGTTCGTCAATCTGCCGGACGTTGCTCTCCTCCGGCTGCGCCTCCTCTTCCGGATAATCCTCATATTCATACTCGTCTTCCGGTGCGCCCCACATCTTATGAATCTTGTCCATCAGCCCTGCCATACCGTATTTCCTCCTTGTTCTACCGGCCGCCTATATGCCCTGGGTCCAAACAGGGAAGAGCCTATCCGGACCAGGTTCGCGCCGCATTCCACCGCCTCTGGGAAGTCCGACGACATCCCCATGGAAAGGCATTCCATACTTACATTATCCATGCTTTTCCCCTTTATGTCAACATAATATTGCGCCATACGGAAAAAATAGCGTTTTGCCTCTTCTCTCCTGCTACATATTGGGGGGATCGCCATCAACCCACGCACCGCCAGGCCGGGCAGCCGGCGGACCTCATCTATGAATTCATAGAGCCCGTCCGGGTCAATGCCGCCCTTGTTCTCTTCCCGGCCAACGTTTACCTCCACCAGAACATCCATGACGGCGCCGGCCTTTTCCGCCAGCCGGGAGATCTCCCGAGCCAGCTTCACGCTGTCCAAGGACTGGATGCAGTCCACCCTGCCAGTCAGATACTTTACCTTGTTGGTTTGCAGCTGCCCGATGAACTGGACCCCGCAGCGGCTCCGGTCCAGGGCCTCGTATTTGTCCAGCAGCTCCTGGACCCGGTTTTCCCCAATCTGGGTCAAGCCCTGGGCGACGCCGTGATTGATCAGCTCCACGGGCACGGTTTTGGTTGCCGCCAGCAGGGTGATCTCCTCCGGCTTCCGCCCAGACCGCAGGGCCGCTTCCCCAATCTGGTCCAAAATTCGTTTGTAGTTCTCGTCAAAGTCCTTCTTTCGCTCAGTCAATGATCTTTCCGTCATACAGGTCCACTCCTCCCACAACTACTTCGTCATAAAGCCCAATTGTCCGGTCCGTCACCAGATTCTGCTGTTCCTCCTCGCTCAGCTGATACCTGCACACCGCATAGCCGTTGATGTTTTTCTCGGTCAGCACCTGCACAAAACGCAGCCGCCCGCCATATACCACGTAAACGCCCTTGACATTCTCTCGAACCTTTTCCACCTCGTTGCCGCTTTCATCCGTCTCCGTATAGGGAACGTCGCAGAAGCGAAGGGCCTTTTCATTGACCAGCACGCCCTTGTAGGTGTGCACGTTGATCTGCACCGCCTCGTTTCGCACCGTGGCGATGTCCTCGTCCATATAGGTGCATTCCAGCACCACGGCGGTAAGGCCGGTTTCCGGGTCCCGGTTGGTCTTGGATACCACGCGGGCCGGGATGGTCTCCGAACTGGCAAAGGGGATGTCCAGAGTCACATCCTCGACCCCCTCGAACTTCACCATGCTGGCGTCGTCCAGGTTGCAGACCAGGTACCACTTGAAATCCAAACATATTTTACCAATGCTGGATAAGGCTCCCTCCCCCGTCTCCTGGCGCAGCAGCTGTTCCACCTGTGCGGGGGAGATCTCCCGCACAGCCTCCACATTCAGATTGCCCCCCTCGTCCATCACGTCCTCAAAGCCATCGGTAGCCCCAATAAAATAACCGGCCCGGGGCGCTTCCAAAGTCCCGATGGGCTGCCCCGCCCGAGCCTTAAGGCCGTCCTGTTCCGCTTTCAGCTCCGCCACCCGCTGGGCGTAGTCATCGGCGCTCTCCTCGCCAGCCACCACCTGCTTGCGGCTCAGGGCGGACAGGAGCTCCGCCTTTTGGTTCTGGACCGCCGGGAAATCGTTGCGCTGGGCGCTGGCGAGTATGCCGCCTAAGGAGCCGTAAATCTGCACGCCGACCGCCGCCGGGGTTGAGGCGTAATAGTCAATGGGCTGGGTCAAATCGGACAGGCTCTTCATTTCCTGCTCCAGGCGGTCGATCTTATTCCAGGCCGCCGCGTCGCTTTCGCTCTGGAAGATCTGGGCGATCACGCCGCCCTGCGCCACCCGGGCGCCGTTGGCCACCTGATAGTTAAGCACCCCGCTGTAGTCCTGCCGGACCACCTCCTCGTTGCGGATGGCGAAGCCCTGGGCCTGTAAAGTGTCGGAAATCTCTCCATAGAGCGCCATTTCAGTCAGGAGGCCGCCATTGGAATCCGCCTGGCGGCTAACCACGAAGAATCCGGCATAAATTAAAATCAGCACCGCAATGCACACCATGGCCATGCCCTTCATTTTTTTAAATTCCAACCGTGCCGCCCTCTCTCCGAATGAAATTTTCCTCTCCCAGTACTTTAATGCACTCAGCCAAGGCCGCTTCCAGGGAGCCCAGTTCGTCCATATAGAGAAACCGGGCCCCAGGTTCCCGGCTGAACCAGGTGATCTGCCGCTTGGCATAACGGCGGCTCTCCCGTTTGACGTTCTCCACCGCTTCCTCCAAGCTAGCCTCTCCCGCAAAATAGGGAAACAGCTCCTTGTATCCAATGGACTGCGCCGCCGTAGGCAGCTTGGCCGCTTGCCGGCAGCAGCGGTAGAAGGCCTCTGCCTCGGCCAGCAGGCCCGCTTCCAGCATCTGGTCCACCCGCCGGTTGATGCGCTGGTAAAGCGCCTGCCGGTCCCGAAGCATTGGGCAGAACAGCACCCAGCGGTAAGGCGACTCCACCTGTTTGGAACGCTCCGCCTGGCGGGAAAAGGGCTCGCCGGAGAGCAGGCAGTACTCCAAAGCCCGCAGCACCCTTTTGACGTTGTGGGGGTGAATGTCCTCCGCCGACTGGGGATCCAGCGCCGCCAGCCTGGCATGGAGGGCCTCCGGGCCCAGCGCTTCCGCCTCCTTGTAGAGGGACTCCCGCAAGGACTCGTCCCGGGCTTCGGGCTGGAACGCGAACCCCCTTAGCAGCGAACGGACGTAAAGCCCCGTGCCGCCCACCAAAAAAGGCAGCTTCCCGCGTCCGTGTATTCCCTCAATAACCCGGCTGGCCGCTTTCACATAGTCGGAAACGCTGAAGTCCTGGTCCCAGTCCAAAAACCCAACCAAGTGGTGAGGGACCAGGGCCCGCTCTTCCTCCGTGGGCTGGGCGGTTCCCGTCTCTAGTCCCCGGTAAATTTGCATGGAGTCGCAGGAGACCACCTCTCCGTCTAAGGCGTGGGCCAGAGCCGCGCCCAAGGCGGATTTTCCAGTCGCGGTGGGGCCGGCAATGGCGATAAGTGGCAGCTTCATCATACCCTCCCGAATTGTTTTTCCAGTTCCCGGCGCTTGAGCAGCACATAGACCGGGCGGCCATGGGGGCAGTAGCGGACCTGGGGGTTGCGCTCCAATTCCTGGGCCAGAGAGATCAGCTCCTGCCGGCTGGTGCGGTCTCCGGCCTTTATGGCGGCCCGGCAGGCCACATTATGGTAGACCCAGTCCATATGGGCCGTGGTCAGCTCCGTTTTAAAGCCCGCCAGGTATCCGGCGATTTCCATCAAGGCGCTGGCCGCGTCCTGCCCGTCCAGCAATAGGGGCGCGGCCCGGACCAGCACCGTGCCTGAGCCAAAATCCGACACCTCGAAGCCCGCTTGGCTCAGCTCCTCCCTATGGGCCAACACCGCCGAGTATTCATTCTGGTCCAAATGGACCGCCGCCGGCTCCAACAGGGCTTGGGCCTCCCCGCCGCTGCCTCCGGCCTTAAGCCGCTCATAGAGCAGGCGCTCGTGGGCCGCGTGCTTGTCAATGAACATCAGCGCGTCCGGACCGTATTCCACAACGATGTAAGTTCCAAAGGCCTCACCCAAAATGCGGGAATGAAGGTCAGGGCGGGCAGGCGGAGGCTCCGGAACGCGGGGCGCTTCCTGCTTCGGAGCGGCAGGCGGCGCGGCCTGGGCGGGAGCTTCCGGCATGGGAATGATGGGAGGCTCCAGCTCCTGTAAAGCATCATTGCTTTCTAGCATTTGGGGCCGGGGCCCCACCTTTTGCGGCGCAGGCTCCAACACGCGCAGAATGGGCTCGGGCAATTCCAGTTCTTGCAGGGCGGGAAGCCCACCGTCCCGCAAAACCGGGCTGGAATGGGCCGGAGCCGCGAAGGCGGTCTGTTCCTGCTTTTCCAAAACCGGCGCGTAGAGGTTCGCCCTGGGTCCTTTCAGCTCCATGACCTTTGGCGCGTCTCCTTGATGTAAGGCAGAGCGGGCTCCGTGGTAAACCGCGTCGAAAATGGGCCGTTCATTGACAAACCGCACTTCCAGCTTGGCCGGATGTACGTTTACGTCCACCGCACCTGGGGCTACCTCCATATGCAAAACGCAGGCGGGAAATTTCCCCACCATGATGGAGCCCTTGTAGGCCTCCTCCAAAGCCGCCATAGCGGTCCGGCTGCGGATAAACCGGCCGTTGATGAAAAAGTTCTGCATGCTCCGGTTGGGACGGCTGGCGGCAGGCAGGCTTATAAAGCCATGTACCTTTACATGTTCCAGGGTATACTCCAATGGGATCAGGCCGGAGGTAAACTCCCGCCCATAGACCGCGTACACGGCGGAGCGCAGCTTGCCGTCGCCTGGGGTATGAAGCTGCTCCTTGCCGTCCCGGATAAACCGGAAGGAGATTTCCGGATGGGACAGGGCCAGTTTGTCCATCACTCCAGCCACGGCGTTGCCTTCCGTGGTATCCTTTTTAAGGAATTTCATCCGGGCCGGCGTGTTGAAAAACAGGTCGCGCACCACAATGGTGGCTCCCTGGGGGCAGCCCGCCTCCATGAGCTGGGGCTCTTCCTCCCCGCCGCAGCAGTAGCGGGTTCCGTTGACGCACCCCTGGGCCCGGGTCAGCAGCTCCACGTGAGCCACGGCTGAGATGGAGGCCAGGGCCTCCCCCCGAAAGCCCAGGGTGCCGATGGCGTTAAGGTCCTCCTGATTGGCCACCTTGCTGGTGGCGTGCCGGAGGAAGGCCACCGGCACATCCTCCGGCAGAATGCCGCAGCCGTTGTCGGAAACCCGCATGTAAGTCACCCCGCCCCTGCGGATCTCCACCGTGACCACCGTAGCGCCAGCATCCACGGCGTTCTCTACCAGCTCCTTAACCACCGCCGAAGGACGCTCCACCACCTCGCCGGCGGCAATGAGCTCGGCCACCTGCTTTTCCAGGACCTGAATTCTCGGCATAAGCTTCCCCCTTCCCATTGTTACAATTCTTTGCGGAACAGGATTTCCAGCGGCTCGCCCGGCAGAAGCAGCGCGCCGCAGTCGGTGTAGCCGCGCCTGCGGTAGAAGTGCTGGGCCCGCTCGTTGGCCAGGGTGGAGGTCAAAACCTGCTCGTAACCCAGCAGCTTCATCTCCGTCTCCCAAAAAGCGGTAAGCTGGCCCCCATAGCCCCGGCCCCGCCGGTCCTCCAGCAAAAACAGCAGATTCATAAACGGCGTATTGTCCCAAAACAAATTGTACCGCAGCCAGCCCGCGAAGCCTTCGCCATCCTCCAAAAGGATGACCCGCTGGAGCCGGATGCTGGTCCGCAGCTCTTCGGGGGCGATGTGCCGGTCATAGCGGGAGAGGGCCTCCCAGTCATTCTCGTTGGCATACCGAACCATAGCGCTTTCTCCTTGTCTATTCTGCCTTTTTCGGCTTCCAGGGCGGCGGGCAGAGCAGCGTGGTACGGCCCACGTCCGGGAGCACATCATAAACCGAGCAGCCCATACGCTCCTCAAAGCCTTCTTTAATGGCAAAAAAGGCGTTCCAGCGGTCCAGGGTGTTGTCCCCTATGCCGTACCGCCGGACCACGTCCACCAGGCGCTTCTCCAAAATGCAGAAGCCGTAATCCACTGCCAGCCCGTCGCAGAGCTGGATGAGCCGGTCATAGCTATCCGCTTCACAGGAGAGAATGTAGTCTTTGATGAGGCTTTCGTCCGGGCATTCGGGCTCCCGGCCCCACTCCCCGGCCATCAGCGGATAGGAGTGGGTCATGCAGACGCGGGCCGCTTCGTCCCAGCCCCGCTCCGTGGCATAGCGGTAGCCGGCCACAATATGCCGGGGGATATTGACAACGCCCACCCGCCGGCCGATGTCGTGCAAAAGCCCCAGCACATGGGCCCTTTCCGGGTCCATACCGGGCACCCTCTCGGCGATATTCCGGGCGGCCAGCCCCACGTTTTCCGAGTGCTTGGTCCAGGGGCCGGGATTCAGCTGTCCGGCCAGCTCCAGCTCGGCCAGGGCGGTTGTTACATTGGGCAGCATTCCAATTCGCCTCGCTTTCTTTCTAATCGATGTACGGTCTCTTTCCTTTACAGCTATTCTGGACCATTTGGGCCGCGTTTTGCAAAGAATTCATCGCAAAATTGGTTCCAGACCACCTGGTATTCCTGGTGGGAAACCCGCTTTAGGTCATAAGGGGAGTGAACGCCCCGCTTGCGGGCCTCCTCCGCAAAATCCAGGATATAGTCCCCGCTTTGGGTCAAAAAGGCGGAAACCGTCTCAAATCCCGCGTCCACAGCCACGGCCAGCCGGGTATGGCCATCCAAAGAGATATAGCGTTCTTCCTGCCTCAGCACGGGGACTACAACGTCCTCCGGCCTGGAAATAAAACCGCGCACCGCCGCCAGCTTCTCCTGGTCCACATAGAACTGCGAGGGCTGTATATCGGAAAGCTTTACAGGAAAAAGCTCCACGGGCGGGAACTCTGCCAGCAGCCGGCCTGTTTCCCCGTAAAACCGGCAGATATGCTCCGCGTAAAAGCGGAAGTCCTCGATAAGCTGGGGATACCATTCTCGGGCCTCCCCACGGACCATTGCCTCCCGCGCCCCGGTGATCTCCACCTCGCAGGGGACGCCGTTCACCAAAAAGGCCCCGTGCTGGCGGAGCACCGCCGGAGAAAAACGCGGGTCATCGTACTCGTTGATCCGTTGGATATCCGGCTCCATATCAAGCCTCCTTCACCGCGCGGGTGGCCAAAAAGCAGGGAATATTATGCTCGTGGAAGGTCCCCGCGCCGTTGGTGTCCTCATACAGGTGGGTCAGCCGGAACCCCGCCTCTAACTGGCCCCCAATCTGCTCCTCCATGGTGTGGGAGAACTGCACCCCGTCGCCGTCCGCCTCCAATTGGCGCATTTGCTCCGGATTTTTCAACGGGTCAAAGGGAAAGACGCTCAGCTCCTCCCGATGGTCCTCATCCACAAACAGAAAATTGACCCCATTGTCCAGCCCGGAGAGCAGAATGCCGCCCGGGGCCAGCACCCGGAAGCACTCCTTGAAAATAGGCTTGACCTCCCGCACATAACAGTTGGAGACCGGGTGGAAGATCAGGTCGAATTCCTCGTCCTTAAAGGGCAGGGGCTTGGTCATGTCGCCCCGAATAATCCGAATGTCATACCCTTCCCGTTGGGCTACCATCCGTTCGCTTTCCAGCTGCCGGGGGGAATAGTCGAGCACCGTGCACTCCGCCCCCAAAGCGGCGAAAAGGGGCATCTGCTGCCCGCCGCCGCTGGCCAGGCCCAGCACCCTTTTTCCCCGGAGCTCCCCAAACCAGTCCCGGGGCACAGCCTTGGTAGGAGTCAAAACCATCCGCCACCGGCCCTGCAGCGCCTCTTCATACTCTTCGTGGGAAATGGGCTGTCCCCACTCCCAGCCCTCTTCCACCCAGCCGTCGATGGTCCGGGCGTTCACATCCTGATAGTTTTCCATATGCCCTGCCTTTCCTTCCTCATTTTGGAAATCATTTTAACATACTGCTCAGCTCGAACAGCGCGTTCATGCACTGAATGGGCGTCAGGGCGTTTACGTCCAGCTCCCGCAGCTTTTTCAGCACCTGAGCGTCTGTGCCCTCCATGGTCAGCTGCACCGGCTCCTCTCCAAACCGGCGGGCGGCCCGCCGGGAGCCGGCCTCGCCGCCCGCGCTTTCCAGCTCGGCCAGTACCTGCTTGGCCCGTTTGATCACCTTATCCGGCACCCCGGCCAGCTTGGCAACTTCAATGCCAAAGCTGTCGTCCGCCCCGCCCCGGACAATGCGCCGCAGAAAGGTAATGTCGTCCCCCCTCTTCTTCACGGCAATGTTGAAGTTTTTCACTCCCGCTAAAAGGCCTTCCATTTCCGTGAGCTCGTGGTAGTGGGTGGCGAACAGGGTCTTGGCCCCCACCTGTTTTTGGTCCTGTACATATTCCAGCACGGCCCGGGCAATGCTCATGCCGTCAAAGGTAGAAGTTCCCCGTCCGATCTCGTCAAAAATAATCAGGCTGCGGGACGTGGCGTTACGCAGAATCTCCGCCACCTCGCTCATCTCGATCATAAAAGTAGACTGTCCCGCGGACAGGTCATCGGACGCGCCCACCCGGGTGTAAATACCGTCCACAATGCCGATTTCCGCCACAGCCGCCGGAACAAAGCAGCCGATCTGGGCCATGATGGCGATGATAGCCGTCTGCCGCATGTAGGTGGACTTTCCCGCCATATTGGGTCCAGTGATAATGGCCACCCGGGTGTCGTTCATGTCCATATCCAGGTCATTGGGCACAAAGGGCGTGTCGTGAAGCAGCGCCTCTACCACGGGATGCCGGGCGTCCTTCATGTAAAGTTTTCCACTGGCGTTCACCACCGGGCGGGTGTAGTCGTTTTTGATGGACGCGGCTGCAAAAGAGGCCAACACGTCCAGTGCCGCCACAGCCCTGGCGCTTCGCTGGACCCGGTTCAGCTCCCCGGCCACCTGGCGGCGTATGCCGTCGAAAATCTGCCCCTCCATCTCGATGGAGCGGTCATGGGCCCCCAGCACCCGGTTTTCCAGCTCCTTGAGCTCCGGGGTGATGTAGCGTTCGCCGCCGGTCAGCGTCTGCTTGCGTATGTAGTGCTCGGGCACTTGATTCTTATAAGAATTCGTAACCTCGATGTAGTAGCCAAATACCTTGTTAAAACCGACCTTCAGCTTGGGGATGCCGGTGCGTTCCCGCTCCCGGGCCTCAACCGAGGCGATCAACGCCTGGCCGCCGGTCATGTCGCTGCGGATCTCGTCCAGCTCCTTGCTGTAGCCTTTTTTGATTAGCTTGCCCTCCCGAATGGTAAAGGGCGGGTTTTCGTCAATGGCCTCGTCGATCAGCTGGGCAATGTCCTCCATGCCGTCAATCTGGCTGTCCAGCTCTCCCAACAGCGTGGCTTCGCAGCCGGACAAAATCTCTTTAAGCCCCGGCAGCTTTTGTAGGGCGGCGCAAAGGGCCCGCAGGTCCCGGCCGTTGGCGGAGCCGTACACGATTTTCGTCATCAGCCGCTCCAGGTCCTGAATGCCGGTCAGCTGCCCGGTCAAAGCGTCCAGCAGGGGCTGGTCCCGCACCAACTCCTCCACCGCGTTCAGCCGCAGGGTGATTTTTGCCGGGCTCATCAGGGGGCGTTCCAGCCAGGCGCGGATCAGCCGCTTGCCCATGGGGGTTTTGGTACGGTCCAGCACCCAGAGCAAGGAGCCCTTGCGCTCCTTGTTCCGCATGGTCTCAATGAGCTCCAGATTCCGCACCGCGTTTAGGTCCAGGGCCATGTAGGCGTTTTCCGATTCCAGCTCCAGCTGGGTCATGCGCTCCAGACCGGTGATTTGGGTCCGGGCCAGATAGTCCAGCAGCGCCGCCACGGCCAGCACCGTTAGGGGCTTGTCCCCCAGCTCCAGCTCCGCCATGCTCCTGCCGCCAAACTGCCGGCTCACCGCCTCCTGGGCCGCCGTAATGCGGTACTGCTCCTCGTCCAGACATTCCACCGTGGCGTGCAGCCGGTCCCGGATAAAGTCCCGCAAATCCGTCAGGTCCGTGGCCTGGGGGTTGATCAGCAGCTCGCTGGGGGAATAGCGGCTCAGGCGGTTCTCCAGCTCCCGGGTGGCTTCCAGCGGGCCGCAGGGCTCCATCTGGCCCGCCCGCAGCTCCCCTGTGGAGACGTCGGCAAAGCACAGGCCGGTCCCGTCCGGCCCATAATACAGCGAACAGATGTAGTTGTTCCGGGACTCGTCCAGCATGCTGCTTTCCAGCACCGTGCCGGGGGTGATCACCCGCACCACATCTCTTTTCACAATGCCCTTGGCGGCTTTTGGGTCCTCCATCTGGTCGCAGATGGTGACCCGGTAGCCCTTAGCCAGCAGCTTGGCGGTGTAGCCCTCGGCGCTGTGGTAGGGCACGCCGCACATGGGGGCCTTTTCCCCTTGGCCGCAGTCCCGGCCGGTGAGGGTCAGGTCCAGCTCTTGGGAGACGGTTTTCGCGTCGTTAAAGAACATCTCGTAAAAATCGCCCAGCCGGAAAAAAAGGATTGTGTTGGGATGCTCCCGCTTTAGGTTGAAATACTGCTTCATCATTGGGGAAAAATCCGCCATGCTCCGCCCACCTTATCTTTTTTGATCGATCAAAGTTTCCATTTCTTCCGCGCTTGCCGAATGGTAAAAACCAAATTTCTCCCCGTTGGAGGCGGGAGAAAGCCAAAATCAGAGGCTTCTTAATGACAGCCCGCGCAGCTGGAGCAGTCGCCCCCGCAGCTGGCCGCGTCATAGTCGCAGGTCTCCGGGTCGTCTCCCTCGGCGCACAGGTTCAAAATGCCGGTGATTCGCTGAAAGAAAGCGTCAAACTCCGTTTTTGCCGCGTCATAGCGCCGCATATGCTCGTTGGCCATGATCTTGGCGTACACTTCCCGAAACTCCTGGTTCAGCCGCTGCATGGTCTCGTCGTTCCGGTCCGGCTTGGCGGCCTCGTTGCTGATGGCCATGCGCTTAAGATTAAATTCTCCGATGGCGTCCTGTAACTCCTGGTCCTCATCGCTTGCCTGGTGGGCCAGCCGCATTTCAATAAACCTCGGGTCTTCCTGAATGGCCTTGCCCAGTTCCCTTGTCAGTTCAATCGCGTCCATTTTTATTACCTCCAAAAAATATTTTTTCAGTCATTTTATAACTTCATTCACTTGTTTTCAGCGCTTCGAAGCCGTGTTCCTTTCGAAATTCATCCATATACTTCTTGCAGGCATAAGCCTCCATCAGGCTTTCGTCCTCCCAGGTCCAGCGCTTCTCCACATCGATCATATGGGCGATCTCCTCCGGGCTGGGTTCGGCTGGGAAAATGCCGCAGGGGTAGTTTTCACAGCATCCGCAGTGTTCATACCCTTTTTCCATCACGCAGCTTCGGGTTTTGCAGTTTTTGTCAAAGTGGACCGCGTCTTTCTCTTCGCAGGCGCAGCCGTCGCAGATGATGGTGGACGGATCGCCGGTAAAATTGGGGTTCTGCTTTTTCCACACCGCGCAAATTTCCGCCCGGCGGTCCTGCCGTTCCACATTGGGACGGTAGATCAGGCACAGGTCGCAGCGCATACCGCATTTCGCAAAAACATTCTCCATTTGAGCGCCCCTTCAATTATACAAAATATTTCTTATGTATCAAGCAGTGTGGGCTTTACCGACTCCTTCAACCAAACCATTCCTCTGTCTTGGCGCAAATGGCCGGTTTATGGGGTTCTATATCCCCCTTATCCTCAATCCCGCAGAAATACATGCTCCCCGCCATCTCCACGCCCATATGCCCGCACCAGTGGGCAATGGTATCAAGAATGTGTTGGCACTCCCCCGGGCTGGAGCCTGTGCGCAGGGCAACGGCATAGCAGCGTTTGCTCGCCCCCAGGGTCCAATGGCTGGGATTAGGATTTGTATCGCTAAAGGGCGTGCATCGGTCAATGAAAGCCTTGAACTGCGCGGGCACGTCCGCCCAATAGGAGGGCGCGGCAATGACGAAAGCGTCCGCGGCCTCCAGCTTGTCCAGCAGCGCCGTCATGCCGTCTTGGCGTACACAGCGGCAGGTCTCGTAGCATTTTTTGCAGCCCAGGCAGTATTGAACGTCCACATCGCCCAAACAGACCAGCTCGCTCTCCGCCTGGGCCGGAAGCGCGCCTTGCACAGTCAGCAGAATTTCCTGGGTTGCGCCATCGTTTCTCGGGCTGGCGTTCAGCAATAAAATTTTCATAGGGCCTCTCCTGCCTCCCAGATTTTTCGGTCGAATGTGGCAGCTCTTTTCATTCCGCCCTCCTACTTCGCCCGGTATTTCTTTTCGATCACTTTTTTATAGACAAGCACCAGCGCGACTGCCCCCGCCGTGCCCAGGACGCACATCAGCGCCACCGCCGCCACGGGCTGCCACAGCGCCGCCAGGCCGGAGATAAAATAGACCGTGCCGTAAGCGCCCCATAGCTTCCCCATGGCCCGGTTGTAGCCGGGCAGGTCGCTAACGCTTTCGCGGGGCACCTGCTGGCCGGACCAGAAGTTCATGGGCCGGTCCCGCAGGCGCCAGGCATACACGCCTATGCCCAGGAAGATCGCCCCGCAAAGCCAGCACACCACAAATAGAATCCAGTTTCCCATGTGATACACTCCCTATCATACAAAAGATTTGTTTCTTCTATCGTTACGCCTGGGATTCGCTTGCATACCGCCAGATAGAGTTGTATTCGTCCCCAGAAATCTCATAGATCCCATTATAGGGCTGCTCGATAAAGTACTCCCCATCCTTGCCGGGCCGGTGGTAGACAAACAGCGTCGAGGTCCCGCCCTTTTGGAAGCTCATATCCACCTGGATCCAGTCCGCCACATTCACCGGCGCGTCCTGGACGCTCTCGGTTTTGGTGGTCCTTCCATTTCCCTTTAGGATAAAGAGCACGTCTTCCGCATAGGCGTCCACAAGCTTCACCTCTCCCCCGCCCCGCTGGGTCAGGGCGACGCCCTTTAGGTCTCCAAAATCCGGCAGATGAAGCTCATAGCTTCTCTGGCCGGAAAGCCAGAAATGGACCGCCGCGCAAAGCAGCACCCCCACCCCGGCGGCACAGCAAAGGACCGCCGCCAATTTCTTCTGCTGTTTTGTCATCGCAAACCGCCTCCTGTCTTCTCAGTGATTCTCCGCCATCCGGCCCCGCAGGCTCCACCCTCGGGCCTCGGTGACCTCCACCTGGGCAAACTGGCCCACAAGCTCTTCCCCACCGGGGAATAAAACCACCAGACTGCCTGCCGTCCGCCCGGAGAGCAGGCCCGTCTTTTCATCCCGTCCTTCCACTAAAACCTCCTGAACCGTCTCTACCAGCTTTTGGCTGTTTTTCACGGCAATCTCCTCCTGGACCTTTAGCAGCTCCGCAAACCACCGGGTCTTCTCCTGGTGGCTCACCGGGTCCGGCATTTCCGCCGCCTTGGTGCCCGGCCGGGGGGAGTAGATGAAGGTAAACAGGTTCACAAACTCCACTTCGCGAATCAGGCTCAGGGTGTCCTGAAACTCCTCGTAGGTCTCGCCGGGGAAGCCCACAATCACATCAGAGGTAAAGGTGATATCTGGCATGACCTCTCTAGCGTATTGGATGAGGGATAAATATTTCTCCCGGTCATACCGGCGGTTCATCTCCCGGAGCACCCGGTTGTTTCCCGACTGGAAGGGCAGGTGGATGTGGTGGGGAATGTGCCTGCTCTTTGCCATTACATCAAAGAGCTCCTTAGAGGCGTCCTTGGGGTGGGAGGTCATAAAGCGCAGGCGGTACCGCCCCTCGATGCCGTCCAGGCGCTGGACCAGCTGGGCGAAGTTCACCGGCTCTTCCAGGCCTTTTCCATAGGAGTTGACGTTCTGCCCCAAAAGGGTAATCTCCTTGCGGCCCTCTTTAATCAGGCTCCGGCACTCCTCATAGATGTTATCCGGCAGGCGGCTTTTCTCCCTGCCCCGGACATAGGGCACAATGCAGTAGGAGCAGAAATTGTCGCAGCCATACATGGCGGTCACCCAGGCCCGTGCGCCGCCGTCCCGGCGGATGGGCAGATCCTCCCGGATAAAGCGTTCCTCTTGGCCCAGAACCAGCACCCGCTGGGAGTCGGCTAAAACTTCATATAGCATTTCAGGCAGCTTATGAATCACATGGGGGCCGAAAATCAAGTCCACGAAGGGAAAGGTCTTTTGCAGCCGTTCCGCCACAGCCCGCTGCTCCGTCATGCAACCGCAGACCGCCACCACCAGATTGGGATTGCGGCGCTTGTTGTTCTTCAAGGCCCCCACATTGCCGAAAACCCGGTCTTCCGCGTGCTCCCGGACCGCGCAGGTATTAAAAACGATAAGGTCCGCGCTGTCGGGCGAGTCCGTAAAGCCGAAGCCCATCCGCGCCAACAGCCCCTTTATCTTTTCTCCGTCCGCCGCGTTCTGCTGGCAGCCGTATGTCCGCACAAAGGCCGCCGGCGGGCGTCCCGCCCGCTCCGCCATAAGGCCGCGGACCTGGGATATATAAAAATCATCCCGCAAAAGAATCTCCCCTTTCCCAATGAAAACCATAACGCGGCACATTCTTCCGGCCCTTTCACCCACATATGAAAAAGGCAAAACCCGCGCTTCACTTATTTCTATCAAAACACGCTTTCAAATTGATACGTACCGGTCTGGAAGCTGAGAGGCTTTGCCGTCTTCTTTAACGATAAGGGTGCTCCTCCATCCGCTCAATGAGCCCATTTTACCACAAAGCTCCCCAAACTGCAAGCGGCATGTGGCGGGTTTTCCCATAAGGATTGCCTGCGGAACAGAGAGGGAGCCTCTGCTCTATGGAAAAAAGACAGGGAGCAGTCCGCCCGCTGTCTTTCTTTGATAGTCCGGCATTTTTAGCCAGATTTCTCTCGATAGGCCTGGCAAAAAAGCCGCCTCGAAAAAGGCCGTTGCCTGGGTATATTTTCACTTAGCCATGCCACACTAGAAAATGATCGAACTTTCCAAGGAGGCCCGCGTATGAAACAACCATCCGGCGGCAGGATCGGCAACCTGCCCGCCAATATCAACATTATGAATCCCGTCCCGAATAAGGACGCGAAATCCATTGCCCGGCTGGTCCGCAAAAACGGCAAGATCTCCGGCTATGAGCTTTCAGACGGCAGCGTGCTCTCCAAACGCGAGGGCGTGGCCCTAGCCAAGCAGGGAGGCATACGGGGCGTAGCCATTGCCAGCCGGAACGGGAGCGAATACCTGCGCTCCCTGCCGGACGGGGACGAGAGCAACAACCTTGGCGACCTGCCCAGTTCTCCCCAGGGCCTAAGCTGAGGACGAAAGAAGCGCCTACGGGCGCTTCCTTTTTTTATGTGCGCTCCCTTACTCGCCCAGGAGTTTCTCCCTGCGCGCCAAATAGACCGCGATGCCGATGAAGTCCGCCAGCACCCAGCCAATGGGCACCGCCCACCAGACCCCTGCCACGCCAATGGCGGGAATTGGGGAAAGCAAATAGGCCAAAGCCACCCGGGTGCCCAGAGATGCAATGGTCAGCACCACGGACATGCCCGGCTTTCCCAAGGCGCGGTATAGCCCATATAGCAGAAACAACAAGCCGATGCCCCAGTAAAACGCGCCCTCAATGCGCAGATAGCGTACCCCCTGGGCAATGATCTCCGTTTCGCCCGCATCCACGAAGATCTGCATCAGCTGCCCGGCGAAGAGGAATACCAGCGCGGACACCGCCACGCAAAACCCGCAGGAGGCCGCTGCCGCCCCTCTGAGCCCCGCCTGGATTCGGTCGCGCTTCCGAGCGCCATAGTTTTGAGCGATGAAGGTGGAAAACGCGTTGCCGAAGTCCTGCACCGGCATATAGGCAAAGGCGTCGATCTTGACAGCCGCCGCAAACGCCGCCATGACCCCTGGGCCAAATCCGTTGACCACGCCCTGAACCAACAAAATGCCTAAATTCATCACCGACTGCTGCACGCAGGTGAGCACCGAGAAACCGGCTACCTCCTGCAAGCGGCTCTTCCGCACCCGGAAGGTCCGGGGATTCAGCCGCAGCCAGGGAGCGGCCTTCCAGGCATAGAGCGCAATGCCCAGCCCGGACGCGTACTGGGCCAGAACCGTGGCTTCCGCCGCCCCGGCCACGCCCCGCTTCAGCCCCAGCACAAACCACAGGTCCAGCCCAATGTTCAGCACTGCCGACAGGGCCAGAAACACCAGCGGTACGGTGGAGTTGCCCACAGCGCGGAGCAGGGAGGCATAATAATTATAGAAAAACGTGGCGGCAATGCCAGCGAAAATTACCCGCAGATAGGCCCGCATGTCCCCCCAGACCTCGGGCGGAACCTGGAGGAAGGCTTGGATCTGGTCCAGGCAGGCATAGGCCAGCAGATTCAGCAGCACGGCCAGCCCGGCGATCAATAGGAACGAAGCGGACACGCATTCTCGCAGCGCCTCCTGGTTCCGCTCTCCAAACCGGATAGAGGCCAGCGTGCCGCTGCCCATACACAGCCCCAGCAAGATGGAGGTCAGAAAGGTCATCAGCGTGAAGGAGGAGCCCACCGCCGCCAGGGCGTTGGCTCCCAAAAAGCGGCCGACGATCAGGGTGTCAGCAATATTATAGCACTGCTGCAGCAGATTGCCCAGCACCATGGGCAGGGCAAACCACAGCATAGAGCTCATAACGGGGCCGCGGGTCATATCTTTTGTCATCCGGGACGCTCCTTTGAGTTGATGAAACCATCATACCAAATTTCCCGGAGCAGGTCAAGCCCGCTGTCCCTTTGAGGGCCGCCGGAAGACGTGGTTCGGCGTGTTACGGAGCGCCCGCTCCGTCAGCCGCGCCTTCCCCGGCGCCTCTGTCCGAAACGATCGTTAACGCCGGACCCTCCCTTTCCCCTTCGCTCCCGCAAAAAGGCCTCTCGGACCCGGTCTTCCCAACGGCAAAGCCATATGGCCGCCACAGCCAAAACCGCACCCATCATGCCCCTCGCCGCCGCCCACATCAGTAGGATTTCCCAACGCACCCTATCGTCCCCCATTCTTTTTCTTGGCTAAAGCGTTCCAGCCTTTATGTATAGCGCCCCAAGTATACATCATTTGTGGTCAATTGTCAACATTTGTATTCATTTTTAAAACCGGAACATACTACACTAAAGGAGAAAAGGAATGTGACTCAGGGAAAGGATTTGACGCATATGAGCCCAGAAACATCTGCCCACGCACCCCAGCTGGACCCTATTTTGGTGGGCCGCGTGATCTCTCGGTTCCGCAGGGAAAAGGGCGTGACCCAGGAGGTCCTCAGCGGGCTGGCAGACATTGGCCGCACCCACCTCTCCGCCATTGAAAACGGCGACCGCAAGCCCACCCTAGAGACCCTCTACCGCCTGAGCGGGGCGTTGGATACCTCCATGTCCGCCATCGTCCTGGAGATTGAGCGTGAAATCGAGCGGCAGAGAGGAATGAATTAGCATTGCGTGAACCTTGGATTTTCTCGTTCTATATAAAACGCCGCTGCGGCTTGCCAACCGCGCTCCACAAAAAAGCCTCCCGGCGCAGGGGAATCCCCGCGCCGGGAGGCTCTGCCTATGCCCAATCCTATTTGGCATAAGCTTTCAAGCTTCTTAAAACCAGTTTCTCTTACTATGCGACCTTCTCACAGTAAGACTTCAAAATCTCCGCGAAATGGCTGCGCTCCACCGGATCCTTGGGCGCCAGCTTGCCATCGTCCGTACCGGAGATCAGACCGGCTTCGACCGCCCACTCCATGGCGGGCCGGGCGTATTCGCTGACCTCTTCCTGGTCGCTAAAACCGCTCAGATCATTGGAAGCGGACGTATCCGCGCCCTTATACTCCGCGTAGCGGCGGAAGATGACAGCCAGCTCTTCCCGGGTGGCCGGGCGCTTCGGCTGGAAGGCTTCGTAGCCGGAACCGGTCATAATGCGGTGTTCAAAGGCCCAGCGCACCGCGTCGTTATACCAGGCATTGGCGGGAACATCGGTGTAACCCGGGTCCGCGGCAGTTTCGGGCTGGCCCTCCAGACGGTACAGCACCGTGGCGATCATGGCCCGGTCCGTCGTCATGTCCGGGCAGAAGGTGGTAGCGGTCACGCCGCTGATCAGGCCCTTGCGGAACACGAAGTCCACAGCCTCGGCATACCATTCGCCGGCGGGAACGTCGGTGAAGGTATGAACGGGAAGGACGCCCCGCTTGCACTGAACGGCGATCCAGCGCTTGAAGCTCTTATATCCCGCGTCCTCCGGGCGCTGGTTGGAGCCGTCCAGAGTGATGGAAACCGGGTCGCCCTCTTCGCTGGGCTTGTAGGTGTAGGTAAACTGGCCGTCCTTCACAACGGCGGAAGCGCCGCTGGCATAGGGGCCGTACTCCGCGTCCACGGAGGTGTCGATGAAGTTTTTGCCATCATAGTCCTCGCCCTTGCCATCGTAATCGGCATGAGCGTAAACCCAGCTGAAGTGGTCCAGTACATAACCGACGGCTTCCACAAGGCTCTCGGCCCCTTCGAACTCGCTGTGGTTGAAGAGGGAAAGGTGCACGTTCTTGCTGCCCGCGGCCTTCAGCTCGTTATAGGCCTGGATCACGCCGGAAACGATAGTGGGGTAGCTGTCGCCGGCGGCAACGGTCATGTAGATGGGCAGGTCTTTCAGCTCCTCAATCTCCTCCTCGGTCAGGTTGCCGGGAGGATTGCCGCAAACCGGGAAGGCGGCGGCGAAGAAGTCCGGGTAGCTGCGGATCATGGCCCAGGTGCTCATGCCGCCATAGGAGCAGCCGCCGATATAGACGCGGTCCGTGTCTATATCGCCCATTTCGGCGATGAACTGCTCAATGACGCTCATGGTAGCGGCGGGGCAGCCATCCGCGCCGGCGCCGGCATGGTTCTGGGGAGCCAAAACATAGGCTCCGCCAAAAATATCCTGAGACTCTTTTTCCGCCCAGGCGGGCACGTCGTTGGCCGCGATCTGGATCCGGTTGTCGGAGCCGAACTCGCCAATGCCGTGGAGCCAGATGATCAGGGGATAGCCTTCCTCGGGCTTCGCGTAGGCTTCCTTATCAGGGACAAAATAGCGGGCGTCCATGGTGGTCACAGGCTCGCCCTCGGAGTAAGAATGCTCTGGGGTGGTATAGGTCTTGGCCACAAACTGGTCCACGTCCGGGGAAATGTCGCCCACCACGTTGTCGATGGTCAAGTCGCCGATCTCCACCTTATAGCCGGTGTAGCTGTTTTGCCAGCCGTCTATCATGGCGCCAGGGACCATGGTGAAAGCCGCGCTCATGCCGTCCTCCGCCAGAACCGCGTCAACGATCTCCCGTTCGACGGTAGCCTCGTGCTCGGGCTCGGTTTCGGTGGCGGCCACGGTATAGGTGGCGGTGATCTTCGCCCCCTCCAGGCTTTCCACTGGCTGGGCAAAGGTCACGTTCAGACCGGTGATGGTCTCGCCCATAGCCCGTACGTCCCGAACCACGGTGATGGAATCCACCGGTTCGGGGGCCGTGCCCGGAGCGTCCGGCTCAACATCGGAAGCGCTGGCCAGGACCGCGCAGCCCAGCATCAGCGCCGCGCAAAGCACCAGCGCCAGAAGCTGTTTCATCATTTTCTGCATTTTAACGTTCTCCCTTCTGTGATGTGTGCGCCCATGCCGTTAATTGGATTAGGCGCCAATTTTTTCCATTTCATTATATCGCCAAAATTTTAAAAAGTCAATGGCTTTTTTTAGAGAATCAGAGCAACAATCGCAGTCTTTTAGCAAGACAATATGGCAAAGAGGGCCAAAAAGGCCTGTCGCCCCGGCTTCCTTCCCGCCACCCTTGTGAGGGAGGTCAGGTTTCATCATCGCGCGGCCCGCGAAAATGGGCCGGACTTTCTCTATTTTGCCTTGCGGGTCCCCGGCAAATCTGATATAATGGAGCGGACGCAGCGAAAGCCGCTTGAAAGGAGCGTTTGCCATGTCCATTCGCATCATCACCGATTCCGCCGCCGACCTGCCCGCCCCTTACCGCCGCGAGGTCACGGTTCTGCCCATGACCGTCAGCTTCGGGGACCGGCACTATCAGGACGGCGTAAACCTAACGCACCGCCAGTTTTACGAACAGCTCATCGAGGGGGACGTTCTGCCCATCACCAGCCAGGTCAGCCCCGGACAGTTTGCGGAGGCCTTCCAGTCCGCCGCGGACGCGGGCGAAGACGCTGTGGCCATTACCTTGTCCGGAAAGCTCTCCGGCACCTATCAGAGCGCCTGCCTGGCCGCCCAGGATTTTCCAGGCCGGGCGTATGTGGTGGACAGCGAAAACGCCACCATCGGCGAGATGATTTTGGTGGAGCGGGCCCTGGAGCTGCTGGACCAGGGCCTGAGCGCCCCGGACATTGCCGCGCGCCTGGACCGGGAGAAAAAATCCGTAAGGCTCATCGCCCTGCTGGACACCTTGGAGTATTTGAAGCGGGGCGGACGCATCTCCCCTACCACCGCACTGGTAGGCGGGCTGCTGGCCGTCAAGCCGGTGGTAGCGGTCCGGGAGGGCGAAGTGGTGGTGCTGGGCAAGGCCCGGGGCTCCAAAAACGGCAACAGCCTGCTGGTCCAGGAGATTGAAAAGACCGCCGGCGTGGATTTCGCCCGGCCTTACCGCTTGGGCTACACCGGTCTGAGCGACGCCCTGCTGCAAAAATACGTTGCGGACAGCCGCCAGCTTTGGCAGGACCATGCGGAGTCCCTGCCTATCTGCACGGTAGGTGGCGCCATCGGGACCCATGTGGGCCCCGGCGCGGTGGCTGTGGCCTTTTTCTGCCGGTAAGGCCGGGCCGCGCCGCCGGGGACGATAGACCCTGACAGAAAAAACATCCTGACTTAACGCCTTTCTTAAAGGATTGCAAAAAACCACATACCAAAGGAGCAAACTACCATGGAAAACCCAGTGATCAATACCCTGCTGACACGCCGGAGCATCCGCAAATACCGGCCGAACCCGGTGGAGCCGGAACTGCTGGACCTAATCCTCAAAGCCGGCACCTACGCCCCCACCGGCCGGGGAAGCCAGTCGCCCACCATTGTGGCTGTGGCCAACCCGGAGGACCGTCAGGCCGTACAGGAGCTGAACTGCGCGGCCCGGGGCGGCAGCGGAGATCCTTATTACGGCGCGCCCACCATTCTGCTGGTCTTTGCCGACCCCTGCCGCCACACGGGCGTGGAGGACGCGGTCTGCGTGCTGAGCGCCATGATGGTGGCCGCCCACGCCCTGGGCGCGGCCAGCTGCTGGATTCACGGCGAGCACGAGATGTTCCAGCTGCCCGAGGGAAAGGCCCTTCTGCGCAAGTGGGGCCTGCCGGAGGACCTGCGGGGCGTGGGATCCCTGGCCGTGGGATATGCCGCCTGCCCGCCCCCCCAGGCCCCGCCCCGGCGGGAGGGCTATGTGGTGAAGGTGTGAAGGCCGCGCGCTGAAGGCGGGCGCTTGGGCTCTCCCCTTTGTCCCCTTTACCGGAAATTGTAAATTTTTTAAGCCGCCCAGGCTTTTCGCCGGAGCGGCTTGTTTTTTTCTGGCAAAAACGCTATAATATAAAGATAAGGGGTCCGGCAAGGACTCCCTGGAAAGGAAAGGGAACGCGATGAAAGGCAAAACCGCCCTGCTTCTGGCCGCCGCCCTGCTGGCCGGGGCCCTCTCCGGCTGCGGCCCGGAAGAACAGGTGATATATGAAAGTCCGGCCAGCGCCGGAAACAACGGCCAAAGCGCCCAGCTGGTCATTGGCGCGTACCGCCTGGAAGAGGACCAGGAGGCCGTGCTGGAGGAAGCCATCGAGCGCTATCAAGCGGATTTCCCGGAAACAGAGGTCCGGGTGGAGCGTTACGCCAGCCGGGAAGACCTGGCCGGGGCCGCCGCCAATGGGAAGGCCGACATGTTTCAGGTGGAGTCCTCGGAGGCGGTGGACTATGCCCGGCGGGGGCTGCTGCGGGACCTGATGGAATACACCGGCATGTGGGACTATGAGGCCAGCCTGACCGAGGGGGCCCGCCGGGCCATGCGCTTCATGGGCGAGGGGGCCATCTACCTGGTTCCTGTGGATTTCCAGCAGGACGCGCTGTTCTACCGCACGGACTGGGTGGAGGCCTACAACGAGACCCGCCGGGGCACGGAACGGGCCTATGTGGAGACCTGGGAGCAGCTGGCGGACGCGGCCAAGAAGTTCGACCAGGAGAACGGCAAGGGCAAGCTGGCCGTCAGCGGGGAGGCCATGGGCGAGTACTTTGACGCGGTGCTGTGGAGCACCCTGGGCCAAGGAGCCCTGGCGGACCCGGCGGCTGGCTATTTCCTGCGGGAAGACGGGGCTGGAACCGTGTTTGCCTCGGACAAGGCCCCGGAAGCGGCGGAGCTGTTCGCCAAGGTGATGGCCGTCCGTTTGAACGATGACCTGACCGAAGAAGAGGCCGTGGACGCTTTCGCGGCGGGCGAGGCTTTCGCCCTCTTGGCGGACGCCCGCACCGCCCAGGTCCTGGCCCAGGCCATGCCGGAGGGGAGCTGGAAAGCGGCGGGCATTCCCCAGGGGGCGGGCGAGATGGCGGTATTCCACCACAGCTGGTGGGGCTGGGGCGTGAGTACGGCCTCGGCCAATGGAGAAAAGGCCATTCACTTTCTCAGCTTTTTGACCAACAGCGACAACAATACCCACTGGGCCAAGGTGTGCGGTACGCTGCCTATTTATAAGGAAGCCCTGCACATGGAGCCCAGCCTGCTGGAAAGCCCCCGCGAGGTGGAAATGCGGATGCTCAAGGACGCGGCGGTGTTCCGCAACGCCAGCCGGCCCCGGATGTACCAGGCGGAGGACGGGTTTGCGCCTGTGCTGGATAAGGCTCTGAAAGAGTACGTCCAGGGCGAGATGGACGCCTCCACGCTGCTGGGCCAGCTGGACGCCTACTGGTCCCAGGCCTATGAGGCGGAGGGCAGGCTCTGGAAAGAGCGCCAAAAGCAGTAACGCCGCCAAAGACACACCATAAGGAGGACCCCTATGCACGTAAAATTGTTGGCCTATACCCCCGACCCGGAGCGGACCGTGGCCTGCGCCGCCAAGCTCTGCTACGCCGCGGCGGACATTGACGCCGTGTACGACGGCCTGACCCCGGAGAAGACCGAGCGCTTCCTGCACATGCTCAACAGCCTGGGCCACGAGAGCCCGGTGGAGCATGCGAGCTTTACCTTTGGCATCGAGGGCGTGTCCCGGTCCCTGCTGGCCCAGATCACCCGGCACCGCATCGCCTCCTTCAGCGTCCAAAGCCAGCGCTATGTGAAGGAGTCGGCATTTGAATTTGTCACGCCCCCGGAGATCGCGGCCCTGCCCCAGGCGGCGGAAGAGTTCCGCCAGGCCATGGAGGAGGACGCCGTCCACTATGAGCGGCTGGCCGCAATGTTACAAAAAAAGCACGAGGAGGATCTGCTGGCCCAGGGCCTCTCCCCTGCCGAAGCCTCGAAGAAAGCCGAGAAAATGGCCATCGAGGACGCCCGGTTCGTACTGCCCAACGCCTGCGCCACCAAGATGATCTGTACCATGAACGCCCGGGAGCTGCGGCACTTCTTCGCCCACCGCTGCTGCAACCGGGCTCAGTGGGAAATTCGGGAGCTGGCAACCCGAATGCTCATGCTGGCCCGGGAGGCCGCCCCCCTCCTCTTCGCCCAGGCGGGCCCCCCCTGCCTGCGTGGAGCCTGCCCGGAAGGGAAGATGTCCTGCGGCAAGGCGGCGGAGGTACGGGCGAAGTTTTTAGGCTCGGGGGTGGATGAGCCATGAGCCTCCTGGTGGTGGAGGGCCTGGACGGCAGCGGCAAGAGCACCCAAGTGGCTTTGCTGGCCGGGGCCCTGGCCCAGAGGGGCCCTATGCGGAAAATTTCCTTTCCGGACTATGATTCCCCCTCTTCGGCGCTGGTCAAGATGTACCTGGCTGGGGACTTCGGCAGCGCCGGAGAGGTGGACCCCTATGCCGCCGGAGCCTTTTACGCGGTGGACCGCTATGCCAGCTTTCAGAAGGACTGGCGGGAGGACTATGGCCGGGGCACACTGATTTTGGCGGACCGCTATGCCACCTCCAACCTGCTGTACCAGATGGGCAAGCTCCCAGAATCCCAATGGCTGGACTATGCCGCCTGGGTGGAGGATTTCGAATACGGCAAGCTGAGCCTGCCCCGGCCGGACCGGGTGGTGTTGCTGGACATGCCAGTGGAGGTCTCCCAAAAGCTGTTGGCTGTGCGGTACGAGGGAGACGACTCCCGGAAGGACATTCACGAGCGGGACCTGGACTTTTTGCGGAACTGCGCCCGGTGCGCGCATTTCGCGGCGGAGCGGCTGGGCTGGCGGGTGGTGTCCTGCGCGGCGGGGGGTGAGCCCCTGCCCGTGGAGGAAGTCCACCGGCGGGTGCTGAAGGCGGCGCTGTGAAGGGCCGCTGGCAGCGGCTGGAGCGGCGGGCGCGGCAGTTAAGGCGGCTGGTCCAGGCCATCGTTGCCTTCGTGTTTGTGGGCGCGCTGGGGCAGGCGTTCGGCATGGGCCAGCGGGGCCGTTCCATCTGGCTGGCGCTGGGCCTGCTGATAGCGGCCTATCTAATTCTTTTGGTGTTGGAGCGCCGGGACCCAAAGACGGCGGCGCTCTCCAAGGGCGGCGAGCTGATGTAGTCTATTGGCGCGGGGAAGGGAGAGGACGGCAAGGTGAAAATCGGCGTGATTCAGGCCTCTTCGCAGAGGGAAAGGAACCTGCTTCTCTACCAGTGCGCCGCGCGGGCGGCGGAAGCGGAAGGCCACGAAACGGTCAACTTCGGCATTTTTGCGGAAGAGGAGGCCTCCTACTCCTACGTGGAGACAGCCTTTCTCGTCAGCCTGCTGCTCTCCAGCGGGGCGGTGGACTTTGTGGTGACGGGCTGTTCCTCCGGCCAGGGGATGATGCTGGCCTGCAACAGCCTGCCCGGGGTCCTGTGCGGGTATGTGCCCACGCCCCAGGACGCGTTTCTGTTCGGCCGGATCAACGGCGGCAACGCGGCCTCTCTGCCCTTGGGGCTAAATTTCGGCTGGATGGGCGAGATCAATTTGCAGGGCACGCTGGATCAACTGTTCCACGGCGGCTTCGGCGTGGGCTGGCCTCCATCGGAAGCGGAGCGCAAGCGCGCCGACACCCGGCTGCTCAGGCAGCTGAACGGCATGGTCAAGCGGGATTTTGCCGGGTGCTCGGACCGTTTCCCCCGGGAGCTGGCGGTCAAGGCCTTGGCCCGGAAAAACGTGGCGGACTATATCAGGGCCCACGGCAGCGGCCCCGTGCTGGACTGGCTGGGCCGGGAGCGGTAGCCCATTGACGGAGCGCCTGCCAAGCCGGTCGGGTTGACGAAGTCAATGTGCCGCATCCCGCCCCTAACCGAGCGCACCTAGCGGTGGGCACACGCGCGTGCAAGCTTAGAGCCACCGGTTGGCTTCGCCGCCCGCGAACCCATTTAGTGTGGGCAGGGTCCTAGCCAGTCTGAGCTCTAGGCTTACAAGCTCCCGGTCCCAAACCGAGCGCCAAGCCCATGCGTCACCCAACCGTAAAGCGTATAAAGTTTTTTGAAAGTTCTGCAACTTCACCGAAGGCGAAAGTTGGAAACTTCTTTTACAAAAAAGTTTTCTAAGCCGCCGGAGGCCACTCCGTAAAACTTCAAAAAAGGAGAGATAATTAATGGTATATGTATTTTTGGCAGAAGGTTTTGAGTTGGTGGAGGCCATGGCCCCGGTGGACATTCTGCGCCGGGCCAAGGTGGAGGTGAAGACCGTGGGCGTAACCGGCCGGCAGGTTGCCGCCTCCAACGGGGTGCCTGTCGTAGCGGACCTGGAGATTGCCCAGGCCCAGCGGGAGGGCCTCTCCGCCATTGTGCTGCCCGGCGGCCTTCCCGGCACGGTGAATTTGGAACAATCCCCCGAAGTGCAGGATTTTATCGATTTTTGCGCGGAACAGGGCGTGCTCATCGCCGCCATCTGCGCCGCGCCCTCCATTCTGGCCCACAAGGGCCTGCTGCGGGGCCGGGAGGCCACGGCCTTCCCCAGCTTTCAAAAGGACCTGGAAGAGGGCGGAGCCCAGCTCAGCCCCCGGTTTGTGGTTCGGGACGGCCAATTTATCACCGCCCGGGGCATGGGGGTCTCCACCCAGTTCGGGCTGGCCTTGGCGGAGGCTTTGGCCTCTCCCGAGACGGCGGAACAAATCAAGTCCAGCATCCAGTTCAGCCTGAAATAAGCGGGCGGCACGAAAATCGGAGCAAAGGAAGGAAAAAGCGCTATGAACCAAAACCCACAGCCCAACGGGGGGCAGAAATCCCCGGGCGAGTTTAAAGTGAACATCGACCAGCGGGACCTGATGGCCAGCTCCGCCGAGGCCAAGCGCCGCCGCTGGGAGAATCAAAACCTGACGGAGCCCCCCCCCTCCCCCAAACGGTCCAGCCTGACGGAAAAGGAGCGCAAGGCGGAAAAGAAGGCCCACAAAAAGCGCAACCGGGTCAAGGCCCGGAAAAATAAACGGGTGTTCTCCTTTGTGTGGCTGTGCATGGTGCTGCTGGTGTCTTTCACTCTGGCCAGCTACCTGATCGGCGGCTCCAACGACTTCTTCGCCGTGGACCGGGCCGTGGGCACGGTGGATATCGAGCTCCCCGAAGGGACCCTGACGGAGGACCAGCTGGCGGACATCCTCTACAAGGCGGGAGCCATTAAAAAGCCGGAATTTTTCAGCCTGTACTGCAAAATCAAGGCTGACATGGAGGATTTTACCCCCGGCCTGCACAAAGATGTAGGCACGGACCTGGATTATGAGTACCTGATCAACACCCTGATCGGCGGCTCGGACAAGCGCGAGGTGGTGGAGGTCACCCTGCCCGAGGGCATCACCGCCCTGCAGGCGGCACGGCTTTTGGAGGAGAACGAGGTCTGCGACGCCCAGGAGTTCCTGACCGCCCTGAACTCCCGGGAATTCGACAAGTACGGCATGATCGGCGCTTTAGGCGATACCAGCGGCCGGTACTACCGCCTGGAGGGCTACCTGTTCCCGGACACCTACCAGTTCTACAAGGGCGAGGACTTGGAGGACGTGATCGGCAAGCTGCTCCACAACTTCGAAGTAAAATTCGACAGCAATTTCCAGAAAAAGCTGGACGAATCCGGCATGACCATGGACCAGGTGGTCATTTTAGCCAGCATCATCCAGGCCGAGGCGGCCAACGCCACGGACATGTTTGATGTTTCGGCGGTGCTGCACAACCGGCTGAAGTTCGGCGCGGACTATGACATCTTCTTCCTGGAATGCGACTCCACCTCCTATTACCCCTACCGCAACGCCGCGGACATGGAGGAGCAGGGCGGCACGCTGAGCTATGGAAACTACGACACCTATAAGGTCCAGGGCCTGCCCCCGGGGCCCATCTGCAACCCGGGCCAGCACGCCCTCAACGCGGCCCTCAAGCCCAACACCGATGGCGACGCGGCCCAGTACCTGTATTTCTGCCACTCGGAAGACGGCGTTGCCTACTATGCCACCAACGAGTACGACCATGAGGAAAACAAGATATTGGCGGGGATAGAATGAGCGGCGGCAGAATGGGAAAACAGAGGATAGAAGAGTTTGAAAAGAAACCGGAGCTCCTGGCTCCCGCCGGGGACATGGAGCGCCTGGAGGCCGCAGTCCGCTATGGGGCGGACGCGGTGTACCTGGCGGGGAAGGATTACGGCATGCGGGCCGCGCCGGGGAATTTCACCCGGGAAGAGCTGGTCCGGGCGGTGGAGCTCTGCCATGGGCATGGCGTACGGGTCTATGTGACCTGCAACACTCTGCCCCGCAACGCGGAGCTGGACGCTATGCCCGGATTTTTGGAGCACTGCGCTAGTGCCGGGGTGGACGCCTTCATCATCTCCGACCTGGGGGTGCTGGCCCTGGCCCGGCGCTATGCCCCCCAGGTGGAGCGCCATGTGTCCACCCAGACCGGCATTGTAAACTATGCCGCCGCCCAGGCCTGCTGGGAGCTAGGCGCGAAACGGGTGGTGCTGGCCCGGGAGGTCCCTCTGGACGAGATCCGGGGCATCCGGGAGCGCGTTCCGCCGGAGATGGAGCTGGAAGCCTTTGCCCACGGAAGCATGTGCGTGTCCTTTTCCGGGCGCTGCCTTCTTTCCAACTATATGGCCGGGCGGGACGCCAACCGGGGCCAGTGCGCCCAGCCCTGCCGCTGGGAGTATACTCTGACGGAAAAGCAGCGGCCCGGCCAGCATTTTCCCATCATCGAAGGGGAAAAAGGGACCTATATCCTCAACTCCAACGACCTGCGGATGATCGAGCACATCCCGGCCATGATCGAGGCGGGCGTAAGCAGCCTGAAGATCGAGGGCCGGGCCAAGTCGGCCTATTATGTGGCCTGCGTCACGGCGGCCTACCGGCGGGCCATCGACTTTTTCGCGGCCCACCCGGGGGAGACCCTGCCGCCGGAGATCTTGGAGGAGACGGAGAAGATCAGCCACCGGGCCTACAGCCCAGGCTTTTACTTTGGGGGCGAGCCCGGCCAGACCCCGGACCGCAGCCAATACACCCGGAAGTACCAGCTGGCGGCGGTGAGCGGGGGCCGGGCGGGCCAGTATGTAAAGCTCTACGAGCGCAACCGTTTTTTCCGGGGCGACTTGGCCGACGTGCTCCAGCCCGGCCGGGAGCCCTTCACCATCCGGCTGGAGGAGCTCTATAACCAGGACTGGGAGCCCATAGAGGCCGCGCCCCACGCGGAGATGCTGGTCTATTGGAAAACGGACGCCCCGGTAGGCGAGGGGGCCTACCTGCGCATCCGGCGGGAATAAAAAAGTACGGCCTGTCCGCACAGAGCTTGGCCACGGAGGAGCTTCCTCCAAGGCTGGCTTGCGCGGGCAGGCCGCTGTTATTGGGAGTGATCAAATGAATCGCGGTATTCGAATGGTTGGAAGCCCAAAGGCGCTTTTAAGGAGTGTGAGAAAGCCTCCGGCCGCGCCTGAGGCCTGTACGGCCCTGGGCGCAATCAACGCCCCTTGCGCTCGGGCACGATCTCTTCCTTCTCCACCGAATGGGCCACCATGCCGGGCACGTCCTTGCCTTCGGGCACCACCAGGTTCAGGATGATGCCCACAATGATACCCAGGCCGATGTTGGAGAAGCTGAATGTCGCGTTGCCAATCACGGCCCCGCCGATGGCCAGCACCAGCATCACCGCCGCGATGCACAGGTTCCGGTTCTTGGTAAAGTCCACATGGTTCTCCACCAGGGTCCGCAGGCCCACCGAGGCGATCATGCCATACAGCACAATGCAGGCCCCGCCCAGCACACAGTTGGGCACGGACTGAATGACCCCGATGGCCTTGCCCAGGAAGCTGACCGCAATGGCCACCAGCGCCGCCACCCGCAGGGAGGCCGGGTTGTAGTTGCCGGTCGCGGCCAAAACCGCGGTGTTCTCGCTGTAGGTAGTATTGGGAGGCCCGCCCACAAAGCCGGCGAATACTGTAGCCAGGCCGTCGCCCAGCAGGGTGCGGTGCAGGCCGGGGTTCTCGGTAAACTTCTTGTTGACCACCGCTCCGTTGGCGTACACGTCCCCCACATGCTCCACGCAGGTAACAATGGCAATGGGGGCGATCATCCCAATGGCGGTGACGTTAAAGGTAGGCATGACAAAATGCGGGACCTGAATCCAACCGTAAGAGGCGATCACCCCGGTGTCCATCAGGGAGGCGGGGGCCAGGCCGGTCTTGGTAACGATAAGGGCCAGCACATAGCCGGAGACCAGGGAGATGACAATGGAGGACATCTTCACCATGCCCCTGCCGCAGCTGGACAGGAACACCGCCAGCAGACACACAGCCCCGGCCAGCACCCAGGCCCACACATAGGCCGCCATGTCGTAGCCCTCGCCGAACAGAGGCAGGGCAGCACCGTCCGGGCCATACTGGGTTTGAATGTTGTTGATGGCGGAGGAGGCCAGGTTCAGGCCGATGAGCGTGATGCCCACGCCCCGAACCACAGGCGGGAAAAGCTTATCGATGAGCCCCTTGCCGAAGAGCTTGATGACCAGGGCCAAAATCAGGTAGAACACGCCCGAGGCGATGACGCCGCCCATGGCCGCGGCCACTTGCTCGTCCTTGGTGGCGCCAAAGCTGCTGTTGCCGATGACCCCGCACAAGGCGGAGATAAAGGCAAAGGAGCTGCCCAAAAAGGTGGGCATCCGGCCGCCGGTGCACAGATGGAAGATGATGGTGCCGCAGCCCGCGCAGAACAGGGCCACGCCCACGTCCAGGCCGGTGAGCAGGGGGACCAGAATGGTGGCGCAGCTCATGGCGAAGGCGTGCTGAAAGCCTAGGGCCAGGCCCTTCTTCACGCCCAGCCTTTCATATTCCCCCGCGCAGGGGAAGAGCAGGCGGTTGAGCTTTGATAACAGTTCCAATGAAAAAACCTCCCTCAAATTCTCCGCGTTCGGACAAAAAAATAGGCGGCGGGCAGGTGAAAAGAATCACCAGCCTTGACCGCGCCGTCAAGAGGCATGGACGCGGGAGCCCAGCCCACGCGCGTTCGGGTTATTGTACCATTAATGGAAGAAAATGTCAATGCCTTGGTCAAAATTTGGAAACATTTTTTTGTATATGGGAGAGCGATTGGGGAACCGGTTCGCCATTCTCCGCCATCTCGGTCCCCTTGGCCCACTCGCGTTCGGGACGCTTGCTCTATGTGGCTTTCGCGGAAAATCCGGCGTCCCCTCCCCCACTTTTTATTGGCGGCAGAGCGCGCTTTTGCGTCCGTTCACAAAATACCTATTTCTTTTTCCCGTCAAATCGTGTATAATAAGGCTATATGTTTGGTTTTATCCAGGGAAATGAAAACCCGTCTTCCTGGGCGGGAATGTTGAACGGGCGAGGCTTTTCCGGCTTGAAAGGCATTTTTACCGCTTATATCAAATGAAACGGAGGCGGCGCAGTGGCCAGAAAAAGAAAAAAGCAGTATTCCATCGGCAATTCCAGCCGGGGCCAGCTGGGGCTGGGACGGCGGAGCATGTTCGTCTCTCAGGAAAAGCAGGCCCAGCATCAAGCCGCCCGGCGGTTGAAGGTCTGGTCCCGGGTGGTGGCGGCCCTGCTGGTTTTGGGGCTGTTGAGCATGGGGGCGCTGTTCGCCTGGTTTGTCATTGTCCCCTACCTGCACCAAGAAATCGTCCGGCCGGTCTCCGGCGTGCCCGGGGGGTCCGGGGTTTCCACAGAACCCCTTCCGGAGTACGACAGCATGGGCCTGCCGGAATACAGCAACGACGTGAGCCTGTTCATCATCAATCAGAACTCCCCCGTCACGGCGGATTACAAGCCCGAGAGCCTGGTCAATGTGGAAAACATTCAGGTAGACTCCCGCATCGTGGACGCCCTGCGGCAGCTGACCTCCGCGGCCAAGGACGACGGCATAGTGCTGATCTTCACCGAGGGGTATGTATCCTACGAAGAGCAGGCGCAGCGCTATAACCAACAGGTGGAGAAGCTTCGGGAAGAGGGGACCAGAACCGTGGTTATGGCTAAAACCGAGGCCCGGGCTGAAATACCCATGGCCGGGGAAAGCGACTTCCAGACCGGCATGTGCCTGCGGCTGGCGGGGAACAAGGAAACCTATGTCCAGACCAAGACCTACTCCTGGCTTAAGACCAATATGGGAAAATACGGCTTTGTGTTCCGCTATCCGGAGGGTAAAAAGGATTATACCGGTTTGGAGCAGGACCCTACCGTGCTTCGGTATGTGGGCGGCAAAAACGCCGCGGCCATGCAGCAGCGTTCCATGTGCCTGGAGGAATACCGGGACAATTTGGAGATGGATTAAGCCAGAAAATAAGAAGCACAGCGGGGCTTGGCCTTCGCTGTGCTTCTTATTTTTAAGCGGGGCGCTTTTCTGTTATAGTTGACACAGTTCAAAAGAGATTATTCTACCTCTTTTGAACCAGGCGGCATAGCCGCCCAGCTTGAAAGCCGGCATATACCGATTTTCAAGTGTGTTTACTCTATTTCACGATTCCGCCGGAAGAAAACTTAGGGCCGGGGATTCCCCTCTGGGTCAAAGCTCCGCTTCAACGCCCGCTCCACCGGGAAGATGGAACCGATGAGAAGGGCCAACTGCACGCCTACCAGGACCAGGATCAGGATCCCCGCCCGGTCCAGGCTCTCCGGCGCGCCCAGCTGGGACCAGCGCCAGCCCGCCAGGGCCAGGGTGCCTGGCACATAAACCAAAAGGGACAGGACCAGCGCGGCCAGGCCCCAGCGCCGCCAGAGCCGGGAAATGCAGGCATGGGCAAAGGTCCAGGTCTGCTGGTTTTTGCTGGACATGGCCGTGCGGTAGCCGTAGACGCCGTTGATGCCCTGGGGCGGGTGGGTTTTCCACAGGAGGCCGAAGCCCAGCATGGTCAAGGGAACCAGCAGGCAGCTGATGAGCGAGAAGATCCACATTCCCATAAAAGTCACTCCTGATTTTAATTTTTTAGAGCTTCTATATAAATCATAGCAGATGCAAGCTGAAAAATCAAGTGGGACTTCCGCAAGCTTCCCCGTATCAACAGGAGGGGGGCTCTCTTTTGGCTGGAATCTTACAAGATTCTTACGCCCCCGCTTCCCTCTTGACATCCAACAATTTCGATATTATAATGATATCATAACACTACAAGGAGTGAGCGGTATGATCTTAGTCAACACGGAGACCATCAGCGGCCGGGAGATCTGCCACCTGGGGCTGGTGAGGGGCAGCACCATCCAGTCCAAGCACATTGGCAGCGACATTGGCCAAAGCTTTAAAACCCTGGTGGGCGGCGAGCTGAAAGCCTATACCCAGATGATGGACCAGGCCCGGGAAATCGCCACCCAGCGGATGATAGAGGACGCCCAGCGCATGGGGGCCGACGCCATCGTCTGCGTGCGCTACGCCACCTCCGCCGTGATGTCCGGAGCCGCCGAGGTGATGGCTTATGGAACGGCGGTGAAGTTCGCATGACCTATGCGGTGGAGCTGCGGGAGCTGTCTAAGGAGTTTCCCGGCGGAAAAAGGGCGGTAGATTCCGTCTCCGTCCGCCTGGAGCCCGGCCAGGTTTTCGGGTTTCTGGGCCCCAACGGCGCGGGAAAGACCACCACGGTCAAGCTGCTGACCGGGATGCTCTCCCCCAGCGGGGGCGGGTGCGGCGTCTTCGGCATTGACCCGGCGGCAGAACCGGAGCGGGCCCACGCTCTCTCCGGCGTGGTGACGGAGCACGCCCAGATGTACGACCACTTAAGCGGAATGGAGAACCTGCTGTTCTATGGGGCTGTGTTCGGCCTGGACGGCGCGCTCTGCCGGCAGCGGGCCCAGACCCTGCTGGAGCAGCTGGATTTGGCGGAGGCCGCGGAGAAGAAGCTGGGGGCCTACTCCACGGGCATGCGCCAGCGGCTCTCCCTGGCACGGGCCATGATGCACCAGCCCAAGGTGCTGTTTTTGGACGAGCCCACCTCCGGCCTGGACCCAGAAAGCGCCCAGAACGTCCACAAAATGATCCGAACATTGGCGGACGAACAGGGCGTTACGGTGTTCCTGTGCACCCACCAGCTGCGGTACGCCCAGGAGGTCTGCACCTGCTATGGGCTGATGGACCAGGGGCGGCTGCTGGCTCAGGGCACCTTGGCCCAGCTCCGCGCCCAGGTCAGCCAAGGCGTGCGGGTCGAGGCCCGGGCCAGCCGGGTGCCGCCGGAGGCGGGCTGGCGGCAGATTGAACCGGGGCACTACGCGGTGCAAGTGGAGTCGGAAGAGGCGGTGCCCCAAATGGTGCGGGACATTGTGTCCTGCGGCGGCGACCTTTACCACATCTCCGCCGCGCCGCCCTCCTTGGAAGAGGTATATTTTGCGCTGACAGAACGAAAGGAGGCCACGGCATGAGCCAGAAACGCCAAACCATCGCCATCATCCAAAAGGACCTGCGGAGCATTACCGCCAACAAGCGGATGCTGGCCGCCCTGCTGGTGGTACCCATTGTGCTGACGGTGGTGATGCCCAGCATTTCTTTGTTGGCCCTCCGCTTTCTGCCGGAGGACACCCAGGATATGGAACGGATGCTGGCCCTGCTTCCCCTAGGGGAACAGACCGGGGACCTGAGCCGAGACATGCCCGGACTGCTGCTCAACTATGTCATGCCCACATTCTTTTTGCTCATCCCCATTATGGCCGCCAGCGTGATGGCGGCGGTAAGCTTTGTGGGAGAAAAAGAAAAGCGCACCCTGGAGACCCTGCTGTACTGCCCCCTGTCCCTCCGGCAGGTGTTTCGGGCCAAGGTGCTGGCGGCCTTCTCACTCAGCGAACTAGTATCCCTGGCCTCCTTTGGGCTGATGCTGGCCATACTGGAGGCGGAAACCATCTTGCTGGTGGGCGCGCCGGTGCTGCCAGGGTTCACCTGGGTTTTGGTGATGCTGCTGGTGTCCCCCGCCCTCTCCCTTATTGCGGTGACGCTGATTGTGCGGGTTTCCGCCAAAGCCAAAAGCGTGGAGGACGCCCAGCAGGGAGCCGTGTTCCTGATTTTGCCGGTAATTCTTCTGGGGGCCGGGCAGTTTAGCGGGCTGATGCTGATCAGCCCCTGGATGCTGCTGGGGATAGGGCTCCTGTGCGCGGTTCTGGCGGCGGTTCTGCTGCGCCGGGCCCTGGGCCGCTTCACCTATGAGGCCCTGCTGGAGCGGGAATAAGGTTTGTTGGAAGGGCATCCACTCGCGCTTTCAAAATAAGAAGAGAGCTTATTGAGCGCCACAATAAAAGTTTTTGATCCAAACTTTTTTCAAAAAGTTTGGTCCAGTCCAGGGTGAAACCCTGGCCGCCGGAGGCCACTCCGTAATACTCATAAAAAAGCGCCCTTTGCGCCTTACGGCCCCCCCGTAACACTTCCATAAAAATGACAACCGCCCCGGAGGGAAAACCTTCGGGGCGGCTGCCTTTTGGAGATGAATTATGAAAAAACTGTTGCACGCAATGGAAAAACAGGCCCTCGCGCAGGAAAATTACTCCGCCTCAAAGTAGGCCTTAAAGGCCCTGTAAGCCATATACAGGTCCAGCTTGGAGATGACTTCGAAGGGGGAGTGCATGGAGAGCACCGGTACGCCGATGTCGATTACATCCGCGTTGTAGTGGGCCACGTCATAGGCCACGGTGCCGCCGCCGCCCTGGTCCACCTTGCCCAGCTCGCCGATCTGCCACAGCACGTCCCCGTTGTCCAGAACGCGGCGCACCCAGCCCAGGAACTCGGCAGAAGCATCGTTGCTGCCGCCCTTGCCCCGGCTGCCGGTGTACTTGGCAATGCCCACGCCCCGGTTCAGGAAGGTGGAGTTCCCCGCCTCGTAAGCGGAGGCATAGGTGGGGTCCATGGCCGCGGTCACATCGGCGGAAAGGCAGTTTGACATGCTCCACACATGCTGGGGCTCCAGACCCTCGGCCCGGGCCAGGTCAGAGACAAAGTAATTGAGGTACTCGGAGGCCAGGCCCGTGTTGCCCACGCTGCCGATCTCCTCCTTGTCCGCCAGCACGGTGATGGCTGTGCGCTCGGGGACCTCACAGTCGAACAGAGCTTCCAAAGCCGGGTAGGCGCAGACCCGGTCGTCATGGCCGTAAGCGCCGATCATGCTCCGGTCAAAGCCGACGTCCACAGCCTTGAAAGCGGGCACAAACTCCAGCTCGGCGGAGATCAGGTCGCTCTCCACAATGCCGTACTGGTCGTTGAGAATCTTCATCACATTGAGCTTATAGAGCTGCTCGCCCTCGGCGTCCAGAGGCAGGCTGCCTACCAGCACGTTCAGGTCCTCGCCGGAGAAGGCCTCGCCCAGCTTTTTGACGCTCTGGTCTTTGCCCAGGTGGGGGAGGATGTCCGTGATGCAGAACTGGGGATCGCCCTCGTTCTCGCCCAGGTTTACGGTGATCTCGGTGCCGTCCTTGCGCACGATCTTGCCGTGCATGGACAGGGGAATGGCGGTCCACTGATACTTTTTGATGCCGCCATAATAGTGGGTCTTCAGCAGGCACAGCTCGCTGGCCTCATAGAGGGGGATGGGCTTCAGGTCGATGCGGGGGCTGTCGATGTGGGCGGCGGCAATGCGCACGCCCTGGGCCGCGCCCTTTTTGCCGATGACAGCCAGGCACATGGCCTTGCCCCGGTTGTTGTAGTAAACCTTTTCGCCCGCGTTGTACTTGCGGTTGGGGTCAAATGCACGGAAGCCGGCGGCCTCGGCGGCCTTTACGGTCCAATCCACGGTTTCCCGCTCGGTTTTCGAGGCGGTAATGAAATCCTTGTACCCCTCGCCGAAGTCCATCGCCTTGTCGATCTGCTCTATGCAAGCCTTGCGGGAAGCCTTGGTGCGGTCCATCAAGAGCTTTTCCGCCAGCTCCTTGGCGGCGGTCTGTTTGGTATTTTCTTCCAATTTATAATCCTCCTTTTGGAAATTCCTTTGGTCAGGCTCATTGTACTCCCCTTTGGGTGAAATGTCAAGCCAAAGCAAGGTTCGGGCCACACCCGTCGCACAAATGAAATTTTGCACAAGTAACAGAAAGGGCGGCCGGGGCCGCGTCAGGCTTCGCAAAGGGCGCTTTTCCCCTCCCAACTGTATTTAAAATCCTTTTTACGAAGAAAGCGATGCCGCTTGGTAGGCTTTTCTCTACAAAATGAACGTGTGTGCGCACGCTCCCCTGCCCTGAGGGGCTTGACTTTTCCCTCCTTTTTTGATAAAATAATATGCTTTCTACATAAATATTCTTACATGAAGGATGTGTTGCCATGAGCGCAGACGCGCACGCTCAAAACCGGATGGGCACCGCAAAAATGCTGCCCCTAATCTTCTCTATGGCTCTGCCCGCCATGTTTTCTATGCTGGTGCAGGCCCTCTATAACATTGTCGACAGCTACTTTGTTTCCGAAGTGAGCCAAAAGGCTCTTGCCGCCGTTTCCCTGGCCTTCCCCATTCAAAACCTGCTCATCGCCTTTGGCGTGGGCACTTCGGTGGGCGTCACCTCTCTTATCTCCCGCCGCTTGGGCCAGGGCCGCTACGAGGAGGCATGCTCCGCCGCCTCCCACGGCATTCTGCTGGGACTTGCCACCTCCCTGGTCTTTGCCGTGTACGGCGGCTTTTTTACCCGCCCCTTTTTCCAGATGTTCGAGTCCGACCCGGAAATCGTCCAGATGGGCGTGCAGTATATTTCCGTTTGCTGTGTGTTTTCCTTTGGCAGCTTTGTGGTCATGATGCTGGAAAAAATCCTTCAGGCCACGGGCAACATGTTCTGGCCCATGATTTTCCAGCTGGTGGGCGCGCTGGTCAACATCTGCCTGGACCCGGTGTTCATCTTCGGCTGGTTTGGCCTGCCCGCCATGGGCGTGACCGGCGCGGCCATCGCCACTGTGGGGGGCCAGATTCTCTCCATGATTTTCGCCATTGTGGTCATCGCCCTGCGGCCCCACGCCATTAAGATCAGCTTTAAGGGCTTCCGCCCCAGCTGGGAGACCATCAAGAACATCTATGCCGTAGGCCTGCCCGCCATCGTCATGCAGGCCATCGGCACGGCCATGACCATGGCCATGAACGCCATCCTCTCCGGTTTTTCCACCGCGGCCTATACGGTGTTTGGGCTTTACTTTAAATTGCAGTCCTTCGTGTTCATGCCGGTCTTCGGCCTCACCCAGGGTCTGCTGCCCATTATGGGCTATAATTACGGCGCAAAAAACAAAAAGCGGCTGCTCTCGGCCCTCCATCAGGGCTGCGCCATCGCGCTGATCATTATGACCGCCGGTATGCTGGGGTTCTTGCTGCTGCCGGACAAGCTGCTGGGCATTTTCAACGCCACTCCGGAAATTCTGGAAATCGGCGTTCCCGCCCTTCGGATTATCTGCACCTGCTTCCTGTTCGCCGCCCTGGGCATCGTGTCCTCCACCCTGTTCCAGGCGGTGGGCCGGGGTACCTACAGCCTGGTGGTTTCCCTGATGCGCCAGCTGGTGGTGCTGGTGCCCGCCGCCTGGGTGCTGGCCCGGCTGACCGGCCAGGTATCGGCGGTCTGGTGGGCTTTCCCTGTGGCCGAGACCTTCTCCCTGGCCGCCAGCGTGATCTTCTACCTGCGGCTGTACCGGCGGGAGATCCACGGCCTGGGTTCTCCTTGAGCGGGCCGGCCCCGATGCCGGCATTTAGGCATTTATAAAAATAAAGATGGGCAGAGCGTTTTATTTGGTTCTGCCCATCTTTGCACGGCTCAAGGCTTGTTTTTATCAAAGAGAGGAAATGACGGGAGTACGGTTGGCACGGATTTCTGGCGCAGAATGCGGCCCCGTTCGACATTCGCTTCACGAAATCGGACAAGAGGCCGTCTCTTTATGACTTGTCAAACAAGCCATAGTGCGGAGAAATAAAAAAATCACAAAATACCAGATTTTATCCTTTACATAGCCTGAAAAAAATGGTAAAATGTAACGGTAAGGGCGCAGGTTGTGCCAGCTTTGCCGCGCCAGCGACGCCCCGTTTCGAGCATCCCAAAAGGAGGAAATCGTTAAAATGCCAAGAAAAATGAAGACCATGGATGGCAATAACGCCGCCGCGCATGTTTCCTATGCGTTCACCGACGTGGCCGCCATCTACCCCATCACGCCCTCTTCCGTGATGGCCGACGAGACCGACAAGTACGCTGCCGCCGGGCGGAAGAACCTGTTCGGCCGGGAGGTGCGCGTCACCGAGATGCAGTCTGAGGCCGGCGCTGCTGGCGCGGTCCACGGCTCCCTGGCCGCCGGCGCGCTGACCACCACCTACACCGCCTCTCAGGGCCTCCTGCTGATGATCCCTAACATGTACAAGATCGCCGGCGAGCTGCTGCCCAGCGTCATCCATGTTTCCGCCCGCACCGTGGCCACCCACGCGCTGAACATCTTCGGCGACCACTCCGATGTGTACGCCTGCCGCCAGACCGGCTACGCCATGCTGTGCTCCAACTCCCCCCAGGAGGTTATGGACCTGGGCGCTGTGGCCCATCTGGCCGCCATTAAGGGCAAGGTTCCCTTCCTGCATTTCTTCGACGGCTTCCGCACCTCCCACGAGGTCCAGAAGATCGAGACCTGGGACTATGAGGACCTGGGCGACATGCTGGACTGGGACGCTGTCAATGAGTTCCGCCGCCACGCTCTGAACCCCGAGCACCCGGTGCTCCGGGGCCAGGCCCAGAACGGCGACATCTTCTTCCAGGCCCGCGAGGCCTGCAACAAGTACTACGACGCCGTGCCCGAGGTGGCCGTCGAGTACATGAACAAGGTCAACGAGAAGCTGGGCACCGACTACAAGCCCTTTAACTACTATGGCGCGCCCGACGCGGACAAGGTCATCATCGCCATGGGCTCCGCCTGCGAGACCATTGAGGAAGTCATCGACTACCTGGTAGCCGCCGGCGAGAAGGTGGGCCTGGTAAAGGTACATCTGTACCGTCCCTTTGTGGCCAACTACCTGCTGGACGTGCTGCCCGAGACCGTAAAGAAGATCTCCGTGCTGGACCGCACCAAGGAGCCCGGCTCCATTGGCGAGCCCCTGTACCTGGACGTGCTGGCCGCTGTCAACGGCACCAGCTTTGGCGCCTGCCCCATTTACACCGGCCGCTACGGCCTGGGCAGCAAGGACACCAAGCCCAGCGACATCATCGCCGTTTACCGCAACATGGAGGCCGCCGAGCCCAAGAAGCGCTTCACCATCGGCATTGTGGACGATGTGACCCATCTGTCCCTGGAGGTCAAGGAGGATCCCGACACCGCCCCCGCCGGCACCACTTCCTGCAAGTTCTGGGGCCTGGGCTCCGACGGCACCGTGGGCGCCAACAAGAACTCCATCAAGATCATCGGCGACCACACCGACATGTACGCCCAGGGCTACTTTGACTACGACTCCAAGAAGTCCGGCGGCCTGACCATCTCCCACCTGCGCTTTGGCCACACCCCCATCAAGTCCACCTACTACATCTCCAAGGCGGACTTTGTGGCCTGCTCCAACCCCGCGTACCTGGACACCTACGACATGGTGCAGGACCTGAAGAAGGGCGGCAGCTTCCTGCTCAACTGCGCCTGGGACGACGCGGAGCTCAACGAGCGCCTGCCCGGCAAGGTGAAGAAGTTTATTGCCGACAACGAGATTAACCTGTACACCATCGACGGCTTTAAGATCGGCAAGGAGATCGGTCTTGGCACCCGCATCAATACCGTGCTGCAGTCCGCCTTCTTCTCCATCGCCA
Organism: uncultured Oscillospiraceae bacterium; assembly: GCA_948471095.1. GTDB lineage: Bacteria > Bacillota > Clostridia > Oscillospirales > Acutalibacteraceae > Acutalibacter. Next base: position 81,387 of record CAOKRG010000006.1, read on the forward strand.
AGATCATCCCCGAAGAGGACGCCATCAAATATATGAAGGACGCTGCCCAGAAGTCCTATGGCCGCAAGGGCGAGGCCGTGGTTAAGATGAACCACGACGCCATTGACGCCGGCGCTACCGGCTACAAGAAGGTAGACGTGCCCGCCGCCTGGAAGGAAGCAACCGACGACAGCCAGAAGAAGGTTGCCACCGGCAGCCGCCCCGAGCTGGTGGATTACGTCAACAACGTGGTGTTCCCCGTGAACTCCTTCCACGGCAAGGACCTGCCTGTTTCTACCTTTGAGAAGTACGCCGACGGCACCAGCCCCCAGGGCACCGCTGCCTATGAGAAGCGCGGCGTGGCCGTTGACGTTCCCGAGTGGATCCCCGAGAACTGCATCCAGTGCAACCAGTGCTCCTATGTGTGCCCCCACGCGGTCATCCGTCCCATCGCCATGACCGATGAGGAACTGGCCGCCGCCCCCGAGGGCACCAAGTCCAAGCCCATGACCGGCGTACCCGGCATGCACTTTGCCATGGTCATCTCCGCTCTGGACTGCACCGGCTGCGGCAGCTGCGTCACCACCTGCCCCGCCAAGACCAAAGCCCTGCAGATGGCCCCCATCGACTCCCAGCGTCCCCAGCAGGC
>CAOKRG010000007.1 GCA_948471095.1 uncultured Oscillospiraceae bacterium
AGATTCTACAAACCTTGTCTCTTTTTATTTTTGCGAAACTTATTTTACCTTATCTATCCAAGCTACGCAAACTGAAAATTATCCTATCATTCCGTTGCCACCAGATTATTTTAACGCTTTTTTTGCCATGAGCAACAATTTGCAGCGTGTTGCTACTGAAAACATAATGTTACAGAACCAACTATCTCAAAAGCAGCTTCGTGAGGAAGCGTATACGAAGATTTTTATCAACAATGGAAGAACTTATACTCTGGGGAGATGCGGCAAATTTCTGGAACTTATTGATGCTGTTATCAACGCAACTTATTATTATGAATATTCGGAACCACCGCTTCGCATCGATCCATATTATTCAATTGAAGTAGATAAACATGAGACGCTTAATATCAGTGAAAAGGATTTCTTCTCTGATGCGCGGCTTATCAATGCCTTTCAACGGCATGGTATCACCGTTCAACATCTGAGTACACAGAAGAACACTGCCAGACTCTTAAGAGATGCAGTCACTAATCAGCTTGTTCCTAACCGCCGCCATTGCCCATTGGTTTTCTATGGCGGCTGGAGGGGAAATCAGGGTAAGACTGACATTTGGTATTTCATGTTCCAAAGTTTTGCAACCTGCCGACCCAACAACCAAACTGAAATGCTTACTTTACTTCCCAATCAATCCCCGGCAATCACTGCCACCGCCATTAGCCAATTTATGCCAGTATTTGAAATGATCCGAACCTCCTTCAAACGCCAACTAACGCTCCTTCTGTACCACGAGGCCGCCATCCACACCCTGCTTCAACAGCTGGGTTATACATTCCCACTAGCCATTTGCTTCTTCTCGACCGAGCATAACATACTAACTTATTTTCGTAAACTGCTATCCTGGTTCAATACATCGCCGATCATTTTGGACACGCTTACCAATAATTTCTCCTGCGACCTTCTTGCACGCAAGGATCAACCACTCCTTGTAGAAGACAGCGGGCGGCTGAATGAAGCGGCAAAAAATGCGGAACTTCTTGAATCTGCCCTGCTTAACCATATTGTACCATGGAAAAATAAGCGTGAAACTTGGTCACTGCCGCTCCAGGCTCCGATTACGCTGCTTTCATCACGTGCATCAGCTTTAAGCTGCGCTCCAGAAGTTATGGTCCTTGATTTTGTTGCCGATGACTTTGATCGGGAAGTCTGGAAGGAATCTGCTGATCAGGTCGGTCAGAACCGGGACTACTTGATCGCTTTTTGCGGCTATACCTCCACCCATATTCCTGAGTTAAAGGACGCATTGGCAGAGGGACAAAGGACCGCACGGAATCTTGATGAAGGTCAGTTGACAGATCCGTGTTTGCAGACATTGGGAATCCTCATAGGCCTTCGCAACTTCCTGGGAAGCTTTTTTGAATGTGCAGCGCTGAATTCTGTGCCGCTTCCTTCGAAGGACGGAGAATTATATGGTCAGCTTGTTAACCTCCTGGTACAGACTTCAGAAAAGGCCGAACGTGCCTCGCTTCCTGAGCTGTTTATTGAGATTGTCAGAAACATGATTCAGAAAGACATTCTACATGTACATCACAGGAACCGCTGCCCAGTGGACATGAGAGGTGTAGTCGCTTTTGATGAAGACCGGCTGCATTTCACATTAGACGCATTTACTCAAGTCTGTCAGTCGATGATGCAGTCTCGCCCGGTTATTGAGGCTGCGTTATCCGAGGCAGGAATGTTTTCTGGCGCGAGGATCAACAAGACCACTCCTCTAACCAGAATTACTATCTGGAACGAGCATGGGATCCCTAAATTGACACGAGTTTTCTCCTTTGAGCGAGAGTTATTTGACGTTTATGGGGACCCCCTGATTCTGGAAGAGGAGGACGTGCAATGAGTTTGAACCTAAATCCTGGTCATACTCTATCAGGAAGGAAAATAGTTTGGCTGGACGCAGATAATCCGCACATCTACATTTCAGGTCGGAGCGGAACAGGGAAGAGTTATCTCCTAAAAAAGCTGGCGATCCAAGCCATAGAGCAGGGTGCGCTTGTCCTAGTCATGGACTACACAGGCGATTTCCTGGACTATTCACCTCCGGAGTCATTGTGTTTTCAGCAGGTAGATGTTAGTTCCGCTGATTTTAGCCTCAACCCGCTCATTGGCCTGCCTGGTCAAAACCCAGATCTTCTTGCCCAGCAGTTGCTTGTGGCTATCCACTCTGTATTTCGTATGGGGTCAACGGCCACCCTCTCACTTCGTCGTGTCACGACTGCATATCAGAAAACGGATAAAAATCCCACTTTAGAAGGGCTTTTGAACTTTATTGCGCAACTGGAAGAACCGGATAGAGGCGTAAAATCTGCCAAGGAGTATCTGGAACTGTTGACCGGGATGGTCCACTGTGGCACTCGGCCAATCAGTCTTGATTTGGAGACATCAGGGCTAATTGTTCTGGATTATTCGCAAATCATTGACCCAAGTCTATGTAAATTGCTGGTTGAACTTATTCTCCAGGCCTTATGGACTACGCACACTCCACAGCAGCCACCGCTAATTCTTAACAGAGCATTGTTTTAACAACTTTTTAGGAACCTACAAAGAAACCTTGAGTTTTGAAACTCAGGGTTCCTTTGCTATATACATAAAATCGAACTGCTCCAACTATATCTAAAAATTTTAGGAGCAGAGCTGTTCTGGCGGGATCTCTTTTAACCCTATCATAAAGCAACACGCAAATATCAGGAAGTTTTCAGCAGAAAAAGTGTTAGAAAAGATTCCAAGGCCACCTTGCGGCGAATATCCAAATAGTTCAGCAGGCCAGATTCGCCTTAAAAAACTTCACCTAAGAGCAGATTCGAAGAAAAGCACAGATCTATTTGTGAGATATAGCTAAAATCCCAAAGGGGACTGCTTGAAAATTTTGTGTCCGAAAACTACTGAAAACTCAGGAAAACGTACTTTCCCAGACCCATAGAAGCACCTAAAACAGGGTCTTCCAAAAAAGTGTTAGAAAAGTGTTAGAAAGACCTTTGTTTTCCCTTTCGTAAACAAAAGGAAAATCCCCAGAAGCCTTAGAACTTCTAGGGATTTTTGGTTGCGGGGGCAGGATTTGAACCTGCGACCTTCGGGTTATGAGCTGTGGTGAGCCAGTTTTTCCAGCAGTTTTCAGGCATTTTTACTCCATTTTCCCGCAAAAATCCGAAGGTCTGCCCCTATCCGTTCCACTGAATTTTTTCGGTTCTGGGTCAGAAAATGGGTCAAACACAGCGTGTGGAGGGGTAGGAGTGGGGGGGACTACATCAAAATTTGCGCCGCTAAACAAAGAAAAGCTCCATCCGGTCCTGAGATTCGATTACGGTAGCCCGCTCATTGAGTTTTCAGATCATTTCCAGGCAGACCTCGTCCTGCTCCAATTTTCCAAAATATGCCTCCTGTCATTTGCACCGCTCAGTCATAATAGACAATATCGTCTGGTCCGTCTGCCGCATTCCCTGCTGAGCTAAAAGGCCCACATTCGCGATCGTATCATCCACGCCTTTGGTCACGATGCCGTCGCCGCTTTTGAATTCCTGGTGGTTTTTATACATAGAGTAGCCCAATATCCCCGCGTCTACACTGGCGGCAATCTTGGCGGCGCAGGAGGGCTTTGCCCCATCGCAGATGGTTCCGCTGATGATAGCCACTGCGTTGACGATGGTGTGCGCTATGGCCTCGTAGCCGCCGTCCAGCAGATAGGCGATACCGGCCCCAGCCCCGACCCCGGCGCTGACCGCGCCACAGTAGGCCGAGAGACGGCCTATGCCGCTTTTCTGGTGGATGGTCACCAGGTCGCTGACCAGCAGCGCCCGGTACAGCTTTTCCTGGTTTGCCCCCAGGAACCTTGCGTACCGGACCACCGGCACGGAGGCTGTTATCCCCTGGTTGCCGGAGCCGGAGAGGATCACCACCGGTAGCTCGCAGCCGCTCATCCGGGCGTCGCTCCCTGCGGCGGCCCAGGCTTTCGCCTCGGTCTTGATGTCCCCGGGGTACTCCGCCAGCAGGACGGAGCCAATATTGGCGCCCCAGTTATTTTTCAGCCCTTCCGCCGCGATAGCCGTGTTGCAGTCGATCTGCCGCTGTAGTAGCGGTGCGATATCCCCAAGCTCCACCGTGTTCGCGAACTCCAGAATATCCGCCACATTCAGCACGCTCTTGTCCGTCAGGCTGTCCTCGGCGGAATCTGTCACCGGCTTTTCCAACAGGACTTCGCCGTTCTTTTCTTCTCTGACGATATTGCTGTGGCTGTTGGCGATATGTACACAGGCGGAATGCTCCCCAGCCCAGCCGGTGAGCCGGATGTCCAGCATCCGGGGGGTGTCGGCACAGACTATCTCAATGGGGGTATCCTGACAATAGGCCGCGATTGCCCCATGCCGGTCCGACGGAACGGTGGAGATGACCTGCAGGATTTTCTCAGCGTCCCCCGCCGCTATCCCCGCCGCAATAGCCGCGGAGATGCCCTTTAGCCCTCCGGTGTTGGGGACGACCACGCTTTTCACATTTTTGATGATATTGCCAGAGACCTCCGCCCGTATCCTTTCCGGCCATACTCCCAGGATATCCCGGAGCCGGGCAGCGGCATAGGCTAGGGCGATGGGCTCCGTACAGCCTGTGGCGGGGACCAGTTCTTCCCTTAAAATGGACAGATACGCCTTTGTGGTTTCGGTAGTCAACATAAATTTTACCTCCTTTTATCGGGCGGGGATTTCGGGCGGCTCCACATAGACCCGTTCGCTGGAAAAGCCCTGCCCTCGAACCTCCTTGATCTGTGTGATGGTCAGGAACGCGTTAGGGTCAACGGATTGTATCAGCGACTGTGCGGCATAGAGCTTCCTGGGCGGGATCACGCACAGCACACCGCGCTGAGGTGACCTTGTCCTGCCGGTTTCGATTTGAACCATAGTGATACCGGCCTGCAGCTTTGTCAGGCATTTCTGCCGTATCTCCTCGTACCGTCTGGAAATCACAAAGAGCTGTATCTGTGACTGCCCTAAAAGCATCACCTTGTCCAGCACAATCGTCTCTACCACCAGCAACACAACGCCGTATAGGATTTGCTCCGGGTCAGAGAACACAGCCTGCGCGCCCATGATGACAATATCCGTCAGGTAGACCGCCACGGAGACCGGGATATGTGTCCACTTATGCAGTACCAGATTGACCACATCCGTGCCGCCGGTGGAGGAGCCCACCCGCATCACCAGCCCCACGGCTATCCCCACCAGCCCGCCGCCCAGCAGGGCCGACAGCAACGGGTCGGCAGTCAGTCCTTCGATACCCGGCACCCTCTGGGCCGCGCCCAGGAAGATGGGGTAGAGCAAGGAGCTGGCCACCGTAGCCAAAACGAACCTCCATCCCAGCACCGCCCAGCCCAGCGCCAGGGCCAGCAGGTTCACGCATAAAACAATCAGGGCGGTGTCCAGCGGGATGAACCTTGCCAGAACCACCCCAACGCCCGTGGCCCCGCCCATGATGACGCCGCTGGGCAGGATGAATGCCGCCACGGCGAACCCCAGCAGCATATTCCCGGCTATGATCGCAAAGCCAACCTCCGACGCTTTTTTCAAGCGCTTCCGATCAAGCCTTCTCATATCAGAGTACCACTATATTGTCCAGCCAACCGGCACAGGCGTCCACCTGCTGTCGGGAGCCGAGGACGCAGATGCTGCCCCGCGCTGTCAGGTCCTCCACGGGGCCGGCCAGAGCTTTCAGATCTTCCGGCACGGCGGCGAGCATCTCCCGGCGGACGCGGCACCGGTCCTCGTGGCTAATCTGCCGCCAGTAGAGAGCGTCTGCCATCCGGCCCTTCATGCGGGCTGTCAGAAGCGGGTCGGACTCCGCCGCCGCGCCGGTGATCATGCCGGTCAGGTCTATGTCAATGCCTCTCAGAAAGTCCGAGGAGGCACGGTAGCAGTCCAGCGTCCGGGCGGCGCTGGGGTCGCGGAAGGAGTAGAATCCAGCAAAGCCTGTGTCACGCAAAACCATTCCCGTGCCGTAGGCCCCGCCTTGGACCCGTACCGTGTTCCAAAGGTGGGCAAGGGAGACGGTACGTCCCATGACCTTCGCCGAGCCGCTTCCGGTTCCCTGGAAAACGCCGCCCAGAGCCGCGTATGATACGCCGGATGGGATCACAAACCCCTCCCGACGGGGTTCCCAGGGCAGAACGGCCCCCGTGCAGGGCAGGGCAAAGCTGCCCTGCGGCAGGCTGGACGAAAGCAGTCGGGTGACAGTTTTGGCAGAAGCTTCATTCCCGGCAGTGACGCTGACCGTCATGCGTGCGCGGCAGAAAATGCGCTGGGCCAGAGATATAAGATCCTGCGCCAAAGCAGGAAAGCGGGCGGGGAAGTTCTGCTCCAGTTCCGTGAGCCACCGCAGGAAGGTGATGCCCGACGCCTGCTCCTGGACGGCACCCTCGGCGGTTGAGCAGGCCAGGACCCTGGACATGGCGGCGCTGTGTCCTGCCGTGACCATCTGCTCCGCCATCGCCGCCCGCCGCTGGCGCAGGAAGGTGAGCGCCTGCTGGGAGTTCTCCCACTGCTGTCCAACTAAAAGCTCTGTCAGGAGGGACAGGGCTTTTTCCAGTTTCGCGTCCAGAATACTGCAGGAAACGCACAGGAATGTCCGGCAGCGGTCCGGGGCGTTTTGCCGCCCATACGCTTCTACCGTGAACCAGATATTCCCGAACAGGGAGCGCATCTCCCGGCTCAGGTCTGCCAGACTGTACTTAGCCGTATCCAGACAGCCGAACAACTGGGCCATAAAGGATGCCTTAGCCAGTTCCTCTGGGGACAAGTCATCCAGCGCGAAATAGAGATTGCAATAGGTGATACCATTGGTGGGCAGCCGATGGCGGAGGAGCGCTATGCTGTCGGCGGTTTCTTCCTCTATAGGCAGCTTTTCCGGCTCCGCGGGGATCTGGTCAAGGCGAAGCCTGGGGATGGACGCCAGCTGCTCCGGCGTGTCCGGCATGTTCTGCCAGGCGGCGATAGCTTCCTGGAAGCGATGGACGCCGGCGGCTTCCTCGGTTCCCCAGCTGGATCGGACGGCACTGAGTCGAGCTGTCTCCTGGGCCTGGCGCTCCTGGCCTATGGTGTGGGAGGGCAGTGCAAGGATTCGGCAGTGATGGGGGTTCTCTAAAATGAGCTGCTTTAGAAGCTCCTCAAAATAGCCTGTCCCGCACTTGTCCCGCAAGCCGTCAAAGAGCGTACCGACGCTGAGATTTGCCGCAGGGTCGCCGCCGTAGAGCCAGCTCTCCATCACCTGGAAGCAGAGCATAAGCCCCTGGGGCATCTGCCCATAGTCCCGCTGCCGGGCCTCAAACTCCAGATTGTCCAGCGCCGCCAGGATCCGCCGGTGATCCAGCCCCTCCCGGGACAGCCGCTCCAGCTCATCCCGGAGGGCGGAGGACACCTCCTCGGACTTGTCCTCGGCAATGTCCCTGGCCTCCAGCAGGAGCCAGGGCTGCTGTACGCCGTCGTGAAGCTCTAAGCGGACGTCCTGAGCCAGGCCGCTTTCCAGAAGACGCCGCTTCAGGGGGGCCTGGTTGTCCCCACATAGTACATCCGATAAGGCTTGCAGCGCCATTAACGTCTCCCTGTCCCGGAAGGTGCAGACAGCGTACCCATCTGCCAGCCGGGCGCGTCCCTCCAAGGATTCCTGTGCGGACAGCTCATAGCGTATAGCGGACAGGCCCGCCTCAACAGGCTTTTGCAGAGGTATCCCTTCCGGCGTGGGACAGCGCTCGTATGCACAAAGGTATTCACTGTCCAAAATCTCAAGAACCTGCGCGATATCTACGCTGCCGTCCAGGAATATATAGGAATTTGATGGGTGGTAGAGACGGCTGTGGGCGGCAGCGAAGGCTTCGTAGGTCAGCTCCGGGATATGCGCCGGGTCACCCCCAAAAACATAGCGGTAGCAGGTATCCGGGAACAGGCGGCGGGCCGCTTCCCGCTCCAGAAGGGCGTCCGGCGAGGAGAAGGCCCCCTTCATCTCGTTATACACCACGCCCTTGACGGAGAGCGCGCCGTCTTCGCCCAGCTCGTAGTGCCAGCCCTCCTGGCCGAAAATCTCCGGCTTGGAGTGTAGCAGCGGGTGCAGTACCGCGTCCATGTAGACCCGCAGGAGATTGATAAAATCCTGGCCGTTCCGGCTGGATACAGGGTAGACAGTTCTGTCAGGGAAGGTCATGGCGTTGAGGAAGGTGTTCATGGAGCTTTTCATCAGCTCCACAAAGGGCTCCTTCACCGGGTAGCGTTTTGAGCCGCACAGGACTGAGTGCTCCAGGATATGGAACACGCCTGTGTCGTCCCAGGGCTGGGTCTGGAAGGCGATGGCGAAGGTCTTGTTTTCCTCCGCCCGCTCCAGCCATACCAGCCGGGCGCCGGACTTTTGGTGCTCCATTTGCCAGAGGTCCGCCTCCAGCTCGTCAACACGTTGTTGATCTAGGACAATAAAACCTGAAAGGATACTGTTCTTTTCCATGATAGCCTCCTTGTAGTGAGTTCCTTTTTGTTCGATCCGGCTTAGGTGCCAATATTATAGGAGCTTTTCCCCTCTGGCGCAAGGTGCTATGCTTATTCTGTTCATTTTCCCGACCATTCTGTCCCATTCGTCAAAACTCCTTGCTTTTTCATACCGGCTTTGGACTGGGACAGAGCGTCCGCTATCTGTACAGAATAGACCATTTCCGGGGCGGAATGAGCAAGTAGTATTGATTTTTTCGGAAAAAATGATATGGTTGCATCATAGAAAAAGCTGGGAGGGGTATGTCAAATGTACGACCTGCTTATTATCGGCAGCGGGCCCGCCGGTGTTTCCGCCGCGCTGAGCGCAAAGGCGCGGGGCTTGGATTTCCTGTGGTTCGGCTCCAGACAGTTGAGCCCTAAAATTGCGAAAGCTGAGCGCGTTATGAACTATCCGGGGCTTCCGGCGGTCACCGGGCCAGAGATGCGGGAAGCCTTTTTACATCAAGTAGACAGCCTGGGCATTTCTGTTTTAGAGGAACGGGTCAATTCCATCTACGGCATGGGCGGCTATTATACCGCCGTGGTCAACGACAAGATGTATGACGGCAGGACTGTCATCCTGGCCCCGGGGGTATCTAACAGCCGTGAGATACCCGGCGAGAGCCGGTTGCTGGGGAAGGGGGTCAGCTATTGCGCCACCTGTGATGGGGAGCTGTACCGGGGCAAACGTATAGCGGTGGTCTGCACGGACCCGTCCTTGGAGGAAGAAGTGGAGTTTCTGGCCGGGCTGGCTTCGGACGTGTTCCTGTGTACCAGCTATAAGGATTGCGGCGTCCAGCGGGACAATGTGCGGCATACGGTGGGCTATCCCGCGGAAATTTTGGGTGAGGACAGGGCCTCCGGCCTGATCTGCGGCGGAGAGACAGTAGCGGCGGACGGAGTCTTCTGTCTGCGTTCCTGCGTGGCACCGTCGGCGCTGCTGCCGGGACTGGCGGCAGAGGGCGGGCACATCCAGGTGGACCGGGGACAGCGGACCAACCTGCTGGGCTGTTTTGCCGCCGGGGACTGCACGGGACGGCCCTATCAGTACGCAAAAGCGGTGGGCGAGGGCAACGTGGCTCTGCACAGCGTGGTGGAATACCTGAAAGAAATGGAGGCGTGTGAATGAAATCAAGAATATTGAAGGTAAAGGACTACCGGGAGGTGGACGTGGAGCCTCTGCTCAGGCCCTTTGTGCCGGATGAGACAGCGCTGGAGGCGGAGCTGAGGCGGCTGACTAACCCATATATCCGCTGGGAACCCGGCGAGGAGGTTTCTGCCGGGGACCAGGTGGTGTGCCGGTTGCTTTCGGACTGCCCCCGGTACAATAAGGAGAAGGTTCGCTTCGTGGCAGGGAGCGGGATGTTTCAAAGGGAACTGGAAAATCTCTCCATCGGCATGAGGGTGGGCGAGACCCGGGAGGCCGGCCTGCCGGAGGGGAAGGTGTCCCTTACGCTGGCGGGGGTGATGAACCGCGTGGCCCCGGAACCCAGTGATGAGATGGTGGAGAAGCTGGAGCTGGACGGCGTGCATACTGTGGCGGAATACCGGGCCTACCTGCTGGAGCAGCAGCGGGAGGCCGCCTTCGGGCAGGACTCCTTTGAAGCGCTGAAGAAACTCACCCGGGAGGTGATAAGCGGCTCGGAGTTTATCCTATACAGGGAGGACTGGGCCGAAGCTATCAACCGGGAGCTGGACCGCTGCCGGACGCTGTGCCGCCAGGAGGGCATGGTCCTGGAGGAAATGACGCCGGAGCAGTTCCAGGGCCGCATCCCAGTGAAAAGCTACCATGAGCTGGTAGCCATGCTCCAATATGATGGTTGGGACAATCTCTGCCGCTATCTGCTGGGCCGCCGGTACGCCGAAACGGACAGTTTCCACTCCGGCGAGGCGGAGTACGAGGCGTTTATCGCGGACTATGCAAAAACCTGGCGCGTCTCAGAGGAAGGCGCCAGGGAGGCCAACCCGTTTGAGAACTTCATTTTTAACGAATACACCGGGCACGCCTATACAGTGCTGAAAAACTATATCAGAGAATTTTATTAAGGGAGGAACCCATCATGGCGATTCAAAACGCGGACAAGACCAATTTCAAAGAACTGATCAGAGAGGACTTTGTGATTGCTGACTTCTACGGCACGACCTGCGTCCCCTGCAAGCTGTTTTCCAAGATACTGGAGGACATTGAGGCGGAGATACCATTCCTGAACATCGTCAAGCTCAATACCACCGATAACCCGGAGCTGGCAGAGGAGTACGGGATAACCGCCGTGCCCACCGTCCACTTCTATAAGGACGGACAGCTGGTGGCAAGCCATGTGGGTGTTATGCAGCCCCAGGCGGTGAAGGAGGTTATCGCCCAGCATATGTATGCATAAAGCCGGACAGATTAAGCGGCTTTTCGGGCAAAATCGACATCTGCCCTTTTTTCGATAATCCAAATATGCTATAATCCATTCACCAATAAAAGGAGGCTCTGTCCCATGAAAAAGACTGTAAAACGCATCATCTGCTCTCTGCTTGCACTGCTTTTAGTGTGCGGTCTCACCGCCTGCGGCGGAACAAAGAGCGTGGACCCGAAAACCTGCACATACGATGAGATGGTGGACTATCTTACCGCCAAGGGCTACATTTCCAAGGATGCCGCTGCGGTGGACATGCTCACTACCGAGGGCTATATTACGGACAACACCGGCGGTGATATCCCCTATGCGCCATTTGCAGATAAAGCACATGACTATGACGGGCTATGGCTGATGTGGTGGGACTCTGCTACCCCATCTGAGGCGTACACCAACTGTTTCAAGAACCTTGCCATGAACGAGGGTACTATCGTCTACATGGGCGGCGCGGCTGTTTTGGAGACAGCCGCCTACAACGGCAATTTTGCCATCGCCTTTGGGGAGGGCTACGCCCAAAAGGACGCTGTCACAGCGGACTTTCAGGCGCTTTCCCAGAAATAAGGACATAGAAACGCCCCTACCCTATCCTATATGGGATAGGGTAGGGGCGTTTCGCTGAAATGCACATAAGAGGAAGGAGAAAACCATGGAAACAAACGCGATTTTCCGAAAAAATTACGGCAGCTTCCGCCGCTTCTTCTCCATGCTGGGCAAGGCAAATCTGCCCTATCTGTGGATCATCGGCTACTTGGTGGCAAGCGCCGTCATCGCCAATGTGGGCGTCAGCTCTACTGAATACAGCGCCGCCCTCTTTGCGGGGAATGTGGGCCTGACCGCTGTGGTGCTGCCCTATCTTTTTTATCAGATCCTCTCCCTGATTCTCAGCTCCATCTCTGGGCTCATCAATAACCTCTGCACAGCCCGCATGGACAGGAATCTGCGGCGTATGGTCTGGCGCAAGACGGTAAGTCTGCCCCTGCGGTTCTATGAGAATAACAACCCCAAGGAGCTGCTCAGCCGTATCACCACCGACATCTCCAGCATCAGCAATCTGGTCATGAAGGTTTTCCTCCCCATCTTCACCACGGCCTATGCCAGCTTTGTCATCCTCCAGAAGGTCTCCAGCTATGACGGGGCGCTGATGTGGTCTTTAGTGGCGGCGCTGCCGGTGAATATCCTCATCAGCTTTATTCTGGGCCGCCTGCAATTTGGCGTACAGGACCTTATCAACCGGCGCAATGCCGAGCTGACCGCCACTGTAGCGGAGCGTACCAATAACCTTATGCTGATAAAATCTATGAGCACCGAGGCAAAGGAGGCCGCTGCCGGAGGGGAGCGGATGAAGGCCAGCTACCGGGCCGCCGGGATGAATATCTGGATCACCGGCACTGCCATCCCCATTAGGGCCATTGCCAGTGTCCTGCAGACTATCGTCATCATCCTGGTGGGCAGGGGCTACTATGCCTCCGGCGCGCTGAGCCTGACGGAGTGGATAGCCTATTACGGCTTTGCCATTCAACTGACCAATATCCTCAGCGCATACTGCGGATACTGGACCTCCTTCAAAAGCGCCCAGGGCGCGGTAGATCGGGTGAGCGAGATCATGGCCGAGCCTTCAGAAAATTTGAACGCCGGAAGCACCATGGAGTCACCGGCGGGAGGCATCCGCTTTGAGAAGGTGGATTTCTCCTTCGGGAGCGAGCCCCTTTTCCAGGGCTTAGACCTGGACATCCCCGCCGGGAGAATCACCGCCGTGGTAGGTCCTTCCGGGTCGGGGAAGACCACCCTGCTGAACCTGATCGACCGCCTTTACCCGCTGAACGGCGGCTTGATACAGATAGGCGGAAAGGACACCTCGGACTACTCCCTGACCAGCTTCCGACGCGCCCTGGGATACGTGACCCAGGAGAGCGTCATGTACGCGGGCACCATCCGGGACAACCTGCTCCACGGCCTGGGGCGCACGCCGTCGGACGAGGAGCTGGACGAGGCCTGCGCCGCCGTGGGCATCCTTGACTATGTCCGCCGCCAGTCCCTGGGCTACGACGCCCCGGTAGGGGAAAGCGGGGCCAGTCTCTCCGGCGGGCAGCGGCAGCGTTTCTCTGTGGCCCGGGCCCTGTTGAAAAAGCCGGACTGCCTGCTGCTGGACGAGGCCACCGCCGCCATGGACATCGGCGGCAAGGCGGGCGTTTGGGCCAGCATCCGGCAGGTGATGGCGGGTAAAACCGTGGTCTATGTGGCCCACGACGCCCAGACCATACGCAACGCGGACTACCTGATCGTCCTTCGGGACGGACAGGTGGAGGCCGCCGGGGAGCGGGAGGACGTTATGGCTTCCAATTCCTATTGTCGGGAAATGATGGAAAACGGAGAGGAGGGCCGCTGATATGAAGCGCAACGGAAAAGACGGCAGTCAACAGCAAAAGCAGAAATTCTCTTTCCGCTCCTATATCTCGTTTTACACCCGGTTCCCCATTCCATGGTGGCTGTTTATCGCGTCCCTGGTCTTCGGCCTTGTCAATACCGAGGTGGTGCTGGCTATCTCCAAGTATGTGATCCAGATCAACAAGGGCGAGCTCTACAACGGCGTAATTATCGGCTACTCCCTGTTGACCGTGCTGAACGCCATAATAGCCATGTTCAGCAACCTCTGTGGGGAGTATGGCATCCAGAAAGTCACACTTAGGGCCAGGATGCTGCTGTGGAACAAGATACTCCATCTGCCAATGCGGGAGGTGGAGCGCCGCCAGCCCTCGTCCCTCATTTCCGGCGTTGTGAACGATATCACACAGGCCAGCGCGGTGATACATATGATATTCTCTACGGTGGCCTCGATCTATGGCTTTATCCGCTGCTGCGTGGAGATGGCCCGGTTCAACGCGAAGCTTTCCGCCTATATGCTGCTGCTTGTCCCTCTGGCTGTTGGCGTGTTCGCCCTGGTGGGACAGCTGCAGTACCGTATGATGCTGCGGCGGTATGAGAGCCTGGGTGCCATGACGGAGTTCTTCTCCGAGCATATCTCTGCCGCCAAGCACGTGAAGGCCCAGGCCATGGAGGGGTTGGAAGCAGAGGAGGGCCTTCGGGCCATTGATGAGCGGTACAAAGCGGACATCTATTATGCCTTTATGGAGGTTCTGCAGGTGTTCTCCAATACGCTTTATACCTCCATCGGCAGCATTGCCATCGCCTTGTTCGGCTCTGACATGATCCGCAAGGGCCAGATGCCTGATACCGGCATCAATGACTTTACCACCTATAAGGGTCGGGTGGACCAGTACCAGGCTGAGGTGCTGACCCATTACCAGACCCTAAAGGGCACCCAGGGTGCCCTGCAGTATGTGGGCGTCCTCCTGGATGGGCCGGAGGAGGACCCGGACGCCGGGTACGACCTGCCGGAGGGCTGGGCGAAGGAGGACATCGTGCTGGAACGGGTGAGCTTTGGTTACGACCCACGCCAGCCGGTGCTCCACGACCTGAGCCTTACCATCCCCGCCGGGATAACCACTGCCATTATTGGTAACAACGGCTGCGGCAAGTCCACCCTGCTCAAGCTGCTCCAGGGCATATATCTGCCGGACAGCGGCCGGGTATGGCTGGGGGAGTCCGCGGTGGACAAGGTGAAGCTGTCCCAGCTGCGTCGGCGCTTTGGCTGTATCTTCCAGCATAACCCCTTGTTTTCCGGCTCCGTTCGTGATAACATAGCCTATGGAGAAAAGGGCGAAGTGTCGGATGAGGCTGTGGCCGGGGCCGCAAGGCTTGCGGACGCGGACGGCTTTATCAGCCAGCTGCCAGAAGGGTATGACTCTGATGTGGGCATGGGCGGGGCACTGCTCTCCGGCGGGCAGCGCCAGCGGGTGGCAATCGCCAGGACGCTGCTGTCCGACCCGGAGTATCTCCTTATGGACGAGGCAGGGGCCAGTCTGGACCATAAGAGCGACATGACCATCTTCCGCGCCGTCAGGGAACATATGAAGGGTCGGACGATCGTGGTGGTGGCCCATGATATGCGCACGGTGATGGAGGCGGATCATATCATCGTCCTCAACAGCGGCTCCCTGGAGGCTGCTGGCACCCACGAGGAACTGCTGAAAACCAGCCCGACTTACCGCGGTTATCTGGAGCTGCAGGGCTTTGCCCTGGCGGGAGAGGAGGCAGGACAATGAAACGCTTTACGATTTTATTTTCCGTTCTTCTGGTGCTGGGCTTTGGCGGTGTGCTGGCCTATGTGGCGGCGTCACCGGAGTTTGTGCCGCCTGCGGCACTGATAGGCGAAGGGGAAGACCCTGACGCTCCCATCTGGGACATGACCATGGACGAGGTCCTGGCTGAATTGGCAGCCCAGGGGCTCATTGACGACCCGGCCTCCGCCATCTCTCTGTCAAGCGACGGCCTGTGTACCGATGCCCGCCAGGTCAGCGGCGCGGAATTTTACTGGTGGGACCTGGAGAACCTGAAAGAGGGCAGTCAGGAAGAAACTTCCTATAAGAGCCTGAAGTCAGACGGCATCATCGATCTCTATGGCTCCGGGCACATTTTGAGTTATGTTCACAACGGTCCCTTTGCGATGTGGCTGGACCTCTATGAGGGCGACCCGAGCGCGTTGGAGCAGGCGTTCAAGGATGTCGGACAGGCAGAGTAAAAACAGGGAGGAAACGGCGATGGAGATGAAAGCTCTGCTGGTGGACAGCAACCAGCGTCTGCTGGGTGAGCTGACCGTTATGCTGCACGCGTTCCAGTGCTTCCGGGTGGTAGGAACGGCGCGGACATCAACGGAGGCCGTTGAATATGTCCAGTTCAATGATGTGGACGTGGTATTTGCCAGCCACCAGCCCGCTGATCCCCGCACTACCAGCGTGGGGGAGCATTTGTCCGCCGTTTTTGGGCAGAGCCATCCACATATCCAGGTGGTGGTCTATTCCGACTCGGAGGAGTGGGCTTTCAACGCTTTCCGCTGTCAGTGCGCCGGGTACCTGCTGACGCCTTTTGACCCCCTGACGCTCCAATCGCTGGTCAACAGGCTGAGCTATGTGTTCGACCTGCAGCAGGCCAAGCGGGAGGTGGCGAATCGCAGTATCATGATCAAAACCCGAAACGGGTATCAGCTCACCCGCCTCAGTGATATTCTCTTCATCGAACGGAACAACCGCAAAAACAGCATCGTTACTACTGATGGGCAGGAAATAGCGCTGCTGGGATACACCATGAACCAGCTGGAAGAAATGCTGGAGGGCTGCGGGTTTTACCGCTGCTATCAGTCTTTCATCGTCAACCTCTCCCAGGTGGCGGCTGTCCGGGCGGACAATGAGGCGAAAAATTATACCATTCGTTTCAAAGGCTATGAGGGAGAGATTCTGCTCAGCCGGGAAAAATACGCGGAGCTGGTAACCCTTCTGAAGGGGCGGTACGCGAAGATCAATATCTGATGCCACATCATAAATATAGTACGAAAAGGGGTATATTTACGCCAGTATGGGGATGATTTTTGCGCCGCTAAGCAAAGAAGACGGTTTTCAAAATCAGGAGTTGATTAGCCACTCCTTGAACTCCTCAAAAGACATTTTGCCTGCGGCACACTCGTCACGCTTACCCTTTGCCGTGGCGCTCCAAGCATAGAACGCTCCGGGGCTTATCTTCCCGGCCTTTATCCAGTTAAAGCGTTTCTTGTACTCACGGCGATACTCCTTGAACAGCTCGTCCGAGTTTTTCTTCTCCGCCCAGCGCTTGACTGCGCCGACTTCTCTGCAAGTGTGCCCGTTCTCATCAACGGTCAAATTGCAAAACTCCGCCGTGTTGCGTCGGGGAATAGCAAAATACTTGCCACAATATGAGCAGATACGCATACGCTGTTCCCGCTTGACGCACTCACGAATGGAAAACTCAACGAGGTCAGATAGGGAGGTTGGGTGCAACACCTCGGCAAAAGTACCGCTGCCGGTTCGCTCATAGGTAGTAAAGATTGGTCTGAACTGGTAGGCGTAGAGCGGTTCTCTTTTCTCTTTGTCCAGATACTCTTGCAACTTTTCACGAACAGGTTTCTTCTTTCCGTCATCGATGTCCAGGACATCTTCGAATAGGCGCATGATTTGTTTTTGCAGAGTGTCCAGGTCGCTGGGAATGTGCCGCAACTGCTTGTGCGGGAGAATCTCTTGAACATCGTCAGGATGGTGCTCCGCATTGCGGAACCGTGACTGCCAGTCAAGACGCAGGAACTCAAAATAGATGTGTTTCTTCGCAAGCTCCTCCAAAGTACTCATCACAGCAGCCTGCGAATCAAAGTCGCGTTCCCGATAGAAATTCAGCAGGGCCTTGTCCATTTCCTTAAACAGACCTTCCATCGGCCAGATGTCCAAATAGGTAAACCGCAAGAGGCTTTCCAGAAATGGGAAGTCTTTTTCTTTTTTGTGCGAGCGCTCGAACGTCAAATCCTTGTAGACGAAATATTCGCGGCCATCTTCAAAGTAGGTGTAGAACAGGTAGTCAGCCATTTTGATTGCTCCTTGCTTAGAAAGTTAAAAATATTTTTGTAATTGTCCTTGACAAACGTATTGCCATGTGTTACCATAAGACGGTCGGGGAATTAAACTCCCAGTAAGAATAAGTCTACAGCAGACGGACGAAAAAGTCAAGACAATTTTTAGGAGGTGCGGAGTGGTTCAATCAAAGTTCAAAAGCTATGATGAACTGCCACTGTTTCTCAACGCGAAAACAGTGGCAGAAATTTTGGGGATTTCAGTTGCGGGGGCATATGAGTTGCTGCACCAGGAAGACTTTCCTGTGCTGAGAATCGGTTCGCGCCTGGTGGTTCCCAAGGAGAAATTCCTCTCGTGGATTGAGAGTCAGACAGGAGGTAATGAGATATGAATACTTTCTTGAGAGAGTCATGCAGCGGAGCAAAGAATTTCTTTCCTCTGCCTAACGCTATTTTCACTTTAGGATTGTCAGCAGGTGAACTGGCTGTCTACGCCTACCTCATGTATTGCGAGGACAGGAAGTCGCACAAATGCTGGCCAAGCTACAAAACTATTGGCATTGCCGTTGGCATGAGCGAAAATACGGTGAGGAAATATGTGCGGGAGCTTGAGTGCAAGACACTCATACTGACGGAGCCGACAACGTATGAGTGTGCCAGTGGGCAGGTTCGGAATGGCAACTTGGTTTTCACGATTCTTCCCATTTATGGGGCGGTCAAATACCGCAATGAGTGCCAAACAGCGAGGTAAGCGTTTATGGCCCCTGTGAGGGCCGTGTCAGGCGATTTGGGCCGGGGTCGAGGGAAGTGAGTGGCAACCGGCTCAGAACGCCATTCTGGGGCATTTGTGACGATTTGTGAGGGCAGCAGCCACCATATCAAAGCAAGGAGAAATATGCAGGATTGTGGAATAATATCCAGCCAAATAGGACACTGAAAACGGTCAAAAAGACAAGCAGGTTAAAGCGCGGGGTCTACCGCGCAGTTCACATCGTCCGGCAGAGCCGGTCGTTGGGGAAAAATCAGGGATTACCGGCCTCTGAAATCAGGGGTCGGTCGGAAAGGAGCGCTTTTGAGCGAAAAAAAGCAAAAATATGCGTACTGGATGCGGCCATCGATGGTCGCAGAGATAGAGGAAATGCTGGCGGCGGCAAACGCCACCTCGAAAGGGGACTTCGTTTGCAAGGCGATTGAGTTCTACATCGGTTATCTCAGGCAGCAGAAAAACATCAATTACTTGGCTCCGATGTTGGCAGGGGCAATCAAGAGCGAGGTGCGTTCCCTCGGCAGAGATGTGTGCGAAATACTGTTCAAGCTGGCGGTGGAAATTGGAATCAACAGCAATATCACGGCGGCGGTCAATGATATTTCCGATGAATCTCTGGACACGGTGCGGCTCAATGTTGCCCAGGAAGTAGCGCGGACAAATGGGATTCTGACCTTTGAGGATGCCGATGAGTGGCAGAACGGGGGCGACTGATTATGGCAAAAATAATTGTTACCAGCAGGTATATGCGGAACTCTCCGAAACGCTCGGCGACAAATCTTGTGAAATATATGGGTACTCGTGAGGGGGTGGAAAAGGTAGCTGAGGGCATTGACAACGCTCCTGCCACTGTTCGTCAGCAACGATTAGTGCAGGACATCCTCAAGTTTGACTCGTCTGCCAAGGACTATGGTGAGTACCATGACTACGAGAGTTCTCCCACCAGGAGCAACGCAAGCGAGTTCATCGATGCTTTTATTGAGCGCAACGCTGACCGCATTGGCGAACTGGACAAGCTGGTCAGCTATATGGCAGAGCGCCATGGGGTGGAAAAGCTTGGAAGTCATGGCCTTTTTAGTCAGACCGATGACAAAATAGATTTGGATTCGGTCGCCGAGGAAGTGGGCCAGCACAAGGGCATCATCTGGACACACGTCATCAGCTTACACCGTGAGGATGCGGAGCGGTTGGGCTATAACAGGGCCGAGGCATGGCGTGAATTGGTGCGGCGCAATGTCACCGAGTTGGCCGAGGCTCAGAAAATCGACATCAGTAACCTGCAGTGGTATGGAGCATTTCACAATACCACACACCACCCACATATGCACTTGCTGGTCTATTCCAGGGACGCTAAACAGGGTTGGCTGACGAAAAAGGGGATAGATTCGCTGCGGAGTGCGCTGGGCAATGACATTTTTCGGCTGGAGCAGTACAAGCTATTCTCGATGGAAACAGACCTCCGCGACCGGTTGAAGAAGGAGAGCCGGGAGGAAATAGAAAAGCTGCTTACGAAAATCCGCGACTCATGTGCGCCCACTTCTGAAGTGGAGATGTTGTTTCTGAAACTGGCTTCACAGCTAAAGACCTGCAAAGGGCGAAAGCAGTATGGTTATCTGCCGAAGGATGTTAAGGATACTGTCAACAAAATTGTAGCTGAGCTTGCAAAAGACGATGACATTGCAAAGCTCAATTCTGAGTGGAATAAGGTGAACCGAGAGAAATTATCACTCTATCATGAGAATAAAAAGCTCGATGTTCCGCTGGAAGATAACCCGGAGTTCCGAAGTATCAAGAACATTATTGTGCGAAGTGCGGCGCTGGCTATGAGGATTATGGATGCGGAGCCTACCCAAAATTATGATGTAGGGTCAGCAATGAGGTCGGTGGTAAGCGCCTTATGCAAATTGGTTTCAAAGAGTTACGACAAGAAACTGTCCCGTCTTAATGCTCAGATAGACAGCAAACTCAGAAGTAAAATCGAGCAGAAGAAGGCGGCGCATGGGTTGAAAACAGAGCGTGGCGTCCGGCAGGATATAGATGATGAGAGTTATTCAATGAGGATGTAGGCTCTCAAAATTTGCGTCGCAAAACAAAGAAGACGGTTTTGAACGAAACCGGAAAAAGTAAGAAAAATGTCAGTGGACATATGCGGGGACTATGTGGTAGTGTTGGTGTCAAGAAAGGGGGCCAATTTATGGCAAAACGCAGAGCAAATGGTGAAGGAAACATACGCAAGCGTAAGGACGGTCGCTGGGAGGGGCGCTATACAGCAGGCCGTGATCCTGAGTCCGGCAAGGTAATTTATAAGAACGTGCTTGGGAAAACTCAGGCTGAGGTCAAAGAAAAGCTGGCCAGAGCCATTGAGGACAACAAGGGCTTGGATATCGTCAAAGCAGGCCAGTATACGGTAGGCCAGTGGATGGACGTATGGTTTGAGAACTACGCCAAAATCAAAGTGCGGCCATCTTCGCACAAAACCTATAAGGGTTATATTGAAAATCATATCAAGCCAAGCATCGGTAAGATACCTCTTGGCAAGCTAACAACGCTGGAAGTGCAGACTCTTTACAAAAAGCTGCTGACCAGCGGTAGGGTTGAGCGGACAGAATCTCAACAGCAGCCCAAGGGATTGAGCGCCAAAACAATACGCAACATCAATCAGGTGATTTCATCCGCTATGAAATTGGCTAAAAGCCAGAAACTTATTTCTACCAACCCCACAGATGGCTGTGCCCTGCCAAAGGTAGAACATCAGGAGATGAAAACGCTGAACGCTGACCAGTTGGCCGCATTCTTCCGAGAGGCCAAGAACAGCGGCATATTCGAAATGTACTACCTGGAGTTAGCGACAGGCTTGCGCCGGGGCGAACTGTTGGGCCTAAAGTGGGACGATATCAACCTGGAGACAGGCGTTATCCAAGTGAAACGGCAGGTAGCGAGAATCAATGGGGAAGTGGTGGAGGCCCCACTAAAGACAAAAAATTCCTACCGCACGCTGTCCATAGGGGAAGATGCGATAGAAATTCTCAGAGAGCAGAGGAGCAAAGTGGCTGGTGAGTATGTGTTCCCATCACCCAACGGCGGGCCAATTTCGCCCGACAGCATCCTGCATATGCTACATCGGGTACTTGGGAGGGCAGGGTTACCCAAGATACGGTTCCATGATCTCCGCCACACGTTTTCGACCCTGGCACTCCAAAACGGTGTAGACATCAAGACGGTGTCAGGTATGCTTGGTCACTACAGCGCAGGGTTCACCCTGGACACCTACGCCCATGTCACCACCGCAGCACAGAAAGAGGCAGCCAAGACGATGGACAACTTACTATCCGGCAGCGTTTAGAAGTACCCGGTCGTTTCCCCGTATGGGTCAGCGCATGGGTCAGGTAAGAGAAACAAAGGGAAAATGCAAAATGAAATCCCCGGAAACCCTAGTGTTTCCGGGGATTTTTGGTTGCGGGGGTAGGATTTGAACCTACGACCTTCGGGTTATGAGCCCGACGAGCTACCGAGCTGCTCCACCCCGCGATATTGTACTGTCTCGCTTGCGACTCTGTAAGTATAACACAGGGCGCAGGAAAAAGCAAGCCCTTTTTCTAATTTTGCCAGTTTTTTTTATGTAGCCGGAACAGCCTCTTTTTAAGAGATATAATAGTATAATTATATTCAATACAGAAGCGCAAAATCGTACAAATTGTTCTATGGATATATTTGGTTGTTGCCAATCTCACCAAGGTGGGGCCAAAGGCCGGAGGGGTGATGCGGGCACGAAGACGCCTCGCGGTTTGCAGGACCAAGAGTGCATTATGAGAGTATATCCGAGGAGGACTGCTGGGCGTTACAAGAGCCGACTGCTTGCCATACCGCAAATGTTCGGACCGGCCGCGCCCAACCGGCACGCGCTGACGAAAAACCGGGCGGCGCAGCGAACGCGCCGCCCTCAGCCCTTCCGGGGCTTTCCTCCACTTTCCGGCAAAGCTTCCATCAGCCGCCCCAGCCCTCCGTAGCAGGCCGCAAAGACGCCGCCGGAGAGGACGGTCTGGAAAAACACCAGAACAAAGCCGTTCAGGCCATCGGCGTTTTGAAGCAGCCGCCCCGCAAGGAAGACCCCCAGGGCCGCGCTAAACAGGGGCATAAGGATGTGCCGGGGCAGGGAGATTTGCAGATGGCTTACCTTCATCAGCCGGTGCAGGCTCAAAGCGGCGTTGAAGATGGTGCTGAAGAACAGGATGCCAACGTAGCTCTCCATGCCGGAAAAGCGCAGGACGCACAGCACCAGGATCACCCGGATCAGGGAGTCGGCGAAATTGTACTTCATGGAGTTAAACTGTTCGTCCATACCCTTGAGCAGGCTGTCCACCACCACGTCCAGGTAGGTGAGGGGCACCAGGGGGGCCAGCACCCGCAGGTAGGCTCCAGCGCTGCCGCTGTGGTAAAAGGCGCTGCCCCAGCTGTCCCCAAAGGCCGCGAACAGGGCGGCGAAGAAAATGCCGAAGGCCAGGGCCGCCTGGACCGCCCGGCCGGAGATGTAAGCCACCGCCTTTTTGTGGCTCAGCTCCCGCTCCCGGGCGATTTTGGGAATGAGCAGGGAGGCAAAGGAGGACAAAAAGGAGGAGGGAAAGTAGAGCATAGGCATGGCCATGCCTTGCAAAAGGCCGTATTGGGAGAGGGCCTGGTCATAGTTCAGCCCAAACATTTGCAGCTCCCGGGGGATGAGCAGATTTTCCCCGGTGTTCAAAAGGCTGCGGGCGGCGGAGCTCAGGGTGCATGGCAGGGCGATGTGCCTTAAGCCCCGCAGGACCCCCCGGCTCTTTTCTTTTTGGGCGGGGGTGTTGCGCCGCAGGCTCCGGCGGTAGGCGCACCAGCTGGTGAGGAAGGAGGTTGCCTCGCCCAGGGTGGAGGCAGCCATGGCCCAAAGGCAGGCCTGCTCGATCCCCGCCGGGGCCTTCCACCAGAAGAGGAAGACTGTGGCCCCGATGGTGAGGACCTGTTCCAAAGCGTCGGACAAGGCGGTGTTAAGGGATTCGTCCACGGCCAGGAAGTAGCCCTTCATGCAGGTGCACAGGGACATGAAAGGGAGCCCCAGCCCCAAAATGCGCAGGCAGGGCGCGGCGGCGGGATTGCCCAAAAACAGGGAGGCGGCGGGCTGGGCCAAAAAGAAAAGACACAGGGCAATGCCCAAGCTGACGCACAGGCAGAAGCCAAAGCAGCGGGCCACCACCGACCGCACCGTCTGGGGCCGGCCCCCGGCCAGGGCGGCGGTGACCATGCGGGTGACGGCCAGGCTGATGCCCGAGGTGGAGAGAGTGACGGTGAGCATAAAGATAGAGAAGATCAGCTGGTAGAGCCCCATGCCCTCCGGGCCGGTTTTTTGAGAGAGATAGGAGCGGTACCCCATATTGGCCACGCGCAGGAAGAGGGAGATCAGGGTAAGGGCCGCGCCCTGGATAAAAAAGGCTTTTTTCGTCATGGGATGGCTCCTTTCTGGTTTGACAAGCGGCTTGCGGGGGGATATAATTGAAACAATACCCCGCCATTTAAACAGTAAGCAAAATACGCGGTCCAGGGGCTTACAACGTTCGCTGGCGAAGTTGATGTTCGCTGCGCGAAGTTGCGGCCTCTTGCAGGGGGTGGGGGGAGTGTCCGAAACACGTGTTTTATATGGAGAAAACTTCTTGAGCGCAACAGTAAAAGTTTTGTCCACTTTTTCAAAAGTGGCGGGGTTCTTAGGGGGTGAGCGTCTGCCAGTGGCAGACATGCTGCGAACCGACCGAGCCGACAGGCGAGACCCAGAGCCCCTAAGCCGCCGGAGGCCACTCCGTAACACTCCCATGAAAAATGCGCCCTTTAGACACACCCACTTTTCGCCCCAACAAAGAGGAGAGAGAATTTTATGAATGACAACTGGACGGAAATTAAAATCACCGTGCCCGCCTCAAGCGCCGGGACTGCCGGGGATATCGCCAATATGACCGTGCCACATGGTATCTATATTGAGGATTATTCCGATTTAGAAGAAGGGGCCATGGAAATCGCCCACATCGACTTAATCGACGAGGCCCTGCTGCAAAAGGACCGCACCAAGGCCATCATCCACGTCTACATCAGCCCCGAGGACAACCCGGCGGAGGCCGTTTCCTTTTTGGAGGAGCGCCTCTCCGCCTGCGGCATTCCCTATGAGGTGGAGCTGGCGGGCTGCCGGATGGAGGACTGGATCAACAACTGGAAGCAGTACTTTAAACCCATCCCGGTGGGGGAGAAGCTGCTGATCCGCCCCATCTGGGAGGAGGACTTCGACCCCCGGGGCCGCACCGTGCTGAACCTGGAGCCCGGGCTGGCCTTTGGCACCGGGACCCACGAGACCACCCGGCTGTGCATGGAGCTCATTGAGAAATACCTCCCAGAGGGCGCGGACTTTTTGGACATGGGCTGCGGCAGCGGGATTCTCTCCGTGGCGGCGCTGCTGCTGGGCGCCCGGTCCGCCGTGGGGGTGGACATCGACCCGCTGGCGGTAAAGACCGCCGTGGAAAACGCCCGGCTCAACGGGGTGGAGGGCCGCTTTACCGGCGTCTGCGGCAACCTGGCGGAAAAGGTGACGGGACAATACCAGCTCATTGCCGCCAATATCGTGGCGGACGTGGTGATCCTCCTCTCCCAGGACGCGCCGGACTTTTTGGCTCCCGGCGGGGTATACGTCATCAGCGGGATCATCGACTCCCGGGAGCGGGACGTGCTGGACGCGCTGGCGGGCCGCTTCCAGGTGGTGGAGCGCCGGGAGGACCGGGGCTGGGTGGCCATGGCCCTCCGGCTGGTCTAGGCCGTGGACGGGCTGTTCATCCGGGAGGCCGCCATCCGCTGGGAGAAAATCCCCGCCCACAGCTACCTGCGGGAGGTCCCCGGCCTCCGTGGGCTGGAACGGCTGCGCTTTGCCCGGAACGTCACCTTTTTCGTGGGGGAGAACGGCAGCGGCAAGTCCACCCTTTTAGAGGCCATGGCCGTGGCCTGCGGCTTCAACCCGGAGGGCGGCACCCGAAACTACCGTTTCTCCACCCGGGACACCCACTCCGGCCTGTATGAGGCCCTCCGCCTGGTGAAGGGCGCGCGCCGGGCCATGCACGGCTATTTCCTCCGGGCCGAGAGCTTTTACAATGTGGCCACCCAAGAGGAAGACTACGCGGATGCGGCCCACCCCTCCCGGCGCTACCACGAGAAGTCCCACGGGGAGAGCTTTTTGGCCATTGCCCAGGACTACCTGCGCCCCGGCGGCCTCTATTTTCTGGACGAGCCGGAAGCCGCCCTCTCCCCCCAGCGCCAGCTGGTTCTGCTGTTGGAGATCCACCGCTGCGCCCAGGCCGGGGCCCAGTTCTTCCTTGTCAGCCATTCGCCCATTCTGCTGGCCCTGCCCGGGGCGGAGCTTTTGGAGTTCGGCCAGGGTCCGGTCCATCCCTGCGCCTATGAGGAGACGGAGAGCTATCGGATTACAAAAATGTTCGTGAACGGCCGGGAGAAAATTTTAAAGGAGCTTTTCGGGGAGGCGGAAGCGTCCCCGTAAGGGAAAAGGAGGCCCCAAGATGGAGCTGATTCAGAAAGAGGACATACAGGTATTCGCCAATCCCGGGGTGGTCTCCCGGCAGCTGCTGAACCCGGACAACTCCCAGAGCCGGAGAATCACCCTTACCGAGGTGCGGCTGGAGCCGGGGGCCTGCCAGCCCCGGCATACCCACGAGCGCTCCGAGCAGATTTGGTACGCGGTGCGGGGCGTGGGAAAGCTGCTTTTGGCAGAGGGGCAGGAGAGGGAGTTCCGGGCAGGAGACGTAGCGCGCTTTGAAGAGGGAGACGTGCATGGCCTGGAAAACAGCGCACAGGAAGAGTTCGTATATATTTCCGTTACAGCGCCGCCCATTCATTTTGGGTATGCGTATCACGAAAAAGAGGAAAAGGGGAATGAGAAAATATGAACAGAATAGAAACCCCGCGCCTGATCCTGCGGGACTGGCGCATGGAGGACCTAAATGATTTTTACGCCTACTGCAAGAATCCTGACGTGGGCCCCTGGGCGGGCTGGAAGCCCCACGAGACCGTGGAGGAGTCCCGGGAGATTCTGTCCCGCTGGGTCCAGGGGGAAGAGGGGGACTTAAAGCTGGCCGTGGAGGAAAAGGCCAGCGGCAGGGTGATCGGCTCCCTGGGCGTGGAGGAGGACGGCCACCGGGACAAGAAGGTCCCCGGGTGCAAAAACCTGGGCTATGTGCTGGGCAAACCCTACTGGGGCCGGGGCTATATGACCGAGGCGGTCCGCGCCGCCATTGACTACGCCTTCCGGCAGATGAAGCTGCGGCTGCTGACCGTCACCCATTACCCCGCAAACCAGCGGTCCAAGCGGGTGATTGAGAAGGCTGGCTTTGTATACGAGGGAAGGCTGCGGGACGCGGTGACCATCTACAACGGAGAGCTGCGGGATCTGTGCTGCTACTCCCTGCGGGCCTGGGAGTACTGGCTCATGCGGGCCAAGGAGGCCGGGCTCTCCCTGGCCCTGCCCGAGGAGCTGCCTCAAGCGGAGATGGAGGCCCTGCAACGGGAGTTTGTGGAGGTGGACAAGGACGTGACCCCCATGACGGTGGACCCCAAAACCTTGGACTACCGCCGTTGGCTGGAGCGCAACGTGGCCTGGCGCACGGTGGTGCCCGAGGGCTATGCCCGCTCCACCCTGTACATATTGACCAGCTCCCAGACCGGCCCCGCCGGGGCCCTGGACCTGCGCCACGATCTGACCCCCCGGCTGCGGGCGGGCGGCGGGCACATCGGGTATGGAATCCGCCCCTGCCGGCGGGGAAACCATTATGCCCCCTACATGCTGGCCCTGGGGCTGGAAAAGGCCCGGGAGAAGGGCATTGAGAGCGCCCTGCTGGCCTGCGATGAGGACAACCCGGCCTCGGCCCGCACCATCGAGGCCTGCGGCGGCGTTCTGGACAATGTGACGGACGGCCTGCGCCAGTACTGGATTGCCCTGGGCCCGCAAGTAAGGTCCTAGTTTTAAAAAGGCCGGTCCTATCCTTTTTTGAAAATGTGAAGTAGAATAAGAGTGATTTTGAAAGGAGCGCTTTGCATGAATCCAGCCGGTTTTGAACCTTTAATCCAGGCCGCCCGGGAGGTGCTGGGCCACCGGGAAATCTCGGAGGACGTGTCCTGCGGAGGCGTGGCCGCAGCCCTTTTGACGGACAAAGGCAACATTTTCCGGGGCGTGTGCATCGACACCGCGTGCAGCATGGGCTTCTGCGCCGAGCACGCCGCCGTCTCCGCCATGCTTACGGCGGGGGAGAGCCGGGTAAAGGCCATTGTGGCCGTGGGCGGCGATCAAAAAGTTTGGTCCCCCTGCGGCCGGTGCCGGGAGCTTTTGTGGCAGCTGGGCGCGTTGGACTGCCAGGTCCTGGTCAACGAGGATACCGTCGTTTCTGTCAGGGAGCTGCTTCCCTACCGATAAAAAACACAGAGAAAGGATCGCCGTTATGAAACTCACCCATTTGCGCACCAACCATGTTTCTGCCCCGCTGGGCCTCCTGATGGACCGCCCCGTCTTTTCCTGGGTCGCGGAGGACGCCGCCGGAAAGCGGCAGGCCGCCGCTCAGGTCACGGTTTCCATCGCGGGAAAGGTCGTGTACGACTCCGGCAGGCGGGAGGACATTTCCTCCCTGGGCTTCGAGGCCCCGGTGGACCTGGCCCCCCGCGCCCGCTATGACTGGACCGTGTCCGTCTGGGACGAGGCCGGAGACGGCGCCAGCGCCTCTTCCTGGTTCGAGACCGCCAAGATGGACGAGCCCTGGCAGGCCAAGTGGATTGCCGCCGCCCCCTCCGCCCCGGACTTCCGGGACAAGGAGCGCCAGCCCCTCTTGTTCAGGGACTTCTCCATCAGCGGGGAGATTGCCAGCGCCCGGGCCTATGTGTGCGGCCTGGGCATTTACGAGCTGGAGGTCAACGGCCAAAAGGCCGGGGACGAGTACCTCCTGCCCGGCTACCACTGCTATGACTTCGCCCTGGAATATCAGACCTTTGACCTGACCGGCCTGCTCCGGTCCGGGGCGAACCGGGTGGGCCTGGCCCTGGGCCCCGGCTGGTACAAGGGGGACATTGTATTCGACCGCTACCACGACCTGTACGGCGACACCATGAAGGCCATCTGCGAGCTGCACGTCACCCTCGCGGACGGCTCCGAGACCGTGGTATGCTCCGATGGCTCTTGGAACGCCTATCCCTCGCCGGTCACCTTCTCCAACATTTATGACGGCGAGCGCTATGACACCAGCCTGGCCGTTCCCGGCTGGTCCTGTCCCGGCTGCGGGGCGGAGGGCTTCGGGACCGTGGAGCTGGAGGAGCCAACGCCCTTGGTGGCCCGCCGGGGCCCGAAGATCGTAAAAAAGGCGGAGTTCGCCCCGGTGGAGGTCATCCGCACCCCCAAGGACGAGGTGGTGCTGGACTTTGGCCAGAACATGACCGGCTGGGTGGAGTTCAACGTGGACGCCCCCGCCGGGCAGACCGTGAAGCTCACCTATGGCGAGGTGATGCAGAACGGCTGCTTCTACCGGGACAACCTGCGCACGGCCAAAGCCGAGTACGTCTATCTCTCCGACGGCGCGCCCTGCCGGGTCCGGCCCCGGTTCACCTTCTACGGCTTCCGCTTCGTGAAGGTGGAGGGCGTGGAGGAGGTCCGCCCCGGGGACTTCACCGCCTGCCACATCCGTTCGGATATTGACCCCATCGGCCATATCGAGACGGACAACCCCCTGGTGAACCAGCTCTTCCACAACGCCATGTGGGGCCAGTTCGACAATTTCCTGGACCTGCCCACGGACTGCCCCCAGCGGGACGAGCGCCTGGGCTGGACCGGCGACGCGGCCATCATCAGCGCCACCGCCTGCAAAAACATCTATATGCCCGCCTTCTTCCATCACTTTATCGAAAACGTCCGGCAGGAGCAGGAATACTTTAAGGGAGCCGTGCCCCTCTATGTGCCCGCGCCCAAAAAGGCCAAGCCCGGGTCCACCGGGATCACCGTGGACCCGGCGGATTTCGTCCGGCTTCAGCCGGACGACCAGGAGGGCCTTGCCGCAGCTTTGGAGAAATACCCCCAGCTGAAAGCCGCGATGGAGCAGAGGCCCGAGGCCGAGCGGGAAAAGTTCTTCCGGGCGGTGATGGAGGAAAATATTTCCTTCGAACGCTTCAACGACCGGGGCTGCGCCATTTGGAGCGATGTGGCCACCATGATGCCCTGGGCCGTGTACGAGAACTATGGGGATCTGAACCTGCTGCGGCGGGAATATCCGGTCATGCGGGACTGGGTGGAGCGCATCCGCCAAGACGATGAGGCGGACGGAGGCCGGGGCCTGTGGCTGCGGGGCAACCAGCTGGGCGACTGGCTGGCCCTGGATAAGCCGGACCCCAAGGACGCGGAGAACCCCTTTGGGGCCACGGACCTGCAATATACGGCCAGCATGTTCTATTATTATTCCGCCAGCCTGACCGCCAAAGCCGCCAAGGCCTTGGGCTATGAAGCGGACGCGGCGGGCTATGAGGCTCTGTGCGGGAAGATCGAGTCCGCCATTGTGGGCGAGTACTTTAACGAGGACGGCAGCTTCAAAATCGAGGGTACCCAGACCGCCTGCGTCTTGAGCCTGCATTTCGGGGTCTATCCCGAGGGCAGAAAGGACGCGGTTTTAAGCCAGCTGCTCTCCCGGCTGGAGGCCAAAAACTGGCACCTGGACACCGGTTTCTGCGGCACGCCCTTCCTGTGCCGGGCCCTCTCGGACAACGGCGCCAACGCTGCCGCCTATACCCTGTTCCTCAACAGCGATTTCCCCAGCTGGCTCTACGAGGTGAAGCTGGGGGCCACCACCGTGTGGGAGCGCTGGAACTCCCTGCTGCCCGACGGCTCCATCAGCGGCACGGGCATGAACAGCCTGAACCACTATGCCTATGGGTCCATTGTGGACTGGATGTACCGGAACATGATCGGC
The DNA here is from genome assembly GCA_948471095.1 of uncultured Oscillospiraceae bacterium. GTDB lineage: Bacteria > Bacillota > Clostridia > Oscillospirales > Acutalibacteraceae > Acutalibacter. The sequence goes on from CAOKRG010000007.1 coordinate 30,168, forward strand.
TTTAACCCAGTGGAGGAGGCCCCCGGCTACAAGCGGGCCACCATCTGCCCCATGCCGGACCCCCGCCTGCGCCGGGCCGGTATGACCATGGACACGGCCTCGGGCCGTTACCGGGTAAGCTGGCGTTACGATGGGGAGGACCTGCGCTATGCCGTTTCCGTGCCCTTTGACTGCACCGCCCAGCTGGTCCTGCCGGACGGCCGGGTGGAGGAGCTGGAAGCGGGAGAGTACGAGTTTTAGTTGAGGCGGGCTCCCAGAGCGCAGCAGGAAAAGTTTCGCCGGCCTTTGAAAAGGCCGGCGAAACTTTTAGTGGCTCACTGCCTCCGCCTGTGTGTGAATCAGCCACCTTTTTTGCCGTACCCCCTTGACATTTCGACTATATATGGTATAATGTTCTAGTTGTTTGAGACAGAGTTTCAAACTTCCTTGCCCCGGGGCGGAAAAAAAGCGCCCGGGGCCATAAGGCCAAAAGGAGGTGCAATACAAATGGCAGAAGGAAAGAACCTCTACGAGACCGTCATCGTCACGTCCGCCAAGCTGGGCGAGGAGGGCAGCGCGGCTCTGGTGGAGCGCTTCAAGAATCTCATCGCGGAGCACGGCACGGTGAAGACCGTGGACGACTGGGGCAAGCGGCGCTTCGCCTACCCCATCCAGAAGCAGACCGAGGGCTATTATACCCTGATCAACTTCGAGAGCGGCCCGGAGTTCACCGCGGAGCTGGACCGGCGGTACAAGATCACCGACGGCATTCTCCGTACGCTGATCGTCAAGCTGGACCCCCGCCACCTGGTGGAGCGCAAGCCCCAGAAGGCCCAGAAAGCGGAGGAGGGCGCTATCGACGTGGAGGCCATTGCCCAGGAGGCAATGGGCGTGGTAGCCGAGCCCGCTCCGGCGCAAGACTGAGCGAAAGTTAGGGAAAGGGGCCTAGAAGCCCCGCCCAAAGAAAGGAAGGTCGTCCTTTTATGCTGAACGTAGCCGTGATTATGGGCCGGCTTACCGCCGATCCGGAGCTGCGGCATACTCCCAACGGGTACGCCGTCACTTCGTTTACCTTGGCGGTGGACCGCTCCTTTGCCAACAAGGAGACGGGCGAGCGCCAGTGCGACTTCATCGACGTGGTGGCTTGGCGGGGTACGGCGGAGTTTGTGTGCCGGTACTTTACCAAGGGCCAGATGATGGCCGTGGACGGCAGCATCCAGACCCGGACCTATGAGGACAAGCAGGGGAATAAGCGCAAGGCCGTGGAGATCCAGGCCAACAACGTGAGCTTTACCAGCTCCAAGCGGGAAAGCGAGGGGGGCCGGAGCGGCGCTTACGGCGGCGACTCCTATTATGACCGTCCCGCCCCCGCCCAGGCGCCGGCTTTCAAGGAGCCCGCGCCCGCCTATTCCAGCGGCAGCGCCGAGGATTTCGAGGAGATCTTAGGCGACGACGACCTCCCCTTCTAACCAATTGACGAGAAGGAGGTTTCCAGCTATGGCAGATCGGCCCGAGAGAGAGATTCGCCGGGGGCGCAAGGGGCGCAAGAAGGTTTGCAGCTTCTGCGTAGACCGGGCGGAGTTTATCGATTACAAAGACGTTGCCAAACTGCGCCGGTTCATTTCCGAGCGGGGCAAGATTCTCCCCCGCCGTGTGACCGGCACCTGCGCCCGCCATCAGCGCGCGCTGACCATCGCGATCAAGCGCGCCCGTCATCTGGCGCTGCTCCCCTACACCAGCGACTGATCCCGCTGGCATACCGTATGAAAAAAGGCCTCCCGCGGCAGCGGGGGGCTTTTTCTCGTTGCGCTTCCCGCGCCGTTTTTTCCGGAGAGAAATTCAAAAAAATTTCTCATATTTTCCCTTGCCTTTTCCCTCGGCCTCTTGTATAATAGCCGTGATAAACGGAGCGGAGGTCAAAATCATGCCTAACATCAAAAAAGTTTTCGTCATTCACAAAACCCATCTGGACATCGGCTTCACCGATTCCGCCGCCGCCGTGCTCCACCGCTATATGGAGACCTTCATCCCCGGGGCCATCGCCACCGCCCGGGCCTGCAACCAGAACGGCAAAAAGAATTTCGTCTGGACCGTGGGCTCCTTCCTCATCGAGCTCTATCTGGAAAGGGGCCGGGACCCGGAGCTGCTGCGGCAGGCCATCCGGGACGGGGTCATTGCCTGGCACGGCCTGCCCCTGACCACCCACACGGAGCTGATGGACGGCAAGCTCTTCCAGTATGGCCTGAGCATCTCCCAGCGGCTGGACCGGGAGTTCGGCCGGCACACCATTGCCGCCAAAATGACCGATGTGCCCAGCCACACCCACGCCATGGTCCCCTACCTGGCCAAGGCCGGAGTTAAGTACCTGCACATCGGCATCAACGGCTCCTCCAAAATGGTGAAGCTGCCGCCCCTGTGCCGCCTGCGCTATGGGGAGGACGAGGTCATTCTGGACTATGCCGCCCTGTACGGCGCGTCCAGCGTGTGCGGGGAGTACGCCATGGAGTTCGCCCACACCCCGGACAACAGCGGCCCCCCCTCCCCGGAAAGCGTGGCCGCCGAGATGGAGCGCCTGGCGGAGAAATACCCCGGCGCGGAGATCGTCTCCGGCACTATGGACGAGTTCGCGGAGATTGTGCTGGCGCACAAGGACGAGCTGCCCGTGGTCACGGAGGAGCTGGGCGACACCTGGATTCACGGCGTGTCCACCGACCCCTATAAGACCGCCGCCTACTATGAGCTGCTTCGGGTGCGGGACCAGTGGGAGCGGGAGGACCCGGCGGCTGTGGACTCCCCCGCCTGGCGGGAGCTGTGCCGGAACCTGCTGCTGGTGGCGGAGCACTCCTGGGGCCGGGACGTGAAGCGCTGGCTTTCCGACTGGCGCAACTGGGAGAAGAAGGACTTTTACGCCGCCCGGGAGCGGGACCACATCACCCCCGAGGACGTGATGCCCGCCGGGGAGGAGCTGCGGGAGTTCACCCTGCGCCACGAGCCCACCTTTGTAGCCGGTCTGTGCAGCTACCAGAAGATGGAGTCCTCCTGGGAGGAGCAGCGGGAGTATGTGGAAAACGCGGTGAACGCCCTGCCCCAGCCCTGGCAGGATGAGGCCCGCCAGCGTCTTGCCGCCCTGCGGCCGGAGAGCGCCCCTGCCTGCGCTGAGCCCGTTGCTCAGCGGGACTTCCCCCTTAATGGCTGGCATGTGCAGGTGCAGGAGGACGGCAGCCTGCGCCTGTTGGAGAAAGACGGCAGGGCCTACCAGAACGCCTGGCTGGGCCGGCTGGTCTATGAGGTCTACAGCGCCAAAACCGTGTTCGACAACCTGGAAGCCTACAACCGGGACCTGGAGCATACCCGGGTCTGGGCCGAGGGCGACTTTGCCAAGCCCGGTCTGGACAAGGTGGCAAACCTGACGGACGAGGCCTATGCCTACTCCGTAACCGGAGTGGAGCGGCAGGGGAACACTCTGCGCGTCTGCCTGCGGGCCAACGAGACCGCCGGGGAGCGCTTTGGGGCCCCCCGCGTTGCCGTGGCTTCCTACACCTTTGGAGACGCTCTGGACATGGAGCTCTGCTGGTACCAGAAGGACGCCAGCCGCATTCCCGAAGGGCTGTTCTTTGGGGTCAGCCTGGACTTCCAGGAGGGGCAGGCCTTCACCCTCAGCAAGCTGGACCAGCCCGTCGACCCCTACCGGGTCCGGGAGGGCGGCAACCGGAAGCTCCACGCTTCCCCGGCCATCCGCTGGGAGGGCGGCGAGCTGCATAGCTGGCACGCGCCGCTGGTGTCCGTAGGCGGACGGCACCTTTACGATGAAAACGAGGCCTATGGCAGCGCCGGGGACGGCATGTATTACCTGCTGTGCAACAACCGCTGGGGGACCAACTTCCCCCTGTGGTATGGGGAGAACGCCCGCTTCGCGTTCACCCTGAAACTGAACTGACCGCGTGACGGACCGAAATGGGCGTTGGCGGGCTGGGAAGCGGCCCGCGCAAAACGCCCATTTCCGTTATATGATCTCTTGCGAATAGATTTATGTTGAGTAATAGATGGCCTCCGGGTGCAAAAAGCGCACCCTGCGGCAAGGCCGTGGGGCTCTGCCCCACACCCTGCAAGGGGCCTAACGCCCCTTGACCGCGTATGTTGTCTGGCTCTCGGCTATTTCGCAAGAGGTCTATTCATAGAAGGAGGGAGAATCATGGATTTTCAATATACTCTGGCGTCTTCTTTGTGCAAAATTTTCCCAAACGGCCAAAACCTGCGCCCGCTGAAGGCCCGGCGGCTTACCGGGCTGCGGGGGGAGACGGTTTCCTTCCAGCTGGCCTACCGCTGGGACGAGTGGGGCCGGGAGTACGGCCAGGCAGAGGTGGTTTCGCCCCGCCGGGACCAGGTGCGGGTGCGGACCGTGGAGCTGGTCCCCTGCCGCTACCCCTGCCACCAGCGCCGGGACGCGGACTACCTGGCCGCCGGGCCCGGGCTGTACCCCGACCTGCTCCGGGATCTGGGCCCGGCCGGCTTCCCGCTGGTCTCCGGCCAGTGGCGGAGCCTTTGGGTGGACGTAAATCTGGACGGCCCCGCCGGGGAGTTCCCGGTGGAGCTGTGCCTGCGGGCTGGGGGAGAGGAGCTCTGCCGGGTGGAGCTGGCCTGCGAAACCCTGGATATGGACCTGCCCCGCCTGCCCATTCCCCACACCGAGTGGTTCCATGGCGACTGCCTGGCTAACTATTACAATGTAGAGGTTTTCTCCCCGCGCTGGTGGGAGCTGGTGGAGGCCTTTGTGCGCACCGCCGCCCAGCGCCGCTGCAACATGCTGCTGACGCCGGTCTTCACCCCGCCGCTGGACACCGCCCCCGGGGGAGAGCGCCGGACCGTCCAGCTGGTGGACGTGGAGGACTTGGGCGGCACATACCGCTTTGGCTTTGAGAAGCTCCGCCGCTGGGTCCAAATGGCCTTGGACTGCGGCATGGAATATATTGAGATTTCCCACCTGTTCAGCCAATGGGGTGCCAAGGCCGCGCCCAAAATTATGGGGACGAAGAACGGCCAATACCAGCGGCTTTTCGGCTGGGAGACCCCGGCGGCGGGGCAAGAGTACCGGGCGTTTCTGCATCAGTTTTTGACCGCCCTCAAGCCGGAGCTGGAAGCCCTGGGCGTGGCCGGCCGGACCTATTTCCACATTTCGGACGAGCCCACCATGGAGCAGCTGGATTCCTACCGCCAGGCCTATGAGGCGGTGGCGGAGGATTTGGCCGGATACCCCTTGCTGGACGCCCTCTCGGACCATGCTTTCTACCGGGAGGGCCTGGTGCAGCAGCCCGTGTGCGCCCTGGACCACATCAAGCCGTTCTTAGAAGACCGGCCCAAGAAGCTGTGGGGCTATTACTGCACCGCCCAAAGTGTAGACGTGTCCAATCGCTTTGTGGTCATGCCGGGACAGCGCACCCGCATCTTGGGGGCTCTGCTGTACCAGCACCAGCTGGCTGGGTTCCTCCATTGGGGTTATAATTTCTATAATTCGCAGTTTTCCCGCTACCCCGTCGACCCCTACCAGGTCACCGACGCGGACCAGGCCTTCCCCTCCGGGGACCCCTTCCTGGTCTATCCGGGCCCGGAGGGACAACCGGAAGAGTCCCTGCGCCTGATGCACATGGACCAGGCCATGAGCGACTACTGCGCCCTGACCGCCCTGGAAGAGCTGGCAGGCCGGGAAAAGGTCATGGAATATATTGCGCAAGACCTAAAGTTTGACCGGTACCCCCGGGAAGAGGACTTCCTGCTGGACCTGCGGGAGCGGGTCAATGAGGCCATCCGCGCCAAGGTGGCGGAAAAATGACCACCTGTATTCATAATTACTGAGCCAAGAACAATCGGGACGCTTGGGTCGGGACTGCGTCCCGATGAGGCCTACGGCCTTGATAAGTACGTTTTGGAGTCTCGCCTGCCGGCTCGGTCGGCGCTGGACGGTCGCCACTGGCGACCAGCGCCCTCCGGCGGCCAAGTTCATCTCCGATGAACTTGCGGGGCTTATGACATTGGCTTCGCCAAGTCCCCCTAAGAACCCCACCAGGTGCCAACTTCGCGAAGCGAATGTTGTAAGCTCCTGGACTGCGTATATTTCATACTATTAGCTGTCAGAGTAATCGTTCTAAGGAGGCTTTCTATGCTGTTTCAAGAGAAAAACCAGCCGCCCCGCCGGCGGGCGGAGGACCTGCTCTCCCGGCTGACCCTGCTGGAAAAGGTAGGCCAGGTGAACCAGCGGCTCTATGGCTTCGCCGTCTATGCCCGGCACGGCGAGAGCTTGGAGCTGACTCAAGAGTTCCGGGACGAGGTGGAGCGCTATGGCGGGCTGGGTCTGCTCTATGGCCTGTACCGGGCCGATCCCTGGTCCCAGAAGGACTTTGAAACCGGCCTGCACGGCCAGTGGGTGAAACGGGCCTATAACCAGGTCCAGCGCCATGTGGTGGAGCACTCCCGGTTCGGCGTCCCCGCCCTGATGAGCAGCGAATGCCCCCACGGCCACCAGGCCTTGGATGGCTACCTGCTCCCCGTGAACCTGGCCCTGGGCGCGGCCGCTTCGCCAGAACTGACCCGGGAGGCCTTCCGGATCTGCGGCCGGCAGCTCAAGGAGCTGGGCGTGGACTATGCCCTCATCTCCATGCTGGACGTGCTCCGGGACCCCCGCTGGGGCCGCTGCGAAGAGTGCTACTCCGAGGATCCCTACCTGGCCGCTTCCCTGGCAAAAAGCGCCGTAACCGGCTGCCAGGAGGCGGGCGTGCCCGTGGTGGCCAAGCATTTCTGCGCCCAGGGGGAGGGCACCGGCGGGGTCAACGCCAGCGCCGCCCGCATTGGGGAGCGGGAGCTGCGGGAGATTCATCTGCCCCCCATGAAGGCCGCGGTAGAGGCCGGGGTCCACGGCGTTATGGCGGCTTATAATGAGATTGACGGGGTCTACTGCCACGCCAACCCCTGGCTGCTCCAAAAGGTCCTGCGGGAGGAGATGGGCTTCTCCGGCCTGGTCATGGCCGATGGCACCGCCATCGACCGCCTGGACGGCCTGACCGGGGACCCGGCGGCTTCCGGGGCCCTGGCCCTGCGCTCCGGGGTGGACGCGAGCCTCTGGGACCGGGGTTTCTCCCACCTGGAGGAGGCGGTAAACCGGGGCCTGGTCTCGGAGGAGCGCCTGGACCAGGCTGTGCTGCGGGTGCTGGAGATGAAATTCGCCCAAGGCCTGTTTGAGCACCCCTATTTGGACGAGGAGCCGCCCAAGCGCTACACCTACCAGGACTTCCCCCAGAGCCTGGAGCTGGCCCGCCAAAGCCCGGTACTGCTGAAAAACGAGGGCCTGCTGCCCTTGCGCGGCGCGGGACAGAAGATCGCCTTAATCGGCCCTGCCGGGGACGATGTTTACGGCATGCTGGGCGACTACACCCCGCCCCAGCGGGAGGGGGCCTGCGTCACTTTGCGGGAGGGGCTGCGCCAGGTGCTGGGCCAGGAACTGCCTTTCGCCCAGGGCTGCTCCTTCTGCGGCCCGGAGGACGGCGGCATCGCCCAGGCGGAGGCCCTGGCCCGGGAGAGCGGCCTGGTGATCTTGGCCCTGGGCGGCTCATCCAGCCGGTTCTCCGGGGCCCGGTTCGACATAAACGGCGCGGCGGTGATGGACGGCCCGGTGCAGATGGACTGCGGCGAGGGCGTGGACGTGTCCACCCTGCGCCTGCCCGGCTGTCAGGAGGCCCTGGCCCGGGCGGTGTTCGCGGCGGGGAAGCCGGTCGTCACCGTGGTGGTGGCGGGCCGTCCCTATGCGATCCCGGAGATCGTGGAGCGCTCCCAGGCGGTGCTGTACGCCTTTTACCCAGGCCCCAGGGGGGGCCTGGCCTTGGCCGAGCTGCTGGCGGGGCGGTACTCGCCCTCGGGCCGCCTGCCCGCCTCCCTGCCCCGAAGCGCGGGCCAGCTGCCCTGCTACTACAATCCCAAAGCCTCCTACCAGCCCGCCCACTACAGCGACCTGCCGGACGGAGCGCTCTATCCCTTCGGTTTTGGGCTTTCCTACACCAGCTTTGAGGTTGCGGACGTGGAGTTCCCCGCCCCTGTTTCCCGCCAAGCCCTAAAAGAGGGCCGGCGGGTCCAGGTGCGCTTTACCCTGAAGAATACCGGCTCCATGGACGCCTACGCCGTGCCCCAGCTCTATATCCACGACGTGCAGGCCAGCACCGTGCGCCGGGTGAGGGAGCTGAAAGCCTTTGAGAAGGTTTTCCTCCGGGCCGGGGAGGCCAAGGCCTGCGCCCTGTCCCTGGGCTGGGACGAGCTGGCTCTGTACGGCGCGGCTATGGAATGCACCGTGGAGCCGGGCGGCTTTCAGCTGTTCCTGTGCGAGGGCGGCAGGGAGTACGCGGAGGGCTTGCTGGAAGTGGCGGCGCCGTAAACGCGCTTATTGTCATTACTCCGGCAATAAATTGTAGAAAAGGATGTTCCGGGATTACGTCCCGGGGGGCCTAACGGCCCAAAGGAGGATGTTACGGCCCCTGGGCCGCGCATTGTTTTCCTACTTTTTACTGTCGGGATGATAACACAGTTTAAAAGATCAACAATTTTGCGTTTCTGAACTTAATAAACTTTGCTTTCAAACAATATATGAAGTAATCAGAGAAAGCCGGGAGAGGACATGCCTCTTCCGGCTTTCCGGCTTTTGCGGCCCGCAAGGGGTATGGCCCAGCCCCCTTCGTCTTAGAACGCATCGCCCGCCAGCTGTTGGGCAAACAGCAGCAGGTCCTTAAGGCTTAGGACCTCGTCCCCGTCCTGGTCCAGCGCCAAGGCTTGCGGGCCGTCCAGCTCTTTCCGCAGCAGAAGGTCCAGGCCCGCCAGCATGTCCTGTTGGTCCACCCGGCCGTTCCCGTCCGCGTCGCCGGGAACGATCAGGGTGTATTTCCGCGCGGTCATGCCGGTCCCGGCCAGGCCCTCTGAAACGGGACGGCCCGCCATGCTGTAAAAGACCACTGGGTCCGGCCAGAAGAGCTGCCGCAGTTCTTCCAGGGAAGTGCCCGGGGAGACATACAGCCAGGAGCCGCGAACCTCCACCGGCGGCGTAGGCGAAGGGCTGGGGGAATCCGTTGGCGGGGAGGAGGGGGCCAGACTGGGCAAGAGGGAGGGGCTGGGTTCCGGAGAAGGGCAAGGGCTGGGCTCCGGCGAGGGCGCGGGAGAGACGGAAGGAGAGGGGGAGGGCTCCTCTTCCGGCGGAGGCTCGGGCGTGGGCTCTGGCTGAAAGTCGTGGAGGACCAAACGGTATCCACCGTCCGACTGTACCAGGGCGAAGCCGTCCGTCACGGCGGACACTTCCCCTTCGGCCTGGTACGAACCAATGGGCGCGCCGTCCCAGCCATAGGCAGCGGCTTGGCTTCCGCCGAAGGCCAGCAGGGCGCTGCCGCCCCAATAGGTCAGGGCGGGGTCCGCCTCCAGGACAGGCTGGGCGCCGGCTTCGGTTAGGCGGAAGATGGTCCCGTCTGCCGAGAGAAAAGCGCCGCCGCCCAGAAAGAGGCGGGGCTCCTCCCGCGCAGCGGCTACCGCCTCTCCGCCGGACAGCCGGTAGAGGACGTCCCCGGTCCAGGCAAACGCCTCTCCGTCCGGAGCGGTGAAAAGCCGGCCCTGGATGGACAGGGAGAGGGGGTCGCTCCCATCTGGCGGGTAAGCGGCAATGTTCTCGGAGGTTTCCGCATACAGCCAGCCGCCTGCGCAGGCGTAGGAGGCGGGTAGGTCCGCAAAGAATATGGCGGCGTCCGTTTCCGCCGCGTTCAGGTCCAGGTCCGGGCCCACGGTCAACAGCGTCCCAAAATCGCTGTAGGCGTAAAAGAGGCAGAGGTTTCCATCTTCCCCATAGGCCAGGCTGGGCGGGGAGGCCAATTGGGCGCTGGCGGGCTCGCTCTGGTCAGGGCTATCGAAGCGGCAGGCCCAGGCGGACTCCCCATCGCCGCAGAGGAAAAGGGCTCCGCCCTCCGGGCCGGGCACGAGCAGGGAGGTATGGAGCCCGCCAGGAAGTCCGGCCGTGGCCCGCGCGCCGTCTCCGTGGGAGCTGAGGGAGACCCAAAAGGCCAGCAGTCCGAGGAAGAGCACGGGAAGCCACACAGAAGAAGGGCGGACGCGGGGAAGCTTCACGAGGGATCGTCTCCTTAAAAAGGGTTCGGTGGAGCTTTTTTATAGAGCGGAGCTTTGTTTCTCTTAAAATATACCACATTTTCCCCAAAAATTCCAGACTTTTCTCAAATTTGACCGCGCCTTGCTTGTTTTTCTGGCCTCGAACTTACACGCAGAGCCGGCGAGCGCCGCCGGGGCGGGGGTTCCCTTGCTGGAGCCCAGGCGTTGGGACCGTCCCGCAAATTTTGTGAACCATGAAAAAGCCTCTCGCATTTCCCCCTAGAATATGGTATAATGTACACGGCAGAAAGCTGGATGGGCAAGGCTGGCTTCTCCGGCCGTGTACTGGAAGTTTCTCTCTTCGCGCGAAGCGCTCGTTTTTGCTGCGCAAAAATGCAGAGAAACTTCCCCAGCCTTTGGGAGAGAATGTATACGGCAGAAACCTGGATGGGCAAGACAAGCTTCTTCGGCCGTGTACTGGAAGTTTCTCTCTTCGCGCGAAGCGCTCGTTTTTGCTGCGCAAAAATGCAGAGAAACTTCCCCAGCCTTTGGGAGAGAATGTATACGGCAGAAACCTGGATGGGCAAGACAAGTTTCTTCGGCCGTGTACTGGAAGTTTCTCTCTGTGCGCGAAGGCCGTCCTTCCCTTCTTGATCCCGCCCCTCTCGGGGCTTGCGCTTTTATCTTAAATTTGGTAACCCATAAAAATTAATAATTTTTTTATTATTATTCTTTGAAAATAGGAAAGGAGCTTCCACCATGACCAGAAAAACGAAGATCATCTGCACCCTCGGCCCTGCCACAGAGGACGAAAACGTCCTGCGCCGCCTGATGCTGGGCGGGATGAATGCCGCCCGTTTCAACTTTTCCCACCTGGACCACGATGACGCCCGCCGCAAGCTGGACGTGGTGGAGCGCCTGCGCGGCGAGCTGAATCTGCCCATCGCCACCATTCTGGACACGAAGGGTCCGGAGATCCGGGTGGGCAATTTCCAGAACGGGCCCATTGAGCTCCACGCCGGGGATACGTTTACGCTGACCACCCGGGACGTGCCGGGGGACGGCCAGGCGGTCTCCATCAGCTATCAGGGCCTGCCCGCCGACTTGAAGCCCGAGGCCCGGGTCCTCATCGACGACGGCCTGGTGGAGATGCGCGCCGAGCACATCACCGAGACGGACATTGTCTGCACTGTGATCAACGGCGGCCGGGTTTCCAACCACAAGGGCATCAATGTGCCTGGAACCAAGCTTTCCATGCCCTTTATCAGCGAACGGGACCGCTCCGACATCGTTTTCGGCATTGAAAACGGCTTCGATTTCATTGCCGCCTCCTTTACCCGCTCGGCGGAGGATATTTTGGAGATCCGCCGCATATTAAAGGAGTACAAATGCCACACGGTCAACATCATTGCCAAAATTGAGAACATGGAGGGCGTGCGGAACATCGATGAGATTCTGCGGGTTGCCGACGGCATCATGGTAGCCCGGGGCGACATGGGAGTGGAGATTCCCTTCCAGGACGTGCCCGTGCTGCAAAAGCAGCTGATTATGAAGTCTTACATGGCCGGCAAGCAGGTGGTCACGGCCACCCAAATGCTGGACTCCATGATGAAGAACCCCCGTCCCACCCGGGCCGAGGCCACGGACGTGGCCAACGCCATCTACGATGGCACCAGCTGCATCATGCTCTCCGGCGAGACCGCCGCGGGCCTGTACCCGGTAGAGGCCCTGGAGACCATGGTCCACATTGCGGAAAAGGCGGAGGAAAGCATTGATTACATCCACCGGTTCAACTCCCGGGATAACAGCGACATCGCCTTTGACGTGACCAACGCCATCTCCCACGCCACCTGCACCACCGCCCACGACCTGGGGGCCAAGGCCATCATCACCGTGACCAAGTCTGGGGTGACGGCCCGGCAGCTCTCCAAATTCCGCCCCCTCTATCCCATTGTGGGCTGCACCACCGAGGAAAACGTCTGCCGCCAGCTGAACCTATCTTGGGGCGTAACCCCCTTGCTCATCGCCGAGGAGAGCGACACGGACGCCCTCTTCGACCACGCGGTGGACGCGGCCCAGCAGGCCGGCGTGGTGGAAAGCGGCGACATTGTGGTCATCACCGCGGGAATGCCCCTGGGGGTTTCCGGCACCACCAACATGATGAAGGTCCACGTGGTGGGCCATGTGCTGCTCACCGGCCAGGGGGTGACGGAAAAGTCCGTGTCCGCCCGGCTCTGCGTATGCAAGCATTTGGAGGATGTGCCGGAGCGCTTCCGGGAGGGGGACATTCTGGTGGTCCCTGAGACGGACAACAGCATCGTGTCCTATCTGCGGCGCTGCGGGGGGATCATCACCGAGGCGGAGGGCCAGAACACCCACGCGGCCATCGCGGGCCTGGCCATGGACAAGCCCGTGATCACCGGCGCCAAGCATGCTACCCGAATCCTCAAAGGCGGCGCGGTGGTCACCTTGGACGCGAAAACCGGCCGGGTGTGCGCGTGCTGAAGAGAGAAACAAATAAAAGAAGGAAAAAGGAGCGGGAACAGCGATGAACGAACAGATGATTTTGGATCAGCTGCAAAAATTAAACGACAATGTGACGAAGGGGTTCCAGGCAGTCGATGAAAAGATGGAAGCCCTGGAACAGCGCATGGCGGAGAAGATCGATGATGTTGAACGGCGCATGACGGAGAAGATCGAAGGCGTTGAGCAGCGCATGACAGAGCGCCAAAGCCAGTTTGAAGAGCATATGCAGGAAGAGTTCCAAAAAGTGCTGGACACCATGGACGCCAAATTCGCCGAGCAGGATCGGAAGCTGGCTGAGTCCATTCACGACGTCAAGGTGTACATGGAGCTGGCCGTGGGCAACCGGGTCACCGCGCTGTATGAAGGATATGAGATCGAGCATTCCCACCGGGTCTCTTTGGAGCGCAACGCGAGATGGGTGGAAAAGCAGCTGGAAGACATCCAGGTGCGTCTGGCGGTGCTGGAAAAGAAGGCAACCGCCTAAAACATAACGGAAAGGAGCAGAATCATGTCGTTTTTTCAAAGAAAAAGCACCTACACCGATCCGGAGGGCCGGGTGGTCAAAAGGGGGATTCCCAAATTTGTCCCCGTCCTTGCGGTCGTGATTGTGGCGCTGGTTTTCGCCTCCTCCTGCTTCACGGTGGTCAGCGCCGGACACACGGGAGTGGTTTCCACCTTTGGCAAGGTCAGTGAAAACGTGCTGCAAGAGGGCTTCCACATAAAGCTGCCCTGGCAGAAGGTCACGAAGATGGACAACCGCATTGTCAAGCTGGAGGTTTCCACCGAGGCTTTCAGCTCCGACCTGCAGACCGTAAACGTGAACCTGGCCGTGAACTACCGGGTGGACACCAGCAAGTCCTATTCCATTGTGAAAAACGTGGGAACCAACTACGAGAGCGTGCTCATGACCCCGGCGGTCAACGAGGTAATGAAGTCCATTATGGCACAGTATACGGCGGAGCAGAGCATCACCAACCGCAACATGATCTCCACCGCCCTGCTGGACGAGCTCAATGAGAAGCTGGCCGACAGCGGCATCTTCGTCTCGGACATTAACATCATCGATTTTGATTTCAGCGACGTGTACGTGGCCGCCATCGAGGCCAAGCAGGTGGCGGAACAGGAGAAGCTGCGGGCCAAGATCGAGCAGGACCAGCTGACCATGGAAAAGGAGGCGGAGGCCTCCCGCCGGGTTATTGACGCGGAAGCCGCCGCCGAGGTGGCCCGCATCGAGGCCGAGGCCGCCGCCTACGCGGGGGAAAAGGAGGCTGTGGCCAACGAGAAGATCGCGGCCTCCATCACGCAGCCCCTGATCGATTACTACAAAATCCAGCAGTGGGACGGCAAGCTGCCCACCGTAACGGGAGCCGACACCATTATCCGGATGGAGGACGGCCCCCAGTCCAGCGCCGCGCCGTCCTCCCCGGCCGGTGAGTGAAGGGAGTGACGCCATGCGCCGGGACGCGTTTACGGGCGGAGTGGACCCGGGAGGGCTCTGGGTCCAGAACGATGTCCGGATTTTGATCTGTTACATTTTGGCCAGCGTGCAGGCGCCTTTGGCTCAGGAGGACCTATGCCGCATTGTGCAGGGCAAGGGGCTGGCCAATTATTTTGAAACCGGCGACGCTCTGGCCGCTCTGGAAAGGTTGGGCCATGTGCGCCGGGAGGGCGAGGGCTACACCGTGACCGAGACCGGCCGGGAGATTGCCGCCCGGCTGGACGCGGAACTGCCGGTGGCCGTGCGGGACAAGGCCCTGGAAGCGGCCTTGTCCCTGTTGGCCGAGGCCCAGGCCCGCCGGGAGCACAAGGTGGAGGTGGAAGACCTGCCCAACGGCTGCCAGACCACCTGCCGGATTGGCGGCGGCGGGGGCACGGACCTGCTGCGGGTGAGCCTGTACGTGCCGGACCGGGCCCAGGCCCAGCTGGTGGAGGAGCGCTTTTACCAGAACCCTGACCGGATCTACCGGCTGGTGCTGGCCGCGCTGACCGGCGACCTGGATTATGCGGAAGAGCTGCTGCGGTAAAAAGCGGGAGGCACAGAGGGCGCGGCCAAGCGCCTCCAAACAAAGAACGGCGCGGTCCGGGGGCAATACCCTGGACCGCGCCGCTGTTGTTCATTTGGGGGGTAAAGAACAGTTTGGAGAGTTTTACGGAGTGGAGTCTCGCCTACCGGCTCGGTCGGTTCGCGGCATAGTCTTCTGTACTTGGCAGGCCAAGTACCCGGCAGAAGCTCACCCTCCGGCGGCTTAGGGACTCCGTCCCTAAGAACCCTGCCACCTTTGAAAAGGGCGATAATCGCCACTGGCGATTGTCCAGCGCCGACCGAGACGGCAGTCGAGAATGACGAAACTTTTAATGTTGCGCTTAAGAGGCTCTCTTAAATTTGTTACACTGACAGCTAAAAGTAGGCAATATTCGCGGTCCAGGAGCTTACAACATTCGCTTCGCGAAGTTGGCACCTGGTGGGGTTTTTAGGGGCAACGCCCCTAAGCCGCCGGAGGCCATTCACTACACAAAGGGCCGTAGGCCTCATAGGGACGCAGTCCCGACTCAAGCTTACCTCTCTCCTCGGGCCGATTGGTAAATATCCAGCATCAGCTCCACCGTGTCCCGCACTCCGGCAATATCATTGAGGAAGGGCTCCCCTGTCTCCAAAGAGCGGTAGAAGGCCTGGATGCACCGCCCGTGGCTGCTGCCCCAGTAGGCCTTGCCCGCCACGGCGTTTTCCTGGGCGAAGTCCCGGCGCTCCTTCCGGCCGTCCGGATGGGTTACGGTGACTTCCTCCCCCTCGATGCGCAGGGCCCCGTCCCGGCAGGCCAGCTCTAAGAGAATGGGGGCGTCGGCGGCATGGGCAGTGGTGGCGTAAAAGACCCCGCTGCCCGCCTCAAAACGGATGTAGGCCGCCAAAGTGTCCTCTACCTCGATAACTCCGGGCAGGTGGAAGTTGGCCAGCATGGCCTGGGCCGAGGAGGCCGGACCCATGAAGCGCACCATCAGGTCCAGGGTGTGGATGGCCTGGTTGATCAAGGCCCCGCCGCCCTCAGTGGCCAGAGCCCCCCGCCAGCCGCTCTCCGTGTAATAGGGGGACTCCCGCCGCCAGGTGACGAAGGCCCGGGCCCCCAGAATGGGCCCCAGAGCGCCTCCCTCCAGCAGCTCCCGCGCATAGGCCGCGCTGGGGTTGAAACGGTTTTGAAAGCAGACTCCCACCGGGCCGGGGAGGGCCTGGAATTCCTGCCATTGGGCCCGGCTAATCACCGGGGGCTTCTCCGTAAACACGGCGATGCCCCGGCTGGCCGCCGCCTGGGCCATGGGGAGGTGGAGGAAATGGGGGGTGCAGATGTGCAGCACGTCAAGGGCTTCCTGGTCCAGCAGGGCGTCCAGGGAGGCATAGGCCCGGCCTCCGTACTGGCCGGCCAGGGCTTGGGCCCGCTCAGGCTTCACATCGGCATAAGCGGCCAGCTGGACGTTCTCCATTTGGGAAAGCGCCCGGGCGTGGACCTGGGCGATGCCGCCGCAGCCCACAATGGCGGAACGAAAACGGTTCATGGATGTATTCTCCTTTCAGCTTCGGCAGGGCAGTGGGGACTGGTTTGAACCCGCCTTTCACAGCGGCGCTGGCGCTACCCCGCTTCTGGGATGGTGGACAGAATATCCCGCAGGGCGGTTAGGGCGGTGTGCCAGGCGGTTTTGCCGTCCATGGCGGCGCGCTTTTGGGGGTCCCGCTCCAAAGCGGCCAGGCCCGCGAAGTCCACCAGGTGGGGCTCCAGGGAGAGGAAGCCCTCCCAGCCTGCCGCCGCCAGGTCCGCCAAAATGTCCTGGACGCGGCCCTCGCCCCGGCCCGCCGGGACGATTTTTTTCTCCCCGTCCGCGTCCTTAATGTGAATATACTGAATATACGGCCTCATCTTTTGGTAGGCCTCCCAGGTGGGCTGGCCTACCTCTAGGAAATTGGCGAAGTCGAACACCGCCCGGAAACGGGGGCCGCCCAGGGCCTCCATCAGGTCCAGGCAACGGGGGGCCGTGTCGCCATAGATGCCCTTCTCGTTCTCGTGCAGCAGGACCGCGTCCCAGCGCCCGGCCTCTTCCAGCAGGGCGGAGAGCCGCTCCAGTACCTGTGAGCGGCATTCTTCCGGCCTGCGGCCCTGGGGCGGATAAAAGCTGAACATGCGCAGGTAAGGCGCGCCCAGCTCCTTCTGGACTTCCAGACAGCGCTTCAGCCGCTCCATGTGGGGCTGAAAGGGCTCGTCCAGGGGAATTTTTCCAATGGGGGACCCGATGGAGGATACCCGCACGCCGGCGGCCAGCAGCTTCTCCCGGACCTCCCGGCGCTTCTGGGGCGTAAAGTCCGACACATTGACCCCGTCCGCGGCCCGGAGCTCCACCCATTCCACGCCGAATTCCGCCAAAGCCTCCAACTGCCGGTCCAAGGATGGGTCGATCTCGTCCGCAAAACCGGAAATGAACCATTTACTCATAATCTTAGCCTCCTCTCTGGCAACATTATAGCAAACTGCCCGAAAAAGTCAAGCGGCTAAGCTTATGCAGGAAGAAAATTGTGTATAGGAAAAATGAAAAGGCTCCTAGGAATTGCCCTAGAAGCCCTTATTAACGATGGAATTTAAACTGTCTCTTTGAAATCATTCATAGCCCATTGGACTTGTTTCCTTTTCCGGCACATCGTTACCGTCTCGCCAGTCCGCCTTCAAAACCCTCTTGGGCAAGCTTTAATAAGCCACATAAATAGCGGTGCTACAACAGATCCGCGCCTGTTTGATCCAATAGCTTACGAAATTTCTTCAGATCAGCGACCTTCCTTTCTGTTGTGCCTCGTTTTGACGCAAACTTGAGAACGGATGGTACCATCTATATGAAGATGCGGGTCTGAGCCCGCCGGTCTATTGGAAGCGTTTCAATTGTGTCCATGGGACTCACCCGCCTTTCCGACTTTGTTTTTCGAACCTACGCGAGTCATCTGCCGAATATTTCCACGATCTCACTTTCCCGTTTTTTATTTGTCCGCTACTCTTTCCGCTCCCTCGAGCGTTGAAATTTCACTGCGATTTACTCGCTTTTTCAATGGAAAGTTTCCTGCCGTGGCTTTTCGGCCTCTCGTAAATTCTCCCCACCGTTTTCATCCCGGCTGTCCGGTCCGTACTTTTGGAAAGTTCCTGCTCCTTTGGACGTTTCTCTTCCGCCCTCCGGCTCTTCCCACCGGTTTCCGGCCTACCGCTTACTTCCGGCCCCGCGTTCTCGTTCGATTCTGTCTTCTCAGGATTTTTTGTCTGTTCTCTCCTGCTATGTCTGTATTATACACGGCTTGTTCTGGTTTGTCAATAGGTTTTTTGAAAAAAATTGAATTTTTTTCTACAAAATTTCCAGCTCCCCTTTTTCCTGGACTTTCCGGGCTTTTTTCTGCTTTTTTCGGGCAAAATGAAAAATAGGCGCAATCAGATATTGACTTTCCACCTGGTTTTCGGTACAATAGGGGAGGAACAGGACGGCAGCGTCCGCCCGACCTTGTGGAAAGGAGCGATCAGAGCATTGGACAACGGTTTTGAGGCCGACCTGATCACCCTCATCGATGACGAGGGCCAGGAGCATGAATTCGAGATCATTGATGAATTGGACAACGACGACGGTCACTTTATGGCCTTGGTGCCCACCCAGCCGGACCCGGAAGACGCCTCCGCCGAGGCGGAGACCTACTACATTTTCGAAGTGGTGGACGAGGACGGCGAGGAGCAGCTCCAGGAGGTGGAGGACGACGCCCTTCTGGACGAGTTGGCCGATATCTTCGAGAGCCGCTTTAACGAGGCTTTTTACGATGGGGCTGAGTAGGCCCGCTTTTGTCTAAAAAAGAGGAACCGTCTGCCCGATTCGCGGACTGTGCACATATAACCCTACACTCATCAAATTGGGAGCCCCCCTCCGCCTGCGGATTGCAGACCTCCCGGCCCGGCGCGCTTTGCGCGGCCTGGTTGGACGAAGGGAGCGTGAACCATGCGGGAGGGCACCCACCTGTCTTTTCTGTAGGCAGGTTATTGAGCTGCACATTACGGTCGGGCGGGCTAACTGAACATTCAGCCGCCGGAGGCGCTATGCCCCGGCGGCTTTTCTGTTTTTGGGATGGGGGAGAGGGGGGCGCCCGCGCGCCTCTCTTGGCCCGAGGCCGCAGCGCTTTGCGCCAAAAAGCCAGCCGTCCGGTTCAACCCCGAACGGCTGGCAATGTTTTATTGTTTTAGCTATGGCTGTATTAGCCCGCCAATAAGCAACGGGGATGCTTTGGTCGGGACTTATGACGTTGGCTTCGCCAAGTCGTCCCGAAGGGGGCCTACGGCCCTTTAAAAGAGTTGTTTGGCCTCCGGCGGCTTAAGGCTCCGCCTTAAGAATCCGCAAGGGGCCTAACGCCCCTTGACCGCGTATATTGCTTACTTAGGGCTGTCGGGGTAATTCTTTGTGGGCCCCGCTCAAGCGCCTGGACTAGCTAATTTGGCGAACAGGTCCGTAAACAGCGCGTCCCGGTTGATGTGGTACACATAGCGCATTAGGGGCGCGTCCGGACGCAGGGTGTAGTGGTTGTCATAGGCGGGCAGCGGGGTATGCTCCAGGCGGGACAGCATGAACCGGTCCCCCTGGTTCAGCAGCCAGGCCACCGCCGTCACGTCCCAGACCGCCCGTGTCCAGGCCGTGCCTTTGGCATAGCTCTCGGCGGCGGCAATGGTGTTCTCCGCCAGGTAGTCCGCCAGAGGATTTTTCTCCTTCAGCCAATATTCCAGCTCCGGCCGGGAGGTGGTGAACCCGTCTACCACTCCGTAGCAGGGCAGCTGCACAAAGGGGACCCCGCTGCCCATCACCACCCGGGCGGCGGCAATGTCCTGCATCATGTTGAACTCCTGGGTATCGCTCCAGTGCAGGGCGTGACCGCCCAGCCAGACCACCACGGTGTTTTCCACCATCTTGGGCTCTAGGAGGATGGCGGAGGCCACGTTGGTAATGGCTCCAATGGCTACCACATAGAGGGGTTTTTCCGGGGAATACTCCCGGGCCCGCCGGGCCAGGTCCTCCGCCGCGGGGGAGCAGACCGGGGTGCGCTCATCCGGCAGATACCGGGCCGAGCCCTTAAAAACGGGAAGCTCCTCGCTCAGCAGCCTGAGGACCTTGAAAATCTCCTCATAGCTTTTCAGCATGCCGTCCTCGGGGCCGGTGGAGTTCTCATTGAAAAAGGGCGCGGCGTAAATGGCCTGGGGATGCAGAAGGTCTTTGGAGCGCATCATATAGGCCAGAGCGAACTGGTCGTCGATCTCGTTATAGGTGTCCGTGTCCAGCACCACGTCCACCGGGCCTTGCGGTACGCTGAGGTTATGCAGCCGCTTATTCAAAGTCTACCACGATTCCCTTCTCATCGGACTCCAGCGCGGCCTCCATCAGCCGCAGGATGCGCAGGGCCTCCTCGTTCTTCACGATCTGCTCCGCCTCGCCGTTGATCACGTCGCATAGGTTGGAGTACAGGGCGTTGCGGTCATATTGGATGTCCGGCAGGGGCAGGTCGTCCATGGTGTCCTCGTTCCGGGGGGCCATGGTCTTGGAGAGGCCCTCGCCCATCAAGATGGGGGTGGCGTCCTTGTCCTCCCAGCTGCGCAGCAGCACCATGTGGCCCAGATCCTGGAAGTCGTTGATGGTCGCGGTGCCCTTGGTGCCGGCCATGTACCAGTGGGGCAGGTTGATGAAGTTGCAGGTGCCCACCTCCACCGTGGCGGTGACGCCGTTTTCAAAGGTCATGTTCATGATGAAGCCGTCGTCCACCTCGTCGTTGGTGACGTGGGTCATTTTGGCATAGACCTTCTTGATCTTGCCGGGGATCATCATCACCATCCGGTCCAGCAGGTGCACGCCCCAGTCGAACATCATGCCGCCGCCCATGGCCTTGATGCCCCGCCAGTCGCCGGGAATGCCCCGGGAGCCGTGGTAGCGGGACTCGATGTGGAACACCTCGCCCAGGGTCTTCTCCTCATAGAGCTTCTTCATGATCAGGTAGTCCTTGTCCCAGCGGCGGTTCTGCCGGGGATAGAACACCTTGCCGGTCTCCTTGGCAACCTCCAGCACGTCCACCAGGTCCTGGCTGTTCATCATCACGGGCTTTTCGCACAGCACATGCTTGCCCGCCCGCATGGCGCGGATGGCCAGGTCCTTGTGGCTGTCGTTGGGGGTGGCCACCAGCACCACGTCCACCTGGGGGTCGTCCAGAATCTCCTCAAAGCTGCCATAGGTGTGGAAGCCCTGCTTGCGGGCCCACTCCTGGCGCTCCTCCTTCACGTCGAAGGTGCCGGAAAGCGTCATTTTTGTCTTCAAGTCGGTGTCGCCCGGGGCCAGCTCCCGGCCCTTGGAGCCGTCGGTCATCCACAGAGCCTGTCCGCTGCCCGTAGCGATTGCAACCGCGTGTCCGCCGCCCATGCCGCCGCAGCCCACCACAGCAACATTGATAATCTTTGCCATCTTGTTTCCTCCATATTTGTTTATTTTTGTCCTAGGGCTCCTCCTGTTTGAGGGAACCCGCGAATAGTCTATACATAACAAATTGTAACATCTTTTTATGAAATATGCAAGGGGGAAAGCGGGAGTTTTTTTACGGGAGGAGACGGCCGGTGTTTGCCGCCCTATTTTTTTCCGCGCCGCCTTTTTATGGCCGCCTCCGGCGGCTTAAGAATCTTCAAAGACTTTTATTGTTTCGCTGTTTGGGCTGGGCGCGTGAGCTGGTAGAAGGCCACGGCGCTGGCGGCCGCCACGTTTAGGGAGTCCACCCCATGGGACATGGGGATGCGTACCGTGTAGTCGCATTGGGCGATGGTCTGGGGGGCCAGGCCGTCTCCCTCCGTGCCCAAGACAATGGCCAAACGCTCTTCCCGCAGCAGGCGGGGGTCGGCAATGTCCAGGGAGTCCGCCCGCAGGGCCATGGCGGCGGTGGAAAAGCCCAGCCGCCTTAAAAAGTCCGGCCAATCTTCCGGCAGATAGGCCCAAGGAACCAAAAACACGTTGCCCATGCTGACCCGCAGGGCCCGCCGGTAGAGGGGGTCGCTGCCCTGGGCGGTAAGGAGCACCGCGTCGATGTCCAGCGCGGCGGCGGAGCGGAAAATGGCCCCCAGGTTGGTGGGGTTCATTACGTTTTCCAGCACGGCCACCCGGCGCGCGCCCTGGCAGGCCTGTTCCGGCGGGAGCGGGGCCGGCCTCCGCATGGCGCACAGCATGCCCCGGGTCAGGTGGAAGCCGGTGAGCTGGCACAGCACCTCTTCCGAGGCAACATACACCGGCACGGGGCCGCAGCGTTCCAACAGAGGGCGGCCCTTGCCCAGGGCGTGCTTTTTCTCCATAAGGAAGGATACCGGCACGCATCCCGCGTCCAGGGCCCGGCCAATGACCAGGGGGCTTTCGCCGATGAAGAGGGCGTTGGCCGGGTCCGCCCGGTTTACCAGCTGGTTTTCCGTCAGGCGGGCGTAAACGTCCAGCTCCGGCGCGCAAAAGTCCGTAATTTCGATCAAGTGAAATGCATCCATACAATTCGCCATCCTTTGCCCTCAGTATAGCCCATTTGCGCAAAAAGAGCAACCTTGAGAACGCGCCCCGCAAGATATTCATATATATTGCTGAGCAAAGAAAAAATATTTTTTATTTTTCCGTAAAAGAAACAAAACACAAGAGCTGCGTGTTAAAACATCTTATAAGAAAGGTAAACCCGGCCCGCGGCGAACCAAAATGGGGCTGTCATGCTGCTTTGCGCGGCGCTTTCCGCCGGCGCGGCGGAGGAGCCTCCCATGCCGGAGGGCGGCGTGGAGCTGACGGAAGACGATTTTATCGTACCGGAGGCAGCGGCGGCTTACATCGCGGAGTTTTTTGTGGAGGACATGGCGGAGTCCGGCCACACCAGATGGAACAGCGGGACCAAGGCGGTGAACACGGTGGTCATGTATGACGAGACCGGCCTTGCGCCCTCCGCCTACGCGGTGGAGTTGACCGAGGGCTATGTGGTGGTCTCGGCCTATGCGGATGTACCCAGCTTGGTTTTGGAGTGGGCCGACGAGGGGGAGCCGGTGTACAGCGGGGCGTCCCTGGCGGCGGAGGAAGATCTGATCTACACCAGTCCCCTGGACTATTATGTGACGGATGGGGAAGCGGTGGAGACCCTCCAAGGGGAAGAGGTGGACGCGGAAGAAATTCCCACGCCGCTGCAAGACTGCCGCAGCCAGGAGAACGTGGCCCCGGCCCTGCGGGAGACCATAGCGGAGGAAAAGACCGCCTGGTTGGAAGACCATCCGTTTGCGGCGTATGCGGGGACGGATTCCAATAAAGGGGATTATATTACGGATCCATTCGTATATGCACATAATGCATATACGCAAAGAGGAGAATGGAAATGCACCGACTGGAAGAATTATTGGGAAAACTACACAGGCTATGCCTTGAGAGATGAGCAAATTCCTGGGTGTAAGAATCCTTGCGTTCCAGTATCAATAACAAACTTGATGAGACTCTATGGAAATAGGTATGGTACAACAAGTGCAATAGCAATTAAGAATACTTCTAATACTTCGATTTTCAAAAGTATTATCGAGTTGAAATATTGGGCTGGTCCTTTTCAGCATTACTATTATAAACCGGATAGCAAAGGAACGACTGGAGATTTGGCTGATGATTTCGCCCGGGATGCTTTTGCAAAATACAACATAAATGCGGTCGTGGGGAATATGAGCCACCTCTATGTAAGCCAGGTAAAAGAAGCACTGTCACATACGCACAAAGTGGTGCAAATACACCTGGGGGCGGATGATGCCAATCCGTACAGAGTGGATGATATTGGTCATGTAGTCGTTGGCTATGCGTACACTGAGCTATGGAATGACTACAGTAATGAGATTTACACATTTATTAAAATATTAGATGGACAGAATACGGGCAATCGTTTCATTGATGCCTCATTTGTCGCGGAACAAGGAACAAGCAGTTTTGCAGTGGTTGATTTTGCGGGATAACATTTTTCCACGGAGGTCTCCCATGAAAAAGAAAAAACCTCTCAAGCGCCTCATTCTGCTCCTACTGGCCGTCCTCATTCTAGCCGGGGCCGCGTACATAGGCTATGACTATGGCGTTGCCCCCCGGCTGGAATCAAGCCGCTTGGTCTTCGAGCCCTTCTCCGGGAAGCTGTTTAACGTGAACCCCAAAAGCATTGTGTTCGCTTGGCTTGTAAGACCAGGGAAAGAGAACCTCGAATATAGACGCGATATTTCCGGCAGGAACGGGCCTGCCCGTATCACGAAATTCGCCGAAGCTCTCAACAACTACCGCTATTCCTTCTGGCTTCCCTGTGGGTGGAACCCGATGGGCTCCTGGACTCCAATGGGCTCCGAAGCCGGGGAGATCGCAAGCTTCAATTTGTCTTTTTCTGATGGAGATGACTTATACCGATGCTTTTTTGATGAAAACCGCATTTGGGTAGGCCGTCTGTGGAACAACCTGGAGAAGGGCAAAGAGCCTGTGCGTTGGGTAGAGGGAGCCTGGTACTACGGGGGCCGGGACCTATACGACGCGCTGATGGCGCTGGAATAAGGAAAAACAAAAGCCGCGGGGGAAACCCGGCGGCTTTCTCGTTTGATCAGGACCGCTTCCGGTCCTTCTTTTTTCCAAAATTTTCCGGGTCCTTGAACCAGAGGCTTAGGTAGAGGAAGGAGGGGATCAGCCCCAGCACCCAGCCAATGGGCGCGGCCAGCCAGATGCCCACATAGCCGATGGCCAAAGGCAGCAGCACGGAGATGCCGATCTTCGAAACCAGCTCCACGATGCTGGAGACCAGCGTCACCTTAACCGCGCCAATGCCCCGTAGGGCGGAGTTCACGGTCCAGATGGCTCCCAGGGCCACAAAGCAGGCTGCCTCCACCCGGATCATGCTCACCGCCGCGTCCAGCACGTACTGGCTGGGGTTCTCCATGAAGACCAAGGCCAGGGGGCGGGCAAAAAGCAGCATCACAACCGTGGAGAGCAGAGCCAGCCCGCCCACAATGCCGACGCCCTTTTTTAGGCCCTCCTGAATGCGGCCGTACTGCTTCGCGCCGAAGTTTTGGCCAGCGTAGACGGAGAAGGAAAAGGCCACGTTGGAGAAGGAGATGGTGGCCAGCTGCTCCACCTTGCCGCCCACCGTGTAGGCCGCCACAATGTCGGAGCCAAAGGAGTTGATGACCGCGGTGATGACGAACATGCCCACGCACAGCACCATGCTTTGGAAGCACATGGGCAGGCCGATGCGCAGGTACTCCCGGATCATCGCGCCGTCAAACCGCCAGGCCTCCCGGCCGGGCTTGAGGCGGGGGTGCTTTTTCAGCATATAGCCGATGCACAGCACCGCCGAGGCGGTCTGGGAGATTACCGTGGCAAAGGCCACGCCCGCCACGCCGCCCTGGAAGGCCAGCACGAAGAGCAGGTCCAGGCCCACGTTCAGCAGGGAGCTGAAGATCAGGAAATAGAGGGGCGTTTTGGAGTCCCCGATGGCCCGCAGCACGGAGGTGGCCCCATTGTAGGCGAGCAGGGCGATGGTCAGGCCGCAGGTAATCTGGATGTAGGTGACGGACTGGTCTATGATGTTTTCCGGCGTGCCCAGCAGGAGCATGACCGGCCGGGCCCCAAAGAGGGACAGTAGGCCCAACGCCACCCCGCCCGCCAGCACCAGGTAGGCCGCGTGGGTCACGGCCTTGTGGAGGCGGTCCGCCTGCCGGGCCCCCTCGGCCTGGGAGACAATGACCGACAGGCCGTTGGTCAGGCCGTTGCCCATGAACATGATGAAGGAGAAGGTGGAGCCCGTGGCCCCGATGGCCGCCAGGGCGTCGATGCTGACAAAGCGGCCGACCACAATGGTGTCCACCATGTTGTACATCAGTTGGAACACGCCGCCAATCCACATGGGTATGGCGAACAGAATCAACAGCTTCGCGGGGGAGCCCTCGGTCATGTCCAGGTTCGCCGCTTTTGTTTTTGCCATAACGGTCTCACGCTTTCCAAATATAAATTTCTACCATTCGAGCCGGAAGGGAGAGGGTCAAAACGCCCGGCAGCGGCCTGCGGCCTCACAAAGAGAAGCCGCCCCCTAAGCCTGCTTTTGAAGCTGCTCCTTGTTGTATTGCAGGGTGTACAGGTTGTAGTACCGGCCCTTCTGGTGGAGCAGCTCCTGGTGGGTGCCCTGCTCCAGGATCTGGCCGTGGCTGAGCAGAATGATGTTGTCCGCGTGCTGGATGGTGGAGAGCCGGTGGGCCACGATCAGCATGGTGCCGATGTTCTTCATCTTTTCCAGGGAGTCCTGAATCAGCAGCTCGGTCTCCGTGTCGATGTTGGCGGTGGCCTCGTCCAGAATCATCACGGCGGGCTTATGGATGATGGTGCGGGCAAAGGAGAGCAGCTGCCGTTGGCCAGCCGAGAAGTTGTTGCCCCGCTCCCGGACCACCTCGTCCAGGCCGTTGTCCAGGCGGTAGATGAAGCTGTCGGCGTTCACGTACTCGCAGGCCCGGCGGATGTCCTCGTTGGGGAATTCGTCCCGCAGCACAATGTTGCTGCGGATGGTGCCGGAGAACAGGAACACATCCTGAAGCATCTGGCCGAAGTGCCGGCGCAGGGAAGAGAGTGTGATGCTCTTAATATCCATCCCATCAATGAGGATCTGGCCCTTCTGAATGTCATAGTTCCGGCAGATGAGGGAGAGGATGGTGGACTTGCCCGAGCCCGTGGAGCCCACGAAGGCCACGGTCTGCTTGGGGTCGATGTGGAAGCTGACGCCCTTTAGGACCCACTCGCCGGGGTTGTAGGCGAACCACACGTCCCGGAACTCGATCTCGCCCCGGATGGTTTCAACGTCCTTGGCCTCCGGGCCGTCCACGATCTCCGGAACCATGTCCATCACGGTGAAGATTTTCTCCGCCGCCGCAAAGGAGCGCTGCAGCATGTCGAACTGTTCGGCCAGCTGCTGGATGGGGTTGAAGAACTTGGAGATGTACATGTAAAAGGAGACGATCAGGCCGCTGGACACGGTCTGGCCCAAAAAGTTCCAGCCGCCGATGTAGCCCCGGCCGCCCAGGTACATCAGGCACATCACGGAGGAGATGTACAGCATATACACCATGGGCTGGAAGATGCCGAAGACGAACATCCGGCTGCGCTTGGCCTTTTCCAGGGTGCGGGACTTTTCCAAAAAGTCCTGCATCTTCCGGTCCTCCCGGTTAAAGATCTGGGTGATTTTAATGCCGGAAAGGTTCTCGGAAAGGTAGGTGTTGATGTCCGTGGTGGCGTCGTTGACCCGCAGATGGACGCTGCGGGAGAAGCGCCGGAAAATGATGGTGAACAGCACCACAAAGGGCACGAAGCACAGGATCATCAGGGTAAGCATGTAGTTGAGCATCAGCATGGCCGCCAGCACGCCGAAGATTACCATCACGTTTTTGGCCAGGGTCACAATGATGTTGGTGAACATGAAGGAGATGGCGTTGGGGTCGTTGCTGACGCGGGTGACCAGCTTGCCCACAGGGATGTTGTTCAACTGCTCGTGGGACAGGCTTTCGATGTGGGTGAACACGTCCTGGCGCATGGCCGAGAGGATCTTCTGGCCCACCTTTTGCAGCACCATGGCCTGGATGTAGGTGCACACCAGGGACACCAGCAGGACCGCCACATAGACGCCCACAACCGAGAGCAGATAGGACATTGTAAAGTCGCCCACCACGGTCTCTTCAATGTGGCCCACCAGCAGCGGCGAGACCACCTCATAGCCGATGGACAGCAGCATTACAAAGAACACCAGCACGAACTGCCATTTATAGGGTTTCGCGTAGTGGAGTAGCCGCTGGATGATCTCCGAGTCCGGCATGCTGCGCTCCCGGTTTTCCAGGGCGTTTTTCCGCTTGGCGGTGAAAAAGGCCGCCAAAAACAGAAGCGAGAAGGTCCCAATGATGCCGCCCACAATCAGGACGGGTAAAATATCACGCATTGTGCTCCGCTCCTTCCTCATCCAGTTTTTGCAGGTCCACCATTTTTTGGTAGTCGGGGCAGTTCTGGTAGAGCTCCTGGTGGGTTCCCACGGCTACCAATTTCCCCTGGTCGATAAAGAGAATCTTGTCCATCTGCTCAATGGTGGAGATGCGGTGGGCGATCAAAATGGTGGTCTTTCCGGCCCGGGTCTTCCGCAGGTTGCCCAGAATGGCCCGCTCGGTGCGGGTGTCCACCGCGGAGACCGAGTCGTCCAAGATCAGAATGGGCGCCTCCTTCATCAGGGCCCGGGCAATGGAGATGCGCTGCTTCTGTCCGCCGGACACAGTCACACCCCGTTCGCCCAGCACGGTCTCGTAGCCCTGCTGAAAGTCCTCCACGTCCCCGGCCACGTCCGCCATTTGGGCATATTCCCGCACGGCCTCCCGGTTCCATTCCTGCACGCCGAAGGCGATGTTCCGCTCGATGGTGTCGGAGAAGAGGAAGTTGTCCTGGGGCACATAGGCGCAGCCCTCCCGCAGGGACCGGATGGTCACGTCGTTCACGTCCTTGCCGTCCACGAAGATGGAGCCGTCCCTCACGTTGTAGGTGCGCAGAATCAGGTCCACCAAGGTGGTCTTGCCGGAGCCGGTCTTGCCCACCAGGCCCACGTTTTCCCCGGCCTCGATTTTAAAGGAGACGTTTTCCAAAGCGTCGTATTCCCCGTCCGGGTAGCGGAAGGTCAGGTTCCGGAACTCGATGGAGCCCTTGATCTGGGGCAGATCCTGGGCCCCGGGCCGGTCCACCACCGTTACCTTGGCGTCCAGCAGCTCGCTGACCCGGTTGAGGGAGGCCTTGCCCCGGCTGGTCATGTCGATGAGCTCGCTGACCGCCATAATGGGCCACACTACCGCGTTAAAGTAGCCGATGAACTCCACCAGCTGCCCAGCGTTAAAATAGCCCTGATACACCAGGTAGCCGCCGTAGCCCAAAATGACGCAGATCACGCTTTCAATAAACAGAGTGACAAAAATGCGGAACAGCACCACGGTCTTGGTGTGGTCTATGTTGGCAATTTCGTTTTCCCGGTTCAGCTTTTTAAAAGCCAGCAGCTCCTTGGATTCCTTTACAAAGGCCTTGATCACCGCGATGCCGGAGAAGCTCTCCTGGGCAAAGTCCGAGAGGTTGGAAAAAGCTTCCTGGCGGATATCCCATTTTTTCATCATGCGCTTGCCCACCATGGTGGCCATGGCCAACAGAAGCGCCATGGGAATCATGGAGAAGACCGTGAGCAGGCGGTTCATGTTCCACATCTTGATCACGGCCAAAGAGCCCATAAACAGCGCGTCGAAGAACATGAGCACGCCCCAGCCGAAGCAGTCCTGCACCGTGTCCAGGTCGTTGGTGAAAAGGCTCATCAGGTTGCCCACCTTGTTCACCTGGTAGTAGTCCCGGGAGAGGTTTTTGGCGTTGTCAAACATGCGGTTGCGCAGGTCCGCCTCCAGCTTGACCGCCGAGCCCATAAAGGCGATGCGCCACACAAAGCGGCCGGCCACAATGGCCAAAATCACCCCCACCATGGGCATGCAGATCCGGTCCAGCAGGAAGTCCATGTCAAAGGGCACGGTGGCGCCGTCCACCTCCACGAAGCCGTGGTTGACGCCGTTGATGACCATCTGGTACAGGTTGGGGATCACCAGCTGGAAGTAGTCCACCACGATGAGCGAACACAGGCCCAGCAGCAGGACCCAGCCGAAGCGTATGTAGTACCGGTTGATGTGTCTGCCAAATATCACGGGTCTTTCCTCCTTTTTCATCTTCATAAATTTATATCCACAAGGCAGTATTATAGCACAGTTTTTCCGTTTTTTCCAGCCCCTTTATAAAGATTTCCCCTGCTTTTTATAAAAAATTCCGAATCTCGGAAGCGCGGGAAAGACGGTTTATAAAGTTTATAAACCTAACCGGGACGCAGGGCGCGGCCGCTCCCGCCGCGCTCGTTGGCTGCGAAATCCGCCTCGTCCCCCCTTGGCCGTGCCCCGCGCCCCACCTATTCCCCGCACAAAAAAACCGCCCCTTCCGCATTCCCGGCTAGGAAAGCAGGAGGGGCGGGAATCCGGCCGGGCCGAAAAGGACCGCCCAGACCGCGTTTACAGGCTGGAAACGCGGTCTGGGTGGCCGCGCGTCCTGAAAGCGGGCCCCCTCAATCCGGAGGCTGGGGCGGGTTCCTTCTGCGGAACTCCGAGGGAGAGAGGGAAAAGTGGTCCCGGAACAGCTGGGAGAAATAAGAAAAATTGCCGTACCCCAGCTCAGCGGCGATCTGGCTGACCGGTTTGTCCGAGTGGGTCAGCATCTCCTTGGCGGCGTTCATTTTGACATCCGTAATATACTCCACCAGGGATTGGCCGGTTTTTTGGCGGAAGACCCGGGAGAGGTATTCCGGGCTCACATGGATGCTCTCCGAAACCTGGTTGCGGCTGATCTCGCCTAAAGCATGGCTTTTCACATAGGCTTTGGCCCGCTCGACCACCGTGGCGTCGTCTCCCAGCTCCAGCAGGCGGCAGACCTGCCGGTTGACGCCATCCACCCAGGCAAGCAGCTGCGGCAGGGAGTGGGCGGCGTCCTCCTGAAAGAAGCCTTCCAGCTTT
The DNA here is from genome assembly GCA_948471095.1 of uncultured Oscillospiraceae bacterium. Lineage (GTDB taxonomy): Bacteria > Bacillota > Clostridia > Oscillospirales > Acutalibacteraceae > Acutalibacter. Next base: position 60,425 of record CAOKRG010000007.1, read on the forward strand.
TGGAAGGGGATCTGCTTCTGGTTCAGGAAAATTCCCAGCATTTGGAGATAGTGCTGATAGAACCGGGAGAGGAAGTCCCGGTTGAGCTGGGAACAGGACTCCAGGTACCGTTTCACGTGGGCGGTAGCTCCTTTCGGTTCCCCCTGGCCCAGCAGGATGGTCCACAGCGGGAAGTCCGGCTTCGGCTCCGCCCAGGCGGGGGGCCCGCCCTCCCGCTGGGAGGGAAAGAAAAAGACTCCCGAGGATTTTACGATGTTCCGCTCTGTCTGCAAAAGCGTGAGAATCTCCGGCCGCAGCCCCTCCAGCGGGACCTCCCGGCCCGCGCAGAGAAGGAACTCGGCCAATAGGGCGGCGGCCGCCGTTTCCAGAAAGGACCAGAGGGCCTGGGAAAGGGCCTCCCGGGGCATGCCGCCCGGGAAGAGGAGCAGGATTTGGCGGGACAGAAGCAGGGGGCGGCAGAGGAGCTGGGGGAAGGAGTCCGCCGCGATATTGACCACCGCCGGCCTGGTGTCCCAGAAGCTGTTCTCCTCCTGTTTTTGAAAATCCGTCTTGCTGGCGGCCAGCACGGGGACGCAGGCGTATTCCGGCGTGATGGACACATGGAGCCGGTGGGCGGCGCGCCGGATGGAATCCGGCAGGGGGAGGACCTCCCCTTGGACCAGCTGGCGGAAAAAGGCCAGCTGCCGGTCTCCCTTTTCCGATTGCATGTCCTTTAGGCGGGCGGCGGCCTTGCCTACCGCCTGTTTGACCTCCTCGAAGGAAACCGGCTTTAGGATGTATTCCATGGTTTCCAGGGAGAGGGCCTCCTTGGCGTAGGCAAAGTTGGCATGGCCGGTGAGAAAAATGCTGATGGTGCCGTAGCCCCGCTCCCGCATCCAGTGCAGCAGCTCCAGGCCGCTGCCCGCGGGCATTTCTATATCGCAGAGCATAATGTCGACCCGCTCCTTGCCAAAGACCTTTTGCGCCTGGCTCATGCTGAATGCGGTGAACACCCGCGTGACGCCCAGGGAGCCCCAGTCGATGGAATCCCGCAGGCGCTTTACGGTAAGGTCCTCGTCGTCAACGATCAAAAGATGCGCCATAAGAACGCCTCCTCATTGAATTGGGATGATGATGGTGGTCTGGGCCCCTCCGCCGGGAGGGTTGGACAGGGTCAGGCTGGCCTGGTCCTGGTAGAGCAGCGCCAGCCTCCTGCGCACGTTCTCTATGCCCACATGGGAGTCCCCGGGGGAGTCCGGCTGCGCCCCGCTCAAAATATGGGCGGGATAGCCGGGGCCGTTGTCCCGAATGGTCACCGTCAGCCTGTTTCTGGGGCCGAGGCGGGCGTCGACCGCCACCTGTACGGAGTTCTCCCCGGTAAACGCGTACTTCATGGAGTTTTCCACAAAGGTCTGCAACAAAAACAAGGGGACCCGCTGTTCGGTCAGCTCCTGGGGAATCCGGCAGCAAACCGAAAGCCGGTTGCTGTAGCGCAGCTTTTGTATGGCCACATAGCTCTCCATATGCTGAATCTCGTCCCGCAGGGGCACCAGGTCCGAGTGGGATTTTAACGAGTAGCGGAAATACTTTGTCAAGGCCAGCACCATTTTCTGTATGGTGGGAAAGTCCGAGACCTGGGCCAGGCTGTAGATCACATTGAGGCTGTTGATGTAGAAATGGGGGGTCAGCTGCAGCCGCAGAAACTGCATTTCCGTCCGCTGGGCGTCCAGCTGCTTTTCATAGGCGGAGATTTTCAGCTGGCTGATCTCCGAGGCCATCCGGTTAAAGGTAGCGCCGATCAGCTGGAACTCCTTATAGACTCGGGGCTGCTGAAAGCGGATGGACAGGTTTCCGTGGCCGAAGTCCTGCATCACGGAGCAGATCTGCCGGGTGGGGGCCACCACCCGGCGGTGGATCAGGAGCAGGAAGAGGGGAGCCGCCAGGGCCAGGAGGACCGTGACCAGGGCGGTTACGTCCTGGAAGGTGTCGAGCCCCTTTAGGATGCTGGTGGTGTGCAGCAGGGCCACCAGGGACAGTTCCCCGCTGTCCAGGGAGGCGGCGATGGTGTTATAGGTTTCCCCGTCAAAGCGGCAGGAGCCAAAAGACCGCTGGCTTTTTTGCAGGTCGAACTGCTGGGCGAACTGCGGGTAGCCGGAGAACAGGGGCGCGCCCGACTGGGACACCAGCCCCACGTAGTCCAGCTTCTGAATTTCCGGCTCCCCGAGGTAGCTTAAGAATTTGGTGATGTCGATCCAGACCCCTATGTCATAGCTGCCGCGCCGCAAAATGCGCAGAAGGCAGAAATCCTTCCCGATCTGGATTCCGGTCCAGCCGGAAAGCCCGCCGCTTTCAAACTCCTGGGCGTAGGCCTTCGTCTGGGACACCAGGGCCTGTTTTTTGGCCAGGTTGTCGTAGCTTACCATGCTGGCGGTCAGCTGGTCCCGCTTTGGGCTGTAGGTGAACACCCCGTCCAAAAAATCATACGTCCCCAAGATCTCTCCCAAGGTGTTGCGTACCCGCATCTGGCTCAATACCTGTTCGTCCTGGGAGGAGAGGCCGGGAGAGTCCGGCGCGTCCTTCACGTCCGTGTTCAGCAGGTTCTTCTCGATCATCCCCAAAATGGAGTCCACCTGGTTGCCAAACAAGGAGATGGTATTCCGCCCCAGGCTTGCCGCCTGGCTTTGCAGCAGCCAGGCGGAGTAGACGTTGCTGACCACCAGCAGGGCAAGCAGCGGAAGAATGACCGATGCCAGCAAAAGCGGGATGCCGGTCCGGATGCTGTTGGAAAAGGAAAATTTCTTCATTTTTATCACCTCGCAGATGACAGCTCTTTTTATCATAATAACGGAGAAAACCGCCGGTGTCAAGCCGTATGCCGGCGGGGGAAGGGCGCGTTTCGGAGAAGAATGGCATAAAATCGACAATTCAGGTTATAAAAACGGCAGTTTTGGGCAGAGTTTTTTGGCTATAATACAGTTGTCCGGAAGGATGGGATTTCAAAAACAGAAGGAGGAAACACGATGAAACGTACATGGAAATGGGCCGGCAGGATGTTGGCCCTGTGCCTGGCGGCGGCCCTGCTGTGCTCCATCAGCGCCTGCGGGGGCAAGCCGCAGGAGAGCGGCGCCGTGGACAGCGGCGGCAGCGCCAGCAGCAAGCGGGAGGAAGCTTCCGCCTCTCAGCCCGAGGAGACCCAGGGCGGGGGCGGGGAGGAGCCGGTGGAGCTGGTCATGTCCTTTTGGGCCTCTACCGAGCCCGCTGGTCTGAACCAGGTGTTCGAGGCGCTCAGCGAGTACACGAAGGAGAAGATCGGCGTAACCGTAAAGCCCTTTACGGTCAACATGTCCAACTATCCCCAGCAGATCAACCTGATGCTTTCCAGCGGGGAACAAATCGACCTGATGTGCTGTTATTATCAGTGGTTCCAGAGCCTATATTCCAAGGGGCACTTGAAAGAGCTGGAATCTCTGGTGGAGTCGGAGGGCCAGGGAATCGTCGACGCCATTGGGTGGGACTTCTTGAATGCCGGGCGCATCGGCACGGGCCTCTACGGCCTGACCACCAACCGGGACTTGGCCAAGGAATACGGCTTCCTCATTGACAAGGAGATGGCCCAGAGGAACAACATCGATTTGGACAGCCTCCACAGCTTTAGCGATATGGAGGCGGCGTTTGAGGTCATCAAGGCGAACGAGCCGGGCGTAACGCCTGTCATCGGCACGGAGGCGACTTATGCCGCCGAGTACCTCATCCCGGGCGCGGACCTGCTGACGGACGGGCTGGGAGCGCTGCTGGACTATGGCGAGGATTTGAACGTGGTCAATCTGTATGCCAGCGACGCGTATATGGAGATGGCGAAAATGACGCGGAGCTGGTTTGAAAAAGGCTACATCTCGGAGGACGTGGTGACCTCCGGCGAGAACGCCCGCTCCTATTTCAAGGCGGGCACCGCTTTCTCGGCCCTTTCCACCTTGAAGCCGGGCTATGCCTTTAAGGAATCCAAGAGCATCGGCAAGGAGATGGCGCAGGTTGGCGTTATGGCCCCCACCACGAACACCACGGTGGTTCAGTCCATCCAGTGGACGGTTCCGGAAAACACCGATTACCCGGAAAAGGCCATGCAGCTGCTGAACCTGATGTATTCCGACGAAACCGTGATGAACCTGCTGGCTTGGGGCATTGAGGGCGAGCACTATGAGGTGCTGGAAAGCGGCCTGATCGATTACCCGGAAGGCGTCACCGGCGAGACCTCCGGCTACAACCTTAACGCGGGCTGGATGTTCGGCAACCAGTTTATCTCCCATGTCTGGAACGGCGACTCCCCCACCATTTGGGAGGAGACCGACACGTTTAACCGGGAGGCGAAAAAATCCAACGCCTTTGGGTTCTCCTACGATTCCTCTAATGTTAAGACCGAATTGGCCGCCTGCTCCAACGTGGTCAGCGAATACGCCGTGTCCCTTACCTCCGGTCTGGTGGACCCGGAGACGGCCATTCCCGAGTTTGTAAAGAAGCTGGAAACCGCCGGCATCGATAAGATCATCGCGGAGAAGCAGTCCCAGCTGGACGCTTGGGCGGCGGAAAACGGGAAGAAGTAAGAACGGCAGACAAATTGCGTGTATCCTATGGTTTGCAGGGGCTCCCCACTTTGCGGGGGGCCCCCGCAAAACCAAAAGACTGGAGGAGGACGGCTATGAGGAGCAGAAGCAAGCCGCGTAAGCTGAAAAGGTTTATCCCGCTTTACCTGATGATGGCGCCATCCCTGCTTTATCTTGTGATAAACAACTACCTGCCCATGTTCGGGCTGGTCATTGCCTTTAAAAACGTTAATTTCAAAAAAGGCATCCTGGGCAGCGACTGGGCGGGGCTTGAGAATTTCAAATACTTATTCGCCACTCAGGACGCCTGGGTCATTACCCGGAACACCCTGCTGTATAACATCGCGTTCATTTTTGTCCACACCTTTCTGGCCATCTGCCTGGCGGTTATCCTCAGCGAGCTGACCGCGAAAAGGAGCAAGCGGATTTACCAAAGCGTCACGCTGCTGCCCTACTTAATTTCCATGGTGATCATCAGCTATCTGGTCAACGCGTTTTTAAGCAGCGATACGGGCTTTTTAAACAACAGCGTGCTCCCGCTTTTGGGGATGGAGCCGGTTTCCTGGTACACAGACCCTGGGAAATGGCCCGCCATTCTGGTGATTGTGGACGCCTGGAAGAACGTGGGGTACCTAAGCATCATCTATTATTCCGCCGTGCTGGGCGTCGACCGGGAATACCTGGAGTGCGCCGCCCTGGAAGGGGCCACCAAAATGCAGCAGATCCGAAAGATCATCCTGCCGCTCATATCGCCGGTGATTACGATTATGGTGCTCTTGGCGATCGGGAAAATCTTTTATTCGGATTTTGGCCTGTTCTATCAGGTGCCCATGGATTCGGGGCCCCTATATTCCACCACCAATGTGATCAGCACCTATGTGTACCGGGGCCTGATGCAGCTGGGGGATATTGGAATGTCCTCCGCGGCCGGGCTCTACCAGTCGGCGGTAGGGTTTGTCTTGGTGCTGATTTCTAACTTGATCGTGCGCAAGCTGGAGCCGGAGAACGCCTTATTCTGAGAGATAGAAAGGAAAAAGCTTATGAAAACACGGGAGGAACGGGTTTTTCAGGCAGTGTCCCATGTGATTATGATTTTCGCTTCCGCTGTCTGCGTCATCCCCTTTTTACTGCTGATCATTTCGTCCTTTACCGATAACAACACCATCGTGGCAAACGGCTATTCCTTTTTTCCTGAGAAATGGGGTCTGGAGGCCTACCGCTACCTGCTTCAGCGCAGCGACCAGATTCTGCGGGCCTATGGGATTACGGTCCTGGTGACGGCGGTTGGCACGGTGGGAAACCTGCTGCTGACCACCATGCTGGCCTACCCCCTCTCCCGGACCGACCTCCCGGGGAGGAAGGCCTTGAGCTTCCTTGTGTTTTTCACCATGCTGTTTAACGGGGGGCTGGTGCCCACCTATCTGCTGTACACCACCTACCTGGGGGTGAAGAACAGCCTGGCCGGGCTGATCGTTCCCCTCTTGCTGCTCAACGCCTACTGGGTCATGATCATGCGCACCTTTTTCCAGAACAGCATTCCAAAGGCGGTCATCGAGTCGGCCCAGATCGACGGCGCTTCCGAAATGCGTATTTTCTGCCAGATCATCCTGCCCATGGGCAAGCCCATTATCGCTACCGTTTGCCTGTTCGCGGGGATCGCCTACTGGAACGATTGGTATAACGGGATGATCTATGTTACGGAGTCGAACCTGTTCAGCATCCAGCAGCTTCTAAACCGGATGCTGTCCGACATCCAGTTCCTGCAGTCCAACTCCTCCATGGCGGGGGCGGCGGATTACATCAGCAAGATTCCGGGCACCACGGTGCGCATGGCCATTGCCGTGGTGGGCATTCTGCCCATCCTGGTGGTCTATCCCTTTATGCAGAACAACTTCGTAAAGGGCATCGCCATTGGGGCGGTGAAAGGCTGATTGACTTTTAACAGAAGGGGTGATATTATGAAAGATATCTATCTACAGCTCTATTCCCTTTATGGGGACATTGACAAAGACTATGTGGGGGCCCTGCGCAAAACCAAAGAGGCGGGGTATGCCGGGGTGGAATTTGCCCAGTCCAACTATGGCGGCATGTCCCCCCAGGAGCTGAAAGCGGTTTTAAGGGACTTGGCGCTTCGGCCCTTCTCCACCCATATCCGGCTGGAGGAGCTTGCCAAAACCCTGCCCATCGCCAGGGAGCTGGAGATGCCCTACATGGTCATCGCCGGGGCCTATTGCTGCGACCTGGCCAGCGCCCGGGAAGCCGCAAGGCAGCTGAACGAGGCCGGGAAGCGGTGTAAGGACAGCGGCATACGGCTGGGCTATCACAACCACCGGGGCGAATTCAGCAAGGCGGAAAACGGACAGTACCTCTTGGACATCCTGATTGAGAACACCGACCCGGATCTGGTATTCTTCCAGATGGATGTGGGCTGGACCGTCACGGCGGGCATTGACTGGGAGGCGTACATGAACCGGCACAGCGGCCGCTTCCGGCTGATCCACGTGAAGGAGACCACCACCAGCCTGCTGGGGCCCTCGAAGATGCACAATCCCAAAGAGGGATATAAAGGCCGGGGCGGGGAACCGGCGGACCCGGTGGCCGCGATCCTGAACATGCGCGCGGAGCGCACCTGGAACACCGCCCTGGGAACCGGCGTCATCGACTGGAAGCGTGTGAAGGAGGCGGCGGACGCCCAGGGGGCGCAGGCATATATCGTAGAGCGGGAGCACGACTACCAGGGGGACATTTTCGCCTGCGTCAAGGAGGACGCGGACTTCCTCCGAGCCCTGTAACGCCAAGGATTACCAGGGAGCCGCCCGAAAGCGGCGCCAGAAAGCCGCCGCATACCAATTTGAAAGCCGGGCGGCTTTGCCGCCGGGTTCAGAAGGAGGCATGCCCCTTTCTGAACGGCGCGAACCATAACGCCAGGGATGGAGATTCCGTCTTTTTCCGCCGCGTGAAAGCGTGGGAGGCGGAAGGAATCCCGGCCCTAGCAGAGCGCGCACAGGAAGCGCGTGTCTATGCGATTTGATTATAAAGGAGTGCTTATCAGATGGAAGAGAGAAAGATCCGGATCGGAATCATTGGCTGCGGCGGAATCGCCAACAGCAAACATATGCCCTCCCTCAGCAGGCAGCCGGACGTGGAGCTGGCCGCCTTTTGCGACGTCATCGAGGAGCGCGCCCAAAAGGCCCTTCGGGACTTTGGCGCCCAGGGCGCGCGGGCGTACACGGACTATAAGGAGCTGCTCAAGGATGAGAGCATCGACGTCGTCCATGTCTGCACGCCCAACCGTGAGCACAGCTTTATTACCGTGGACGCCCTGGAGGCCGGAAAGCACGTAATGTGCGAGAAGCCCATGGCCATCAATGGGGAGGAGGCCCAGAAGATGCTGGACGCCTCCCGGCGCACGGGCAAAAAGCTGACCATTGGCTACCAGAACCGCTACCGGCCCGACTCCTGGTATTTGAAGCGCGCCTGCGAGGCGGGCGAGCTGGGGGAGATCTACTACGCGAAAGCCCATGCCCTGCGCCGCCGGGGCGTGCCCACCTGGGGCGTGTTCATCGACGAGTACGAGCAGGGCGGCGGGCCGCTGATCGACATCGGCACCCATGCCCTGGACCTGACCCTATGGATGATGGACAACTATAAGCCCCGGCTGGTGATGGGGAGCGTGTACCGCAAGCTGGGCGGCCAAAAGGAGACCGGCAATTCCTATGGGGATTGGGACGCGGATAAGATCACGGTGGAAGATTCCGCTTTCGGCTTTATCGTGATGGAAAACGGGGCCACGATTTCCCTGGAATCCTCCTGGGCCCTGAACACCTTGGACATTGGAGAGGCAAAAACGACCCTCTGCGGCGTAAAGGCCGGCGCGGACATGAAGGACGGGCTGCGCATCAACCGGGTCAAGTACAACAAATGGGTGACCGAGCAGGTCACGCCGGATTCCACCGTGATCACCAAGTATGGATTGAAAACGGAAAAGGCCTCGGACGTGGAGGCCCGGATGTGGCTGGACGCGGTGAAAAACCACGCGGATGTGGTGGTAAAGCCGGAACAGGCCATTGTGGTCACGCGGATCTTAGACGCGATCTACCGTTCTGGGCGGACGGGGAAGCCTGTGTTTTTCGGCGAGGACGGACTGCCGGAGTAATATCGCAGCCACGCTTGCAAATTGGTAAATACTGATTTTTAGGCTGGGCGGCTTGGGAGGCGGAAACCTCTCCGCCCGGTTTAAAAGAGGAATTCCGCCTCTATTGAGCCATGTTGGCTGATAAACGGGAGAAAGCCGCTTGCGGGACGGCCCGTAGGCGGCTTTTCATATAGCGCCGCCTCCGCGGCCAAGGATGGGAACGGCGGGAGCGAAAGGGAACGCCCGGCTTTTCCATGCCCGCGCGCGGGGGCGGCCGCGCAACTACAGGTCTAAGAAAAGGAGAGAAGGCATTATGACAAAAAAACAAAGGGTTTCGGCTGTCTTGCGGGGGGAAAAACCCGACTGTATCCCGGCAGGCTTTTCCCTGCATTTCCCCGTAGAGGAAAACGCGGGGGAGGCCGGGGTGCGGGCCCATCTGAGGTTTTTCCAGGAAACGGACGCGGACCTGGTAAAGATTATGAACGAAAACCTGGTGCCCGCCCAGGGCGCGATCCGGCAGCCGGGGGACTGGAGCTGCATCGCCCCCATCCAGAGGGAGACGCCCTTCTTAAAAAGGCAGCTGGAATTTACCAAGGCTATTTTGGATCAATACCCTGGGGACGGGTATTCTCTGGGGACGCTCCACGGCGTCACCGCCTCCACGATCCATCCCATTGAGCAGACATATGGTTATGATGGGTCCCGGACCCTTTTGGTGGAACACCTGCGGGAAAAGGAGGGCCCTGTACTGGACGCCATGAAACGGATTGCGGAGGGCATGTGCCAGCTGGCCTGGGGCTACCGGGAGGCGGGCGTGGACGGAATTTATTACGCCGCCCTGGGGGGCGAGGCCAGGTGGTTCACCGACGAGGAGTTCTCCCGGTGGATCGAGCCCTTTGACAAGCTGATCCTCTCGGAAATCCGCAAATCCGGGGCAGGGGTTTTCCTGCATATCTGCAAGGACCAGCTGCGGATGGAGCGCTACCAGAGCTATGGGGAGTACTGCGACGTGGTCAACTGGGGCGTTTATGAGGCGCCGCTTTCCATGGAGGAGGGGCAGAGGCTGTTCCCGGGAAAAGTGTTGATGGGCGGTCTGCCCAACCGCGGCGGCGTGACGGCCGGGGGTACGAGGGAAGAGCTGGCCCAGGAGGCGCGGCGGCTGATCCGGCGCTTCGGCCCGACCCATTACATCCTGGGCGCGGACTGCACCCTGGCCACCGAGCTGCCCTATGAGAGGATCCGCTGGCTTGTAGAGGCCGCCAGGGAAACCGCCCTGTGAGGGGGAGAGAATATGGAGCGTGTAAAGGACTGGTTTCAAGAGCGCGAGGAGGAGTTTTTGCGGGATCTGGAAAATCTGGTCCGCTATCCCAGCGTCAGCCAAAAAGGCGAAGGCGGGTACCCCTATGGGGAGGCCTGCCGCAATGTTCTGCGGGAGGCCCTGGCCTGCGCGGAGCGCTTCGGGCTGACGGTCCGGAATTTCCAGGACCATTGCGGCACGGCGCGGGTTTTGGGGCGGACGGAACATACCATCGGGCTCTTCGCCCATTTGGACGTGGTACCGGCAGGGGAGGGCTGGAGCTATGAACCCTATGAGATGACGGTGAAAAACGGCATGCTCTATGGGCGGGGCTGCGCCGACGACAAGGGCCCCGCCATGATGGCCCTATACGCGCTGCGCTATCTGGCGGAGAGCGGCCGGCAGCTCCGGCACAGCCTTTGCCTGTTTCTGGGCTGCGACGAGGAAACCGGCATGGAGGATGTGGAGTATTACTTAAAGCGCGAGGAGAACCCGCCCGCCTTCTCCCTGGTGGCCGACGGCAGCTTTTCCGTGTGCGTTGGGGAAAAGGGGCACATTGTTTTCAAGGCCTCCCGGCCGCTGAGCAGTCCGGCGCTCCTGTCCTTTTCCGCCGGGCTTGTGCCGAACAGCGTGCCCGCCACGGCGGAGGCGGTCCTGCGCCTGCCGGCGGAGGCAGTGGAACGGGCCCTGGGGAGCGCCGGCGTCCCCTTCCAGGTTTTCCCAGGAGACGAGGATGGCACGGCCCGCGTGGTTGTGCGGGGAAGAGCCGCCCACGCCGCTTTTCCGGAGGGCTCCCTCCACGCCCAAAAGCAAATGGCCCGGCTCCTGTGCGCCTCCGGCCTATTGGGCCCAGAGGCGGAGCAGGCCCTACAGGGGGTCGCCGCCTTTTTGGCGGACGATTATGGCACGGGCATGGGAATTGGCTATGAAACGCCGGAATTTGGAAGGCTTACCATGGTATCCGGCGTGACCAGGCTGGAAAAGGGCCGCCTCGCCATGACTTTCGACGTCCGCTCCCCAATGGGGTTCCAGGAAGAACGGGCCAAAGAGAAAGCGGCCCGCAGGCTGGGGGCCTATGGGTTTGCCCTGGAAAGCTGGAGCTATAGCCCCGGATACTATAGGGACCCCAGCTCGCCTGCCATCCAGGCAATGAAAGGGATCGCGGAGCGGGTGTGGAGCAGGGAGCTCCCCCTGTATGTGATGGGAGGCGGGACTTACGCCCGGAAGATCCCCCATGCGGTCCCCTTTGGACCTGGGCTGCCCCGTTCGCCCGAAGAGGCAGACAGCGGGAAGGGCCGCGCCCACCAGCCGGACGAGGGCATACGGTTGGAGGTCCTGCAAAAGGGCATGGAGATCTATGTGGAGGCACTGCTGGCTTTGGACGGGATTTTAGACTGACAAGGGAAAAGGGGAGATTGAAATGAACCGAAAAGTAAAAGGCGTGTTGTGCATCCTCAGCGCGGCGGTCTGTTTTGCCCTGCAAGGGGCCTTCGTGCGGCTGGCGGGGGACCTCCCCTCCATGCAGAAAAGCTTTTTCCGAAATTTCGTGGCGCTGGCGTTCGCCTTCGTGCTGCTGGCGAGATCTCCCCAAAAATTCCAGTGGAACCGCAAGCTGCTGCCAACCTACTTGGCCCGCGCCGTGCTGGGAACCATCGGGATATTGGGAAACTATTACGCCATCGACCATCTGCTCCTCTCAGACGCCTCGATGCTCAACAAGCTGTCCCCGTTTTTCGCGATTATTTTCTCCTACCTCTTTTTGCGGGAAAAGGTAACGCCAGCGCAAATCCTCGGCATTGCCGCCGCCTTTCTGGGGGCGGTGTGCATCATCAAGCCCGGAGGCCTGGGCGCCGGGGACTGGCAGGCGGCCCTGATCGGCGCGGGGGGAGGCATGGCCGCGGGCGGAGCCTACACCGCGGTGCGGGTACTGGGCCGGCAGGGGGAGCGGAACAGCTTCATCGTGTTTTTCTTCTCGGCGTTTTCCTGCCTGGTGTGCCTGCCCTTTCTCCTGCTGGACTACCACCCCATGTCCCTGTTTCAAGTGGGGATGCTGGGGCTGGCCGGCCTTTCCGCCGCGGGGGGGCAGTTCTCGGTAACGGCGGCATACACCTACGCGCCGGCCCGGGAGATTTCGGTGTACGATTATACCCAGGTGATCTTTTCCGCGGTTTTGGGGTTCGTCCTTTTTCAGCAAATGCCGGACTGGCTCAGCGCGGTGGGCTATGTGCTGATTTGCGGAAGCTCGGCCGCCCTGTTCTTCTATAATAATAGAAGGGACGCGGCGAAAACCCCGTAAGCCGCGCGAAGCCGTCCGCGCCGGGCCGAAACGCCGCCTACAAGGCATAGGCCTGCGGAGGGAAGCTTCCTTGCCCGGAGCGGTGGGAAAGAGCAGGGCGGGGAGCCTGTATAGAAACGCGCCAGCCGCCCGGCAGGATTCCGGGCGGCTGGTTTTCTTTCGGGCCTGTTCCTATAGGCGGGGGGCCGGGTTTTTGAGGGAGTTATGGCGGATTCCAGGAGAAAAAGCGTAGGCGCTCTGCCGGAAAAGCGGAGACGCCGTGTGCGGAAAGACGCGAAACAGGCCATGTTGGAAAAAAGCGCTCCAGCCATGCCAAGCCGGAGCGCTTCTTTCACGCCCAAAAGGGAACGGCCCGCCTTACCCTCCGCCCCTGCCTTCGGCCCAGCAGTAAGCGGGGCAGTCCGCCAAGATTTCTTTTCCACTTCTGACGGGAGACGCGCCCTCTTCCAGCAGCAGGCGGCTGCCGCCGTATTCCGGGGCGTTGGGCGGGCCCGGGTACACATAGACCTCCCGGCCCTGGGCGGCGGCGCACCCGGCATAGATCATGGTGCCGCTGCGGCTTCCGGCTTGGACCAGCGCAACGCCGAAGCACAGCCCGGTAATCAGCCGGTTCCGCTGCCGGAAAGCGAGAGGCCCGGGCTTTTGCCCGTGAAAATATTCGGTGATCAAAGCGCCGCCCTGCTTCAAAACCTTCCGCCGCAGCCAGGCGGTCTCCAAGGGGTAGGGGCTGTCCAGGCTGACGGGGAGGACGCTGGCAACGCGCCCCCGGGCTTCCAGCGCACCGGAAAGGGCGGCGCAGTCCACGCCCTCCGCCGTGCCGCTTACCACCAGGGCTCCGCCCCGGGCCAGTTCCCCGGCTATGCGCCGGGCCGCCTCCCGGCTGTACCGCACAGCGTGGCGGGCTCCCACCACTCCCACAACGGGGGCGGCGGAAAAATCCGGCCAGGGCCCCTGCGCATACAGGGCGGCCGGCGGGTCATAGAGATTCCGCAGGGCTTCCGGGTAGCCGGGGCAGGCGGGAGTGACCACCTGCCAGCCGAAGCGGAGGGCTTGGACCAGCCGGTTCTGGGCGTCCTCCGGCGTAAAGGCCGACAGGGCGCGAAAATGCCGCCCCGTCACACCCGGCATTTTGCGCCAGCCAGCGGGCCCAGCCCCGCAAAAACCCTCCGCTCCTCCGGGGAAGCGTTCGGCGATCTGCCCGGGAAGGGCGCTGCCGGGACCAAAAGCCTCCTGAAGCCACAGCCAAACCGCACGGCGGTCCATACGGGAGCCCCCCTTTCCCCGGCTTTGTCCCTGCCATAGGCATGAAGCCCCTCGGCCCCACATAGAAATTAGGCAGGACTCAAGCGGTCAGCATCCGGTACATGGCCTCCAGACAGATCTGGGCATGGAGCTTAAACCGGCGCAGGTCCACCTGCTCGTTTACGTCGTGCACATTGCTGGGCTCGTCGTCCGGGAAGCCCGGGCCAAAGCCCACGCCCCTGCCCTGCATGGTCCGGGCATAGGTGCCCCCGCCCATGGAGTAGATGGTGCAGTCCTCCCCGGCAATGTCCCGGTATGCGCCGGAAAGCAAAGTGACCAGGGGGCTTTCCTTGGGCAGGTACAGGGGCTTGGAGTTGGAGAGCATCCTATATTCCAGGCCGGCCTTTTTCACAGCCTGCTCGATGGTTTGGGAGATGGCGTTTCCGTCCAGGGTGGCGGGGTAGCGGATGTCCACGGTCAGGCTGCAGCCGCTGCCGCCGGCGGAGAGGAGCCCCAGGTTGAAGGTGAGGGGGCCGCTGGGCTCGTCGCTCATGTCCACGTCCAACAGGCTTCCGTCATAGGTCAGGCCGATCTTCTCGTGCACGAACTGGAAAAAGTCTCCCAGCCGGTCCGCTCCAAAGACCCGCGCCAGCAGCTCCACCGTATGGGCGGCGGCGTTTTGGCCCAGCTGGGGCGAGGCGGCGTGGGCGGCCTTGCCCTGGGCCAGAATGGCCGCGCCGTCTTCGGTGCGGGTGATGGCAAAGGAGATTTCCGCCGCCTCGGCGGCTTCCAGCAGCCGGCCGTATTCCTCGGCCGTGCACACGATGCGGCACTCCGCCTTGGAGGGCACGGCGTTGACCACCGTGCCGGCGGCGAAGCTCTTCACCAGGGGGGAGTCGTTGGGGCTCTTCACCGTAAAGCTCAGGCCGCCCTTTTCGCAGTGGCAGATGCCGTACCCGGAATCCGGGGTAAAGCCCATGTCGGGCAGCTGCTCCTGGGCGAAATAGTGGGGCATGTCGTCCATGCCGATCTCCTCGCCGGAGCCGAAAATAACCCGCAGCTTCCGGTTGCCCTTCACGCCCGCGTCCTTCAGGGCCCGCAGGCAGTGCAGGGCCACCACGGCCGCCCCTTTGTCGTCGGAAACGCCCCGGCCATAGGCCTTGCCGTCCTTAATCACCATGGCGAAGGGGTCCGTGTTCCAGCCCTCCCCGGCGGGAACCACGTCCAGGTGGGCCATGACCACTGCGTTGCCCTCTCCCTCGCCATACTCCGCGTGCCCGGCGTAGTAGTCCACGTTCTTGGTCTTAAGGCCGTAGCCCTCCGCCATTTCCAGCACCTTGTCCAGGGCTTTGGCGCACTGGTCCCCATAGGGTTTGCCCTGGCTGGAGCGCACCGCCACGGAGGGGATGGCCACCAGCGCGGCCAGGTCGCGAAGGATGTCGTCCCAATAATCCAGAATCTTTTCTCCAAACATAAACTCTGTCCTTTCTTTGACGCGTTGTTTTCATCCAACCTATACGATAATCTTTTTTTCCTGGAATGTCAATACAAATTTGCGAAATGAAGGAGGCGGCCCCATGATCAACTATATCTGGTTCGGCATGATCGCCCTGAGCATCCTCTGCGCCAGCCTCAACGGCCGGCTGGACCAGCTCTCCGCCGCCCTGCTGGACGGGGCTTCCGACGCGGTGGAGCTGTCCATCTTTCTGCTGGGCAGCATGTGCGCCTGGCTGGGCTTTCTGCGCATCGCCGAGGAGAGCGGCCTGACCCGCCTGCTGGCCCGCTGCTTTTCCCCGGTGATCGACCGGCTTTTTCCCGACTACCGGAACGACCCGGACATCAAGGGGAAGATCTGCATGAACGTGACCGCCAACCTGCTGGGCCTGGGCAATGCCGCCACGCCCCTGGGGCTCTCGGCCATGAAGGCCATGGCGGAAAAAAGCCCCGGCGCTCTGCCCAGCCGGGGGATGATCCTCTTCGTGGTGGTCAACACCGCCTCCTTGCAGCTTCTGCCCGTCAATATGGCCGCTATGCGGGCCTCCTGCGGCAGCGCCCAGCCTTTCGGGATTCTGCCCCAAATCTGGATCAGCTCCCTGGGAGCCCTGCTGGCCGGGGTGGCCTTCTGCAAGCTGGCCGAGCGGCGGCAGGAGCGGGTGCGCCGGGAGGGCGCGCTCTGATGCCGGCCCTGGAGCGGATCGGCGCGGCGGCCCTGCCGGTCATTGTGGGCGTCATTCTATTATATGGCTTTTTCCGCGGGGTGGATGTGTTCGACGCGTTCCTGGCCGGGGCAAAGGAGGGCATTGGAACCTCGCTGGGCATTCTGCCCACGCTTATTGGGCTGATTGTGGCGGTCGGCATGGTGCGGGCCTCGGGCCTGCTGGACCTGCTCTGCGCTTTGGCCGAGCCCCTGGCCCAGTTGGCCGGGGTGGACCCGGAGCTGGCCCCTCTGGCCCTGCTGCGGCCCATCTCCGGCAGCGGGTCCTCGGCTTTTACCCTGTCCCTGCTGGAGCGCTTTGGCCCGGACAGCGAGACCGGGAAAATCGCCTCGGTACTGGCCAGCTCCACCGAGACCACCTTCTATGCCATCACCGTCTACTTTGGGGCCTGCCAGTACAAAAAACTCCGCTACACCGTGCCCGCCGCCCTGTTGGGCGACATGACCGCCCTGGTCCTCTCCGTGGCGGCGGTGAAGCTGTTTGGATAGGGGTCGGGGCCCTATTCCGCGTTCGCAAAGCTATTGGGGCTCATATGTTCGATTTTCTTTGACATTTCTCCCGTTTCGTGCTATTCTATTCTAACAAGCCCCGATACCAGGAGAAGGGACGGATAGCAATGAAACTGATACGGGAGCGCTGCTGCAGCTTTACCGGCCACCGGCGCGTGCCGGGGCAGGACGCCCAGCGGCTGCGCCGCCGGCTGCGGGAGGAGATCGTCCGGCGGGAGGCCGGGGGCATACCGGTCTTTTTGGCGGGCGGCGCGCTGGGCTTCGACACCATGGCCGCCCAGGAGGTGGTGCGCCTGCGGGACGGCGGGCTTTCCGCCCTGCGGCTGGTTCTGGTGCTGCCCGGGCTGGGGCAGACGGCCCGCTGGCCCGAAAAAAACGTGGCGGACTACCTAGCTCTGCAGTCCGCCGCCGACGATGTTTTCTATACCGGAGACCGGTGCGAGCCGGAAGCCTACTTGCGCCGGAACCGCTTTTTGGTGGACCACAGCTGCCAGTGCCTCTGCTACCTGACCACCCACAGCCGCCGGAGCGGCACGGCCTACACGGTCCGCTACGCGCTGGGCCAGGGGGTGGAGGTGTGCAACCTGGCCCAGTCCTCCGCCTGGGAGCCCCAAGTCTAGCGGGCTCTTGCCCCGCTCAGCCCCGCGCCGGGACCATGCGCCCGGCGCCGCTCTTTTTCGCCCAGCTCAGGCACAGCGCCGCGCCAATGCTGGTGGAGATCAGGTCCGCCGCCGCCCCGGCGAAGACCAGGCCGGGCAGCCCGGCCAAGGCCTCGGCGGCAAACAGCACCGGCACATAGACCAGGCCCTTGCTCAACAGGGAGGTCAGCGTGGCATAGCTCACCTTGCCGGTCCCCTGGAGATAGGCGGCGCACAGCTGGTAGACGCCGCCCACCGGCGCGGCAAGCAGGGGGAGCATCATGAACTTTCCGGTTTCCAGCACCGCCGGGTCGTCCAAAAAGGCCCGCACGAAGCCCTCCCGCCCCAGCAGGAACCCGGCCCCCAGCAAAACGCTGGCCAGTGTGGAGGCCGCGCCCGTGCAGAGGACAATGGAGCGCATCCGCCTGCGGTCCCTCGTGCCGTAGGTATAGGAGATCGCCGGCTGCATGCCCATGCACACCCCCATGGCGATCATGCCTACCAGCATTCCGGCCTTGCCAGCCACGCCGTTGGCCGCTACCGCGATGTTGCCATACTTGACCAGAAGCTGGTTGCTGAACATGGCCGAGAAGCACTGCAGCACCACGCCCGCGGCCATGGGTAGGCCCAGGCCCATTACCCGCAGGGAGACCTGGGGTTTCAGGGTAAAATACTTGGGGGAGAAGCTGAGGCAGTCCGACTTGCGCACATGAAGAACCACCAGCGCACAGGTGACCACATTGCCCAGCACCGTGGCCGCCGCCGCGCCGCCGATGCCCCAGCCGAAGTCCAGAATAAAGAGCGGGTCCAGCAGAATGTTGACCCCGGTGCCCGCCAGAGAGATGAGCATGGATTTCGCGGAGGAGCCGTCTGCCCGCAGGGCGTTGCCCAGGCTTGTGGTGAACATCATAACGGGCGAGCCCAGCGCCACAATGGTAAGGTAGATCCGGGCAAAGCCCATGGTTTCCCCGTTGGCTCCCATCAGGTCCAGCAGCGGCTCCATAAAGGCCAGCATCAGCGCTCCCATTACCAGGCCGCAGGCCACAGAGGCCCAGGTGCAGAAGGAGCTGTAATATTTGGCCTTGTCCCGGTCCCCCTGGCCCAGGGCAATGGCGATGGCCGTGCAGGCTCCCGCCCCAAACAGGGTGCCCACGCCGCTGAACAGGTTAAAGGCCGGCCCGCACAGGGAGATGGCCGCCACCTGCATGGTCTGGCCGGTCTGGCCCATAAAGAACACGTCGGCCATGTTGTACAGCACGTTTACCAGCATCACCACAATGGTGGGCACGCCCATGGTAATCAGCAGCTTCCAGGCTGGGGCTTCCCGCATCATTTTTTCGTTTTCCATGGAAATGGCTCCCTTCTGAATTTTGTTGCGGCGGGGTTGGAAATGTCCAAAGCGCAGTTTACTTTAGAAGTGTTACGGAGTGGGGTCTCGCCTGCCGGCTCGGTCGGGTCAGAACGATTGCCACTGGCAATCTTCCCCCTCCGGCGGCTTAGGGACTCATGACGTTGGCTTCGCCAAGTCCCCTAAGAACCCTGCAACCTTTGCAAAGGTTGACGAAACTTTTACTGTTGCGCTTAGGGGGCTTTCTCCTTTTCTTAAAACACGCGTTGGGCACTCCCGCTGGATTCAATCCCCTTGCTTTTTCCTTCTGTCCATAGTATAATACAGACAGATGTTGGATTCAACCGGCAATGTTCAGACGAGTGTTGGAATAATCGCGAAAAATAGAAGGGAGCAGGCAATGAACAAGCCGAACAACCGGCGTTCCCAAAACACGGACGAGGCTATTGTCCGCGCGGCCTTTGCCGCCATGGTGGAGGGAAAGAAGCCCGTAAGCAAAATTACCGTTCGCGAAATATGTGAGCGGGCCCAAATCAACCGCTCCACCTTTTACGCCCACTATCTGGACGTGTACGATCTATTTGAGAAGGTGGAGCGCCACATGGCGGAGATGTGCCAAAGCCGGATGCAGGAAAATTTCCAGGCGGGTGGGGGCTTCCGCGCGGCCCTGGAGGGCGTGTTCGAGTTTGTGCGGGAGTACAAAGAATTTTACATGCTGTATTTCAACGAGATGAACCGCGCCTCCTACCTCATCCAAATGATGAACGCGCCTTATCAAGAGCAGCTCAAAACGATCCACCGGCAGGACATGGGCCATGGCGTCCCGGAGGAGGCGGCTTACCATTTCAGTTTTTTCACGGCGGGCATGACCTCTATGCTGGTGACTTGGCTGAAGGGCGGCTGCCAGGAGAGCCCCCAGCAGCTGTATCAGCTCTTGGAGCGGGTGTATGGACCTGGCTCCCTCTTCCGCCAGTGGGCGGACGAATGAAAAAACCCGGCAGGGATCATCTCCCTGCCGGGTTTTTTATGTTCAGAATGTTCTGCTTACTTGCTCAGGCCCTCGTACACAGCCACGGCGCAGGCCACGGTCGCGCCCACCATGGGGTTGTTGCCCATGCCCATCAGGCCCATCATTTCCACGTGGGCCGGCACGGAAGAGGAGCCGGCAAACTGGGCGTCGCCGTGCATACGGCCCATGGAGTCGGTCAGGCCGTAGGAAGCGGGGCCGGCCGCCATGTTGTCCGGGTGCAGGGTGCGGCCGGTGCCGCCGCCGGAGGCCACGGAGAAGTACTTCTTGTCGTTCTCCAGGGCCCACTTCTTATAGGTGCCCGCCACCAGGTGCTGGAAACGGGTGGGGTTGGTGGAGTTGCCAGTGATGGACACGTCCACGCCCTCGTGCTTCATGATGGCCACGCCCTCCAGCACGT